>OZ244844.1:3797500-4131610 GCA_965220805.1 Alphaproteobacteria bacterium
TCTTCACCCACGCGGCGTCGCTGCATCAGGGTTTCCCCTATTGTGCAAAATTCCCCACTGCTGCCTCCCGTAGGAGTCTGGACCGTGTCTCAGTTCCAGTGTGACTGATCGTCCTCTCAGACCAGTTACGGATCGCGGCCTTGGTAGGCCATTACCCCACCAACAAGCTAATCCGACGCGGGCCCCTCCCGGTGCGGCCGAAGCCTTTCCCCCGAAGGGCGTATGCGGTATTAGCTACAGTTTCCCGTAGTTATTCCCCACACCAGGGCAGGTTCCCACGCGTTACTCACCCGTCCGCCACTAAGGATACCCCCGAAGGGGCGCCTTCGTTCGACTTGCATGTGTTAGGCACGCCGCCAGCGTTCGTTCTGAGCCAGGATCAAACTCTCAAGTTTGCTTTGAAGCTTGAGACTTCATCTGGCACGAACATGTTACGTGTTCGGTCACGCTCAAAGGATCTCTTGGGATCCATTGACTGTACTTGGCCGGGACCCCTCTTGAGAGGAATCCCGGTCCGAGAGTATGCGTGACCTGACGTGCCATGCACGTGCAGTGCGTGACGCACCGCCGCCCACGCATCTCTTCCATCTCTTCACGTGTCAAACAGTCCCTCTTCGGTCACCGAATCCGGCGACCGGGGAACCGCGGTTATAGACAGTCAGGGTGTTGCCTGTCAAACACCTTTTTCGCTTCGTGTCCGGCGGGTTTGACAAAGCCGGGTCCGTTCATCACGTTTGCCGCCACGGAACACTCCACGCCGCGATGCGGGGGCAATGTCCAGGCCAAGAGACACGACGTTCATGGTACCCAGTTTGACGATCAGGGTCTCTGTCTTGGTCCTCGCATCGTCACTGCTTGCATGGGCCTCCAACGAGAGCGCCGACACGGTGCATGTTCGCGTGACCGCCGGAGATACCCTCGTCGAACTCCTTGACGAGGTCGGCAGCGATACCCGCGAGGCGGCGCGCGCCATCGATGCGTTGACGCAGGTCTTTGATCCCAGAACTCTCCAGATCGGCGATACCGTCACCGTGGGATCGCGCCAGGGCGGCGACGGCACGAGCGAGCTTGTCGAGATCATCCTCTCTCTCCAGGACGGATTCCATGTCATCACGAGTCGTTTCGAGGATGGCAGCTTCCGCGCCACCCGGATTGATGGTCCGCTCGACGAGACACTGACGGCAGCGATAGCTGAATCGCCGCCACGCACCACGGAAAGCGGTCTCTTCAGCCGTCACTTTGACGTGCGCAAGGGCGACACGCTCATGCGCCTTGCGGTGCGTGCCGGGGCCTCCCGGAGCGACGCCGACGCTGCGATCCGGGCGATTGGCAATCTGGTGGACCTGCGATCCCTGCAGATCGGCCAGAGAGTGCAGTTCGTCTTCTCCGACGGCGAAACCGGCCCGCTGTTGCAGGCCCTCGGCATTGCGGTGGAGGAGAACCATCATGCCATCGCTCTGCGCAGGTTCGACAAATCGTGGAGTGCCAGACACGACAGCAAGCCGTTTCTTCCGGAGGAAGTTGCGCCGGACATCACTGATGCCAACCTCCTCAAGGCCCTGGAAAACCTGGAGTCAGGTTCCCAGCATCTTGTGACGCTCAACGTCACTTCGGGCGATACACTCACCGGTCTCCTGGTCAACGGTGGGACGACGATCAACGAGGCCATCGAGTCGGCGCGTGCCATCGGCAATCACTATGATCCCAGACGCCTGCGCATAGGCCAGCGTTTGCACCTCGCGTTCGTTCCCGGACCGGCGGGATCAAGACTTCGGGTCCTTGGCATCGCCATCCTCGATGCGCACGAAGAGGGACTCATTCTCGCCCGGCGGAATCCGGACGGAGGCGGTTTCACCGGTCGGAGGGTGTTCAGCGTTGAAACGGTGCTCGACGCCATCCAGGAACTGATGCCGCCTGGAGCGGAGGCGCCTGAGGCGACGATGATCGAGGTGGCGGCTGACGTCACGAGCAGCGTCATCGTGGTCGAACCAGGTGACACGCTGATGTCCGTGTTGCTGGGAGCCGGCGCCCGGCGTGACGAAGCGGACCGGGCGATCAGGGCACTGACCAATCATTTCAATCCGCGAAGCATGCAACCCGGGCAGGAAGTCCGGGTCATCCTGGATTCCGCGGATGGTGAAGTGCGGCTTGTTACGGCATCCGTCTCTCTCGGTGACGATCGCTACGCGCAGGCCAGTCTTTCCGGAACCGGGTACGTTTCCGAAATCACAGCGACACCTTACCGACCTGATTTTGCCCCCGTCACCGACGAGGCCGTCGCAGCCGAGAGTCCGGCTGACGAAGCAGGCGAGACCAGAATTGCCGAGAAGCCGATGCGTCTTGGTCGCGGCATTATCGTCAACCGGCAAGGGACCTGGGAGGCGACAGCGGACGTCGTGGCGACGCAAAGGACCGATGACGCGGACATCGGGAATGTTGCTCCCGTTGAAACGCCACCCGAGGCAGAGACGGCAGTTCCGGAGTCACCGGCACTCACTCACAAGGCCTTCGTGGTTGAGGCTGGCGAGATCTTCATGACGGAACTCCTGGAGATCGAGGCCGACACACAACAGGCCCATGCCGCAACACTCGCCCTCGGCGAGGTGTTCAACCTGCGCCGCATCCGAGCAGGCCAGCACTTCGACGCCGTCTTCGATGCGGATGGTCTTCTCGAACTCGCCATGACGCCGGTGCCGGGAGAACGGGTCGCCGTCCGGCGCGGCGGTGACGGCGCCTACGCCGCCGAACGTACGGAGCTGCCCCTTGAACGGCAGTACGTGGCCGTTAGCGGAAAGATCATGAGCAGCCTCTACAAGGCCGCGGTCGACGGGGGCGTACCCCTGGACGTTCTCCACAGGATGATCTTCTCCTACAGTTTCGATGTCGACTTCCAGCGCGAGATCCAGCGCGGTGACAGCTTCTCCATTCTCTATGAACGCTACGTTGACGAGGCCGGGGACGTGGTGCGTCACGGCCTGCCGCTCTTCATGTCGCTCAACGTTTCCGGCGCGGCCTTGCCCGTCTACCAGTTTACCCCGCAAAGCGGTTTTGCGGACTACTTCAACGACGTCGGCGAGAGTGTGCGCAAGGCCCTCCTGCGAACTCCCATTGACGGCGCCCGCATCACCTCGGGCTTCGGCCAGCGCACGCTGTTCGGCTACACCAGAATGCACAAGGGCGTCGACTTCGGTGCTCCGACAGGAACTCCTATCCTGGCGGCGGGCAACGGCGTGATTGAAACGATTGGCTACAATGGCGCATACGGCAACTACATACGAATCCGCCACAACAGCACCTACAAGACGGCCTATGCCCACATGAGTCGTTTCGCCCAAGGCCTTGCCTCCGGCAGTCGCGTCAGACAGGGTCAGACGATCGGTTTTGTCGGCAGTACCGGGCGGTCCACGGGGCCCCACCTTCACTACGAAGTTCTGGTCAACAACGAGCAGATCAATCCCCTCGATCTGCGTCTGCCGGCTGGTGAAGTCCTCTCTGGCGACGAACTCGAGAGATTCTATGTCCAGCGAGACGAGTTCGACGATCTCTTCAGCCAGCATCTCGTCCGACAGGTCTCCTGGCAGTGAGATGGTCAGGACGACGGAGCGTTGTGCCGGTCTCGGATCCTGACTGAAGTGTCTTCAGTTGTTCGTGCACCTGCTCCAGCGCAGCCGCGGCCTGACGAGTTGCCCAAGGATGGAAGCAGCCATGGTGATCCGCAGCGCTTCTTCGACACCGGAGCCAGCCGTCATTCGAGGGCAAGGGCGCGGATTTGCGGAGTCTCGAGGGACGGGTTGGCGGCGTAGGCGGCAATGTCCTCGTGGAAGTCCCGGACAAGGGGTTTGAGGCCTTCCCTGCCGGAAAGTTCGAGTTCCTTCAGAAGGATGCCGAGTGCCTGATCGCGTTCCTCCAGATCGTAGCCTGTGGCGCTTGTGACCAAGTTCCTCCTGTAGCTCAGGAAGTTGAGAGCGAAGCGGGACTCCCGGTCTCTCAGGCCGGCCTTCACCTCTTCGCGTTTGGCAACCAACCGTTCGATTGTCTCCTCGCTGACGAAACCGTCACTGGCTTCGGCTTCTTCGATTGCGGTGTCAAAGGTGGCGACGGCACGGACCGTAAGCTCGATCCCGGAACTGTCTTCTCGAAGGAACTGCACGAGGACGGCACCACCGATGATGAGCGCCTTCATGGCTTCAAGCCGGCCGGCCTCGCGTTCGCGCGCGGCCTCCGTTGCCCGCAGACGAGCCGTTTCCAGCATGAGGCGCCGTTCGAGTTCGAGTTCCTCGGCAATGAGAATGTCGAGAATGTCCGTCAGGCTTGCGTCGGTGTCGGCGTCGCCGCTGTCGTTGAAGCGATCAAGCCAGGCGTTCCTTAGCCGGTTGGTTCGTTCCGTCGACAGCGACAGGTGAATGCCGATCACGAACCGCACCCCGAAGGTGTCGAGAGCCACCGGTTTGCCGTCCGTCATGGAATAGGCCGGAAACTCCTGGCGCAGACCGCTTGAGAGTTCCGAGGCCCGCGACAGGATCGAGCCGCCGCGGGTGACCACACCACCGGCCTGCCCGTGCAGACGCCCCAGGGCGTTGAGCCGGAAGGGCTCGAGCATGATTTCCTCGACGTTGCCATAAACGTCGTGAAGACCGACCGGATTGGGATCGAGGACGCCCACGGGACGCAGCTGACCACGTGCCGAGTCCGCTCCCTGGTGCCAGCCATGGTCGCGCATGGGACCGCCGAGAGGATAGGTGCGCTGATTGAAGACGGAGCCGTCGACTGCCGCCCCGCCCCTGACGGCATATTCCCATTCGACCTCCGTGGGCAGACGGACGTAGCCTGGAGCCCCGTCCTCGTGCGGCAGCGCCCGAGGGGCGTTCTGACGCAGCCATTCGGTCATGCGCCTCGCCGCATCGACAGCATCAAACCAGGAAAGACCGGAGGCCGGAACCGTGCCGGGAACAGAGGGCCGGGAACAGTTGCCGAGGAGCGCCGCATGCTGATCGCGGGTGAGTTCGTAGCGGCCGATGTAGTAGAAGGCGGAGTCATCCTCCGGGTCATTGAACCCGCCCCGAATGAAGGCGCGGCGTAGGTAGTCGACATAGCCTGCCTCGCTCGAGGCAAGGCCCAGCTGTACCGGCCGGTCGCTCGCCGGATCTCCTCCGGGAACCGGCGTGTCGACACGCTGGAAGGCCATGGCGCCACCACAGGGCAGCGGCAGCACCAGATCGGCGTTGCCGGACCGGTCCCAGAACCGGCTTTCCCAGCTGATGTCGGTTTCGGCAACGGCGGATGCCGCCGGAAGAGTGACCAGGGAGGCCCCGAGCAACGCTCGCGCCATCAGGTGCCGGTATGTCATGCCTCCTCCCTGAAGACTGCACCGGGTTGGGCGCGGGCAGCCTCCCGGGCAGCAAGGAAGGAGGCGGCAGCCGAGATGATGAGGACACCGGCGCAAAGGCGCACCGCATCGCCAGGCGACGGCATGAAGGATGCGTCGCCCGGAAGATCTCCGCCGAACAGGCGGGTGGCGATAACCGAACCGCCCATGACGAGACCGGCGGTGCCGGTAAGGCCGAAGAACGCCGTCACGAGCGCCACCCACACCGGATAGCAGGCCAGACGCGCCGGTGACATACCGATCATCGCCAGCACTGCCAGGGCCCGCCGGCGTGCCCGTGTCATCGACCAGAAGCTTGCCGTAAGGGCGGCAAACAGCCCTGCGGTGGCTGCCGCGACCACGAGATCGAGGGCGAGGCCAAGGCGACGCTCTAGATCGAGTGTCGCTTCGACCTCTGCGGCATCCGACGAGGCCTCGATGCCGAACCGCTTCTCGAGACGGTCCTCGAGAAGGGCCACGGAAAGCAGATCTGCGGCATAGAGACGCATGCTTTCGGCCAGCCCCGTTCTCTCGGCCAGCGGTCGGCCCTCGTCCATGCCGAGATGTGTCACCGCGTAACCGTCATAAAAGGCCTCGATGTCGTCCATGAGAGCGGGCGCCATCAGCAGTCCGTCTCCGGCCAGCGTGCCTCGGGGCAGCACCGCTGCGACCTTCAACGTCAACCTCAGCACGGTCTCCCCGGTCTCGCCACGGCGCGCTACTGCTTCAAGTCGGTCACCGGGGACAAGGTCAAGACGCCGTGCCAGAGCAGAGCTTGCCGCCACCTCGCCAAAGGTGATGACCACGCTGTCAGAGAGCCAGGGTTCGCCCGCGCCGGTGGCAACGAGCGCGGCGCGACGGATGACGGTTCCGCCTTCACGACGGACCATGAGACGCCGGGCAATGGACCGCGACGACGGAACCACGAATCCGGTTTCATGCCAGCCCGCCACTTCCTCGATGTCGCCCGGCGCAAACCCGTGATCGCCCGTGATGACGACCCGCAGGATTTCAGGGCGGGTGACGAGATCATGGATGAGGGCATCGACGACACCCGTCTTGATTCCGGTGAGAATGCCAAGCGGTGCCACGATGCCGATGATTGCGGCCATGTTGCAGAGTGCCATGACCCGGTCGTGCCAGAGGTCGGCGATGGCAAGGCGTACAAGGATCATCGCCGGCGTTCCACCCGGCTGACCCAGTGGGCCGCACCCGGAACGGGCACAACGGGGACAGTCTCGACGCCGGAATGGGCCATGAGCGCAACGTTGTGGGTCGAGACGATGATGCCCGCCCCCTCGCCCACAGCAGTTTCAAGAAGGAGATCGATCACTTCGCGGGCGGTGCCGGGATCGAGCGCTGAGGTTGGCTCGTCGGCGATGACAAAGGACGGGCGATGGGCAAGGGCGCGAAGGATCGCAGCCCGCTGGCGCTGGCCAATGGAAAGTCTTGCCGGGCGTTCTTCAAGGACGCTTTCAAGACCCAGTGTCCCGGCCAGCTGGTCGACACGCTGACGGTCACGTTTGCCGGCGACGTCCTGAGCCAGGGCTACGTTCTCCCTCACAGTCAGAAACTCGAGGAGTCCCCCGGTCTGGGCCACAAATCCGAGATGCCGGCTCCTTGTCGCGGCGAGATCCTTGAGCCATGCGTGACGCCACAGCCTTGCGATGTCGACCTCCTCGTCGCCGGCCAGCACGAAGGCCCCGCCCTCGTCGGGGGCTGCTGCGAGGGCGAGAAGCTCCATCATCGCCGTCTTGCCCGAACCGCTGTCGCCAACAAGGGCGACCACCTCTCCGCGATCCACTTCGAAGGCCGGGATGTCGAGTTCGAACCTGCGGGTGGAGCTCTCCAGGGTGCGCGACACGCGCTCGAGGACGAACCTCATCGCCGCCCTTGTCAGGGCAGTGCTCCGAAGGGCATGGCGTAGACATGCTCGCCGTCGGGCGCGTTGTCGTAGAGCGCCACCCACAGTGAGGGGTCGTCATGCCAGCGTTCGTAGAGCAGGAAACGGCTTCTCAGGTCATCGATGATCTGACGGCGTCCCGTTCCCATGTTGTCCCAGCGCTCCTGGGTGATCTCCATCACCCGGCTCTGATAGGGAAGTCCCTCCAGAAACTCACCAAAGGCGCTCCCAAGGGTATCGAACTCGGTGTTGATCAGCCTGTCGGGATCCTGGGCCATGCGCGACACGGCACCCTGAAGCTGGCTGAAGAAGTCGTGTGCCGCACCACCCGTCTGGGTGCTCTCCCCGACCTCGAGCACGGCAGCAAGCACGTCGCGCAACGACGACAGCTGGTTTTTCGTGATCAGCAGGCGCGGTTCGACCGCCACCTTGCGCGAGTCCTCGAGCGCCCGGTCTGCCACCCAGGCCTCGAACACGTCCGGTGCCCGTGTCTCGAGCACGCGCCCGAGATAGGCAAGTTCCATGGCCAGTCCGAGCACATCGAGTTCCGCCCCCTCGGGCAATACACCCGTCTCGTCGGGCTCTGGCACCTCGGTGAGCTCGCCCTCGAGGTTTCTCGAAACCTGTGACATGACCCGGGTGATGGTCGAACGGATTTCGGCGCCAAAGTCCTGCCGGCCGCCGGTCACCGGATAGTAAAAGACATGGCCGAGTGCCGCAGCGAGTTCCCGGTAGTGGTTCGCCGCGTATTCATGGTTCGCCACCCCGTCCGGCGTGAGGAGATGGATGACAATGATGCCGACATCCTGTTCCCTTGCCATCGTCTGAAGGGATGCGGCGTTGATATCGGTCTCGGCATTGGGATCACGCGCAATCTTGGGCCCGGCATCGGTCACCAGGATGATGAGTTTCTTCACGAACTCCACGCCACCTGGCGCCCAGTCGGTTTCCTCCAGGGCATGGCGGATGGCCGCAAGACTGTCCTCGTTGTAACCGGGCGTGGACACGCCTGCGACTTCCATGGACGAGAGCGCGGCAAGTGGCGCATCTACTGCGTTGTCCCTGTCGAGCGGCGAAAAGACGCGCACCCGGTAATCGATACCCTCTGCGGCAGCGGGATTGTCGCGGAAACCCAGGATGCCGAAATGTACCCGCTCGCCTGTTTCTGTGTCCGCAATCCTGCGGATTTCCTCCTCCATGACCTCGAGGGTCTCGGCAATGAAAGGCCCCATCGACCGGGTGGTGTCGAGCACAATCATGATGCCGGCATCAGAGTCCCGGATGGAGTCTTCCGGTAATGGAGTCTCGGCGCCTGGCTCGTCCTGCAACGGAACCGAGGCGACGCGCATCTTCAGGAACAGATCCGCGCTCATGGGATGAAAATCCTCGTGGAACTCGAGGATCGGCAGGATGTAGAAAGTCTCGGCGTCGTTGATGTCGACGTACTCGGCCGGTTCAATCGAGATCACTCCCGACGCCTCCCCGGAACCTCCTTGGTCAATGGTGTGCCTCAGCTCGCGAGCCAGCGACACCGCGGCCTCGCTCTGAATCAGGCCGTCCAGCGATGCGAGATCGGAAAAGAGAAGCTGGCGTTCCCTGCCTGCGGTGCTTGTGAAGGCGGCAACGACGTTGTAGGGCCAATCGATCGTGGCATTCTCGTTCACCCATCCTTCGGCCGGCAACCCTGCCGCCCCCCCGACCTGGAGCCAGGAACCGTCTCGGCCAAAGACATAGAGAGGCTGGAAGGCAGGGTAAAGGTCCTGGACAATGCCTTCAGGCGCATCGAAGCGTGGCGTGCCGGGGCGCGTGAGAACGCGTTGGTAGAGCGTGCTCGTGCCATCGATCAGGAGTGGCCTCTCTTCCTGAGCCTCGACGGCTGGTCCGACCACACCCGCCAGGACCGCGACGACGGCCGGAACCAAGAGGCGCAGACGCATCATTGTTCCCCTCCACAGTAGAGATTGATAGCGTCGTTCTGCATGAAGTCGTCGGTGTCGAGACGCCCGCAGACGTCATCGAGAAGATCCTGCGCGCCGTCAACCCCGGCCCCGGCGGCCTCGGCGTAGTAGCGCGCCGCGATCTCGATGGCAGGTCTCTCGAAGGGGGATGAACCGGATTCAAAGGCCGGATCGTACCAGCGGCCCATGACGACGAGCGCTTCCGGAGTCTCGCCAATCAGTCTCTCGACAACCCACAGCCGCGTCTGCGGAGTGACCCCCTCATCGGTCGCGCATCGCTCGACCCAATCGAGCAGCGAGTCTGCGTCCGCGACGTCGGTCACGGCATCATCGCTGCATGCCAGTCCCGTCTCCGCGGTCCGCGGTTCGACGATATCGTCCCGCAAGACATAGAGGGCAGCGGCGATTCCAAGGACCACGATCACCAGGGCAAGGACGAGGTAGGTGCCACGACGTGAGGCCGGGGGGGTGTCGACCGGTGGTGGCTCGCCCTCGCCTTCAGCTACCGTCGACCCTGTCGCCACCACGGGAATGTCAGGAGCGGCTCCTGTCACACCACCACCCAGGCCACCTTCGCGCGCCGCATCGGGCGGGGGAAGGACATTGCCGGGCCAAACGACACTACCGGCGTCGCCCCCCTCGAACGAGATCTCGAGGTTGTCGAATTCGTCAACGTGACGGACCACATCGGGGCCGAGAATCAGGCCATCCGAGACCGATTCCAGAGGTCCAAGCGTCGCCTTGGCCAGTTGCCAGCCCGATGCTCCGAGGTAGCGCCCGTCATAGGACCGCCGAATGGTCAGCTGACCATTGCCTGTCGACTGTCCCTCGTCCGTCGTGAGAAGGGCGTGTCCTCCCAGCGGATGGCGGGGATCCGGAATGATCCTGAACGTCATGTCGCCGTCCTGTTCGCCTCCAGCCCTCCGATGATTTCGCCGAGCGCGAGGTTCTGTTCCGTGTCCACGGTCTCTCCGCCAATGCTCCTGGCATTGTCCTCGAAGATCCGGAAGAGGCCATGGGTCCAGTCGACAAACCGCTCCTCGGCGCCAGTGTCGGAAGCAAACGAGAAGGACGTGACATCGTCCCTGGAGGGCTGCTCCCTGAACACCGCGCGTGGGCCGCTCCCTTCCTGTTCAACCTGCGGACGCCTGTCCTGCGGCAACCTGTCCATTCCGAGGCGGGCAACGAAGGAGTTGACCGTGTCGGCAGCGATCGCCGCCGCCGGCGCGGCACGGCGGTCCGAGTGGAGGGAGAAGTTCCACTTTCTGAGCACGGTCACGATGTCGTCATGGAGAGAGAGACGTCGGGCCGCTTCGATGAGTTCGGTCACAAGATCACTCGCCGTCTTCTCCGTCAGGCTGAACCGCCGTCGCCACTCCGGGCGCGTCACGAGATCATGCAGACCGTCGATCCACGTCGTCAGGGCACGTTCTGCCTGGAAGGCCTCCATGGTCATGCGCCGTGTCCTTGGACCCTCCCCGGTCTCGACGGGAGGTGTCGCCTCCGTCTGCCGTCGCCCTCCGGGGCGGGGCCTTGCCGACCGTCTGCCAGTGGTCGCCGAATCACCCGGAGGAGGCTGCTGGCCTTCGGCGACAATGAATACATCTGCAGGCACGCGCGCCATGCGGTCGGCAACGACCGCCGGGTTGATCATCAGATCCTCGAGAAGTTCGGCGAACCGGTTGTCGTCAAAGCACATGTCGAGACTGTCGAGGACGGTGTCAGCTGCTTCCCGCCTCAGAGCCAGCCTCTCCTCGAAATCCGACGAGACATGGAACCGGGCGAGCGGACGCTGGATAGCGTCGATCAGGATATCCAGCTGATCGCTGACCTGATCAAGCTTGGTCTCGATGTGGCAGACTTCGGCCAGCGCTCCCGCCAGCCTGGTGACACCCCCATCGTCGATCGTCAGCGCCGCCTCCCAGGCCGCCTTGGGATCGGCAAAATGACGCTGGACCAGCGGCGCCGTCACCGCCCCCTGACGCAGGGTCTCGAGCCGGCCCGTCATGTCCTCGCGGATGGCGGCTTCGCGGCGGTTCGCATCATAGGCCATCAACGGCGTTTCGTAGGTCGGATTGCGCATCCAGTACGAGTTGTTGAAGGGCGTGTGCGGCAACCACTCGTTGATCCAGGCGTCAGCCATCTTTCCGAAGGGTTCGGCCATCGAATTCTGGATGCGCCTGTCGAATCGCGTCACCGGATCATCTCCTGATCCACCGGATTCAATGAGCAGCGTATCGAACTTGGTGAGCACGAAGAACAGGATGCACCGTGCCTCGGCCCGCCGGGCGGGCGTGTCGCCATGGGTTGCAGCCACCCAATTCTCTACGAGGCCGGGGAGATCCTTCGCCTCCATGTTGCCGTCGCCGATGCACAGGATCATTGAGGTCATCTCCTGTTCGGCAACATAGCGATCGAAGAGATAGGCGACCTTGCCGCGCAGGAAGAGCTGGGAAATCGGAGACTCGCCCTCGGCAAGGAACCGGCCGAGATCATGGGTGAAGCGATTCCGTGTGCCGGGAAAGTCGAGAAGATCGGTCCTGTGCATGAACTCCCATGGCGCGTCGGCCATGGGAACGATCATTTCGGCCACCATGGCACACAGATGTCCCCTCCCGATGCGCGCCACGGCGCCCTCCCCGGTTGTCACCTCGACCGGATCAAGACTGCCGTGCGCCTTGCCGTCCAGGTCCTTCAGGGTCTGGACGTCGATGATCGAGGTTTCGCGTGGAATGAGGGCCTCGAGAGGAACGAAGGCATCGCGCACTCCCCCGAGCGCCTCAAGATGCCCGGCGAGCGCAAGGTAGAGGTCCGTCAGCGGCGCATGGCGCCCCCAGAGAACAGCGAGGAGACCGGCTCGTGTGGCCAGGTTGACCCGCGGCACAAGGCCGGCCGCTCGATTCCAGTAGTCGGCCAGGGAAGCAAAGTAGGCGAGGTGGCCGAAGTGACTGGCGACGTAATCCTGCACATCCCACATCTCCTCGATGGTCACTGCCTGCCCGGGCGGCCCTGCCTGCCCCTGTGCGGTCTCCAGCAACCGTTCGAGCTCCTCCGCCGAAGGCGGGGTCTCCATGTTGTCGCCATCCTCGGCAAAGGAATTGATCAACACCCTTGCGATATCCGCCTCCGAAAGCAGGCTGACCCTGACCGGATAACCCGCTGGCGCCGGTACCTGCTGTGTGGTGAATCGGGTGACAAGGCCTGTCGATTCTCCCTGTCCCTCCGGATTGATCTCGTCGAGGTAGGTGACGGAGCGCCCGGCGCCGTCGAAGGCCGCCACGAGGTCTCCTCCCCTTGGCCGCCCGAGCACCGAAATGAGATAGGACTTGCCGGCCTGGCTCGGTCCATAGACACCGACGCACATGTTCCGACCGGCCGCAGTGGCGAGCTTGCCGGCGCGGAACCGTGCCCGGCGGAAGTCCCGGGCGAACGCAGGTCCTTGCGCGCCAACCTTCTCGCGGTTGTCGTCATCGCCGATCCAGGCACCTGCCCGTCCGGCCAGATCCGCCACTGCGAGGCAGCGTTTCGCCAGTGCTTCAGCGCGCTCGCTCATCACATTCCCCATCCATCAGGCGAGCCGGACGATGCCGGTGTCGAGCCAGTAGTGGTCCTCGGGTCCCAGAGTCTGCAAGCGCAGCCTGACATCGTCGCGGTGACAGACGTCGCCCTCGCCATCTTCGACATAATCGACCACGAACGCCTCCCTCGCCGCCTCGAGTCGCAGAACGTGATCGGGGTTCTCGGGATCCGCATAGGAATCGCGCCGTCTCAGTGTCACCCGGACCGGAAGGGGACGCTTCAACACACTCTCGTTGGCAAAGTCGAGGAGATAGAGGGGTGTCGTCGTCCACCTCTCATCGGCAATCTGGCGGAATCCCACGTGCACCGGATTGTAGACGGGCAGCACCGCCTCCTCCTCGACGACTTCGCCCGACGCCTTGCCGTTGCCCTCGGCGAAGAGCACGTCCTTGTCAAAGATCTGCCCAGCGGTGTGCATGACGCCGACAAATCGGGCCGTGGAACGCATCTGCAGGCGCTCGGAACGCAGGCGGAAATTGGCTATGCGACTCGAACTGAGAGCGCACAGCATGCCTCCCACCGCCACGGTACTCTTCGGGTCGCCGACCTCGTTGGTCACGGGATCGCGGAAGGGATACCACTCCTCCACACGGTAGCGATGCATCGACACCAGGCCATCCGGAGGCACGATCATCATGTCACGGATCAGTGCACGGACCGCCGGCAGCCTGGAGGGTCGACCGGTCAACAGGATCACGTCGACGCCGAGATGATCGATCACCTTGCCCATGTCCTGCAGGGCTTTCTGCAGAACGCCGCGTACCGATGCATCGACCTCGGAGCGGCGAATCCTCATCGTGGCACCGGCAAGGCGCCAGTCGCGGGCTCCGGCCTCCCGGACCGGGTCTTCGAGGTAGGCGACGAGACCTGAAGGCACGTCGAGCTCCAGCGTTCCATTCTCGTCCTCCTGATACCCGAGGACCTCGGCCACACGGATTTCGATCGTGGCGTCCTCTGCGATGTTCTCGCAGGCATTCAGCGTTGCAACCGCCAGCGGAGCCAGAATCCTCAAGGAAAACTGCCGGCGCATCTGGCGCATCCGCTGATCCATGCCGCCCACATCACCGCCGAAGAGTTCGCGCAATCGCTCCCGGACGTAGACACCGCCTGCAGCCTCGACGGAATCAGCGATTCGACCCAGAACGATCGACGCCACGACCTCGCGGGTGACATCGTCGCCGGCAATGCGAAAACCCTCGCGAAACACCTGGCGCGGGGTCATGAGCCTGTCGCCCTCGCCGAAGTAGGAGGTCACCATGAGATCGGTGGTGCCGCCGCCGATGTCGATGCAGGCGATGCGGATGGAGTTTTCCGGGGTCCCGCCGTCTTCCTGGACTCTGGGCCGCCCCTTGAGCGCCATGTACTCGTCGATCCTGCCCTCGAACTTGCGGGCGATCTCGGTGTAGAGCCATACCAGCTGGGTACAACTCGCTTCATCCCAGTCAACAACCAGTCTTGGCCGCGAACAGGTGGCTGCAGCGCCGTCGGCGAGGCCGAGAATGGACCAGATCAGACGGACCGCCCCCTCGGCTCTGGAACGGATGATGGCCTGCTCCTGCATTGGCGTCGCCGAAGGCAGGGTGAGAATGACCGTGCGCAGCCGCCGGGGAACGGCAGACCGTGCCCGACGGGCCCTGGAGGCCGGGTCATTGATCTGCACCAGCGCATGGCTGATCAGCTCCCCGACGAGAAACCCGTAGAGAGCCGAGCGCGAAAACCTCGGCCTGATGGCCATGTCGACCTTCGCGTCCCTCCTGTCACGCAGACGGTCCGCAACGTCGCGTCTGACCTGCTCGATGACATCGCCGTTGTCGTTGAGATAGCGGCATGCGGATCGGGCGATGCGCGGCATGTTCTGCGCGTCCATGTGATTCTGGAATCGCCATTCGCTCACCGAAGGCTCGAGGTCCCAAAGGTAGCGCTTGGGCGACGACAGGCCCGAAGCCGTCTCGGTTCCTTCCTCCTGGCGGACCATGCGATTGGCTTCAGGTCCGGTTCGCACGATCGACGGCCACTGGAAGGCATCCCGGCGCCCGGAGCGCCGGGCGATGTGCTCGCGTCCGAACTCCGCCGCCGCGAATTCGACCCTGCTGTCGATCAGACCGGCCGAGTGAAGCTCCGGTCTCGACAGGTCACGTATCTCCAGTCCGTAGGAGTTCGAAAGGTCGACCGAAGTCTGGCCAGCCGTGCTCTCGATGAGAATGCCGCAGGTCCTGCTGTTGCCGATGTCGAGAACCAGGTCGACATCGAGCGGCGCGTGCCTCGCTTCATCGGACACCACGTCGACGAGCTTGATGCGCGGCATCCTGACCGCGGTATCGATGAATGCCAGGAGTGTCAGGAACCGTGCAAGATGTTCGAAACGGTAGGGAAAATCCTCATCCCTGAGGGCGCGTCTGCCGACTCTTGCCTTCTTGAACTCGATGAAGATCTCCTCGATCCAGTCGGCCACCCAGGCCTGGGTGTCCACCTTGGACGAAAGGGTCTCGTCATCCTGGACAAAGGTCAGGAACGGGGTGACGTGGTCGGCGCTGCTGACCAGGCGAAACTCCCGCTCGTCCTCACTGTCCTTGAAGAGGGGCTGCAGATAGCGTCCCCCCGGTTCCTCGTCGACGAGCGTCGTGTCGAATGCGATCTGGATGCGGTGCGTATGACCGGTATCGGGATCGCTACGGGCGAGTTCGACCACCCGCAACCGCGCCCATCCGAAAGGACCGTCGTCATAGCGCTCGCTGCGGTCGGAACCCAGGCCCGGCCTGACACGCAAAACCGGTACCGGAACCCACTTCTCGAGGAAAGGTTCAAGGCCCTGCACCGCCCGGAAGCCATACTCGACATCATCGATGTTTCCGGCACCACGAATCTCGTCGTTGCGGTCCTCGTCATCGAAGAGAGGAATGAGATCGCAGGTGGCGTCACTGCCTTCTTCCTGCGTGATCCGCTCGATGAAGCGCCGGGATCGGAACGGCACGCTGTCCAGATCGAACCCGAAGTCGAGCATCTGGACACCACTGAAGGGAACCAGCGTGATATCGTCTCCCCAGTCGGGGACCGGGCGAAGGATGGATTCCTTCTCCCTCATCATGCGCCTCCTATCGCGACGTCCGTACGCCACCGCTCATTGTCGCTGTCGACGCTACCATTGTGAACCGTTTCCTCGCCGTCGATGATGACGGTCAGCGTGAAGTGCTTCGGCGCACCCCGGTCATCGTTCCGGTAGTCAAAGAGATGGACCCGGACCGGGTAGGTTCCGGCACCCGGCACGTCTTCGAAGACGATGTTCTCAACCGGTGCCGGCATCGTGAAGCTGACATTGGCATCGATGTCGAGTTCACCGCCGCAGGCCCGCTTGTTCTGGTAGTCGATCACCCTGCCATCGGGACAGCGCACGGAAAGGTCAAGATCGGCGCTTCCCTGCCAGGACAGGATGATGTTGACGGCTCCCAGGGTTCCCCCTTCCGCCAGGACCGTATCGGTCACATCGTCCGTGACAGGATCTGTCACGTCGTCCTCGGCGGTATCGGTCACCTCGTCGGGCACTTCCCGACAGTTCCCGTCGAGCAGTGCGAGTTCGCGTTCCAGCATGGCGACGCGGTTCTCCAGCGTATCGAGAATGTCCCGTTCCTCCACGATCGCCATCGAGGGGGCTGGAGGACACCTTCCAATGGGTGACAGACCCGGCAACACCACGGCGCAGGGAGCGACCAGCAACCAGAACACCAGCATGACAAGCCCCGCCAGGAGAAGCCAGCCCAGCCACCACAACACGTCGGGCGCGGACCTTTGCCGTCCCGGCACCGCCACCACATCCTCGACGCCCTGGGACGGGGGTGGCGGGGGCGAAGGAGGTCTTGCGGGTATGTACCGGCGAATGATGCCGCGAGGCGCCTTGTCGATGTCGCGGGCGTAGCCCCAGGTGACAAGGAGGGGCTGATCGCCAACGAGCCAGATGGCATCGCTGGCCGGCACTTCGACGCCATTGCGCAGTGCTTCCGCCAGACGCCGGTCCGACTGGCCACCGCCGGCTTCCAGACGATCGGCAAGATCCAGGATGTCACCGACCAGTTCACCCAGCCGGGTCCGGGCGGCAGAGGCCTCTTCCGCGTCGAGACTGTCGAGTTGCCGCACAACCCCGACGCACTGCGCGTACCAGTCCGTCGCCACGCCGTCCGGCGTCGGTGACGGCTCGCAGAAGAGCAGAACATGGGCCGGGGTGAGGTGGGTGCGCAACGTCTCCGCGATCAGTGCGGGATTGCGCTGCGATGCGGTCCCGAGCGGTCTCAGGCCCTCCGAAAAGGTACGGGTCACAAGGGTTTCGGGCATCGATACGGTGTTTCCCTCACTCGTGCGTGAAGCTCAGCCAGACGTCACCACGGCCGAGGCCTTCATGAAAATCCTCGAACACTGTCACCTCTCCCCGTGAGATGACCCTGACACTGAACGGATGCCGACCCAGGTTGCGCCGGCGATCATGTCCTTCGAGAGTCTCGTAGCCTTCTGCAATCAGGATGCGGACCCAGTACTCTCCTTCCCGCGCTTCCCCCCGGAAACGGATATTCTCCACCGGTCTTGCCATCATTCTCAAGCCGCCGGTCCCATACCCGTTGGCGTCCACATCGAGAATGCCACCATCACAGCCGTGGGCAACGACGCCCACCGCGCCACCACCGGGGCAATGCACTTCAAGGTCGAGATCGGATTCATCATTCCAGATGAGCGTCACCGTCAACTCCTGGCTCACCTCGCCGTCGGCGTCGTCAAGGCGCCTGTCAAACTCTGAATGATCATCCGGTTCCTCCGGCGGAGGCGGCGGATCCTCTTCCGGCGGGTCGGGCTCCTCTTCAGGCAGTGGCTCTTCCGGTGGCAGAGGGGGTTCTTGCGGAGGCTCGGGCTCCGGGTCCCCGGGAGGCGGTGCTGGCGCCGCCAGGGGACAGTCGCGCAACAGCGCCAGCTGGCGTTCAAGCTGGCGGACGCGGTCCTCCAGGCGAGCGGTGTGCTCCATCTCCGCCGCAAGGTCCCCGGAAACGGCGGCCGCCGCCGGCGGACAGGCGCCAAGCCAGCGGGTCAGCGGGCCAAGGCTGCAGCTCTCCAGAAGAAGCGAGCCAATCCACAGCGCCAGCACGACGAACACCGGCACCCCGACCGCCGCCGCCACAAGGCCTGAACGATCCCTCACCCGTCAGGCGCCGCGGGCTCGCACGACCCCCCGCCCGACACCACGGAAACTCCTGACGCCTCGAGAAAGTCCACGACACCCGCCGCCTCGAGCGCAATGTCGAGACGCCGCACAACCTCATCATCCGAACGCGTCAGCGTGTTGATCCCCACCACCCGGCCACACCTGTCAACCAGCGGACCCCCGGAGTTGCCCCCGGATATGTCCGCCGTGTGGATCAGCACCTCCGCCACCACCCCCGGGGCCGCCTGAAGTGCCTGTTCCGCGCTGACAATCCCCTCCGTCAGGGCGACGTCCGGGATCGAGGCGGCGTCACCCTCCATCAGGGCAATGAAGGCCGCATCCGAACTCACGATGAGACCGGGATAGCCCGCCGCAATGACAGACTGAAGACGCAGCGAGTCCTCGGCTTCCCTGAAGGCAAAGAACGGCTGGTCCGCGCCCGACACGCGCAGCAGCGCAAAGTCGCCGCCCGTCGCCTCGATGGGACCGTCAAGGCTCACCAGCTCGGCCATATGCACCGATCCAAGAGACCTGTTGAGAACCCCGATCTCCCCGCCGCCCGACACCACGTGCTCGTTGGTCATCACCAGGTCGCCGGCAACGAAGAAGCCGCTCCCCAGGCTCAACGCCTCGCCATGACCGGCCACCACCATGACCGTGCGGTCCTCGATCAACTGCAGCAGCGTCGCCGGCTCCGCCAGCGACGCCTCCGGCTCGCCCTGCCGGGAGTCCGACGGCGCCTCGGCAACACCCGGAAGCGGCGGCAGGATGTCCTCGGGCCGGCGCCCGTCCGGCAACTCCAGTTCGCCATCGGGAAGACACACCGCACCGGCAATCGCCATCTCGAGTTCCGCGATCCGGCTCTCCAGGGCGGCATTCGCCTCGCGCACCATGCGGAGCGCCTCGGCGTCCCCCACAACCCCTTCCCGGGGCTCCGGCGGCAGCACCCGCGTGCCCGGCAGCAGCAACCACGCCAGCACCGCCGCCGTCACCAGCAACAGCAGCGCCAGGGGCACCCAGCGCCAGCCACCGCCGCCTCCGCGCTCCACCACCACGGGCGGCGGCGAAGGAGGAGGTGGCGGCGGAGCAGGCGTCTCCGCTGGCGGCGGCTGCGGACCCTGAGGCGCCAAAGGCAGCCACCGCCCCATGGTCGCCGCAAAATGCTGGTCCCGCGCCACATCCCGGGGCGCCATGCCCCAGCCCACAAGAACGGGCTCGCCCGACACCACCCACACGTCGCCGGTGTCCATCACGTTGAGCGCCCCGCCCACCAGAGGCCCGAACGAGGGATCCGACAGGCCTCGGGCCACATCCGCCAGGCGCACGCGCAACAGCGACTCCATCGCCTCACGGCGGTCGGGGTCCAGGTCCGACAGACGCTGCGCCTCACCGGCATGGCTGGTGTACCACGACACCGTCGCCGCCGCCTGGTCGTTGCCAAGACTGAGAACGGGCTCCGCCAGAACGCTCGCACTCGCCGGCTCGGCCACACCCGACAACACCTGCATCAGCACGTCATGGCGCGCCAAGACCGGAGTCCCCCCAACCTCCACCAGAGAGCCACGGTCAACCGTCGTCTTCGTCAGAAAGTACCGCGCCATAACCGGTCCCCGGTCAGTCGACTCGAAACCTATCCCCTCATGCCAGGAACACAATGCCCCGGGTGGACGAAGACCGGGCCGGGTGCGCCTGAACTCTTCCGGACGATTGCCCGGTCGAAACCGACGATCACCCGCCAGGCGGCGCCAGTCATCGTCAAGGCATCGGGCGCACTCGTGACGCCTGTCTGCCCTGAATGCCGGCGCATCGTCGTATCAGTGAACGAAGCTGAACCAGACGTCACCCTGGCCCAGTCCCGGATGGACGCCCTCGAAGACATGCTCGGCGCCGTGGGAGATGACCCTGACACGGAAGGGATGCGCACCCGTGTTGCGTCTCCTGTCCTCTCCGATGTTGTCGTGATAGCTGTCACTGATGGAAACTCGGATCCGGTAGTTACCGGCGGGCGCCGGCCCCGGAAACCGGATGTTCTCCACCGGTTGGTCCATCATTCTCAGGATGCCGCCCGAGGAACCGTTGGCGTCGATATCGAGGACACCGCCGGCACAACCACCGACATTCGCTCCCACCGCCCCGCCTCCGGGACAGTGAACCTGGAGGTCAAGGTCGGAGCGGTCATTCCAGATGAGCGTCACCGTCAGTTCCTCACTGACCTCTCCCTCCTGGTCTTCCACCCTCTCGTCGAATTCCGAGGACTCGTCGTCTTCCACCGGCAAGGGATCCTCCTCCGGTGGAGGCGGCAGGTCCTCCTCCGGCGGGTCGGGATCGTCTTCAGGCAGTGCTTCCTCTTCAGGTGCTGGCGGGGGTTCTTGCGGAGGCTCGGGCATCGGTTCTTCTTCGGGAAGCGGTTCGGGCGGCGCCAGGGGACAGTCGCGCAACAGCGCCAGCTGGCGTTCAAGCTGGCGGACGCGGTCCTCCAGGCGAGCGGTGTGCTCCATCTCCGCCGCAAGGTCCCCGGAAACGGCGGCCGCCGCCGGCGGACAGGCGCCAAGCCAGCGGGTCAGCGGGCCAAGGCTGCAGCTCTCCAGAAGAAGCGAGCCAATCCACAGCGCCAGCACGACGAACACCGGCACCCCGACCGCCGCCGCCACAAGGCCTGAACGATCCCTCACCCGTCAGGCGCCGCGGGCTCGCACGACCCCCCGCCCGACACCACGGAAACTCCTGACGCCTCGAGAAAGTCCACGACACCCGCCGCCTCGAGCGCAATGTCGAGACGCCGCACAACCTCATCATCCGAACGCGTCAGCGTGTTGATCCCCACCACCCGGCCACACCTGTCAACCAGCGGACCCCCGGAGTTGCCCCCGGATATGTCCGCCGTGTGGATCAGCACCTCCGCCACCACCCCCGGGGCCGCCTGAAGTGCCTGTTCCGCGCTGACAATCCCCTCCGTCAGGGCGACGTCCGGGATCGAGGCGGCGTCACCCTCCATCAGGGCAATGAAGGCCGCATCCGAACTCACGATGAGACCGGGATAGCCCGCCGCAATGACAGACTGAAGACGCAGCGAGTCCTCGGCTTCCCTGAAGGCAAAGAACGGCTGGTCCGCGCCCGACACGCGCAGCAGCGCAAAGTCGCCGCCCGTCGCCTCGATGGGACCGTCAAGGCTCACCAGCTCGGCCATATGCACCGATCCAAGAGACCTGTTGAGAACCCCGATCTCCCCGCCGCCCGACACCACGTGCTCGTTGGTCATCACCAGGTCGCCGGCAACGAAGAAGCCGCTCCCCAGGCTCAACGCCTCGCCATGACCGGCCACCACCATGACCGTGCGGTCCTCGATCAACTGCAGCAGCGTCGCCGGCTCCGCCAGCGACGCCTCCGGCTCGCCCTGCCGGGAGTCCGACGGCGCCTCGGCAACACCCGGAAGCGGCGGCAGGATGTCCTCGGGCCGGCGCCCGTCCGGCAACTCCAGTTCGCCATCGGGAAGACACACCGCACCGGCAATCGCCATCTCGAGTTCCGCGATCCGGCTCTCCAGGGCGGCATTCGCCTCGCGCACCATGCGGAGCGCCTCGGCGTCCCCCACAACCCCTTCCCGGGGCTCCGGCGGCAGCACCCGCGTGCCCGGCAGCAGCAACCACGCCAGCACCGCCGCCGTCACCAGCAACAGCAGCGCCAGGGGCACCCAGCGCCAGCCACCGCCGCCTCCGCGCTCCACCACCACGGGCGGCGGCGAAGGAGGAGGTGGCGGCGGAGCAGGCGTCTCCGCTGGCGGCGGCTGCGGACCCTGAGGCGCCAAAGGCAGCCACCGCCCCATGGTCGCCGCAAAATGCTGGTCCCGCGCCACATCCCGGGGCGCCATGCCCCAGCCCACAAGAACGGGCTCGCCCGACACCACCCACACATCGCCGGTGTCCATCACGTTGAGCGCCCCGCCCACCAGAGGCCCGAACGAGGGGTCCGACAGACCACGGGCAACATCCGCCAGGCGCACGCGCAACAGCGACTCCATCGCCTCACGGCGGTCGGGGTCCAGGTCCGACAGACGCTGCGCCTCACCGGCATGGCTGGTGTACCACGACACCGTCGCCGCCGCCTGGTCGTTGCCAAGACTGAGAACGGGCTCCGCCAGAACGCTCGCACTCGCCGGCTCGGCCACACCCGACAACACCTGCATCAGCACGTCATGGCGCGCCAGGACCGGAGTCCCCCCAACCTCCACCAGAGAGCCACGGTCAACCGTCGTCTTCGTCAGAAAGTACCGCGCCATAACCGGTCCCCGGTCAGTCGACTCGAAACCTATCCCCTCATGCCAGGAACACTCAACACGAGACGCAGGATACGCTGCCCTTCCACCCCTTCGAAGAAGGCATGGTGTCCCCCGTCAACGGGGAGGGAGAGGCAGTCCCTCAGAATCCCGTCACGAGCGCCCGTTTCCGCTCCCCGGCGTACTTTCCCCGGACTTCGATCAGCGTGACTGGCCGCGATCGGACAGTGGAGGGGTGTCAGGGTCGGGGAATGAGTTCGAGCGTGGAGAGCGGTTCCCCGGTCAGGCCATCGATGGTCAGGATGGCCTGGGAACCGGAGGCAAATTCAAGGAGCAGCGACAGCCGACCGTCATCCGAGGTGATGGACATCACCCTGGAGCCCGTCGGCAGGGCGACAGCGCCGTCTCTGTGGTCACCGGTCGCCGGAGTGTCGCCGACCCGGTCGAGAACACCGGCAACAAGGACGCCCGCGAGCACGACGATGAGGACACCAAGCCCGATGACGACAGCTTTGATCATGGCCTGGGAGCGTTCCATTCTGGTTCCCGACAGGATTTCTGGGGTTATGGTGGCGTCACGATGGGCATACGCGAACATACCGTCGCCGTCGAAGAGGCGGGAAGCAGGGTTGACAGGGTTCTCGCCCACGTCTTTGCGGACTTGTCACGAACCCGGATCAAGGCCCTCATCCAGAAGGGATGCCTCACAATCGGCGGGCGGACGGTAACGGAGCCGTCCCTGGGGGTCAAACCGGGGGACCACCTCGTTCTTGTGGTGCCTCGGCCGGCCGAGCCGGCCCTGGTGGGCGAGGACATTCCACTCATCATCGTTCACGAGGACGAGCACCTGCTCGTCATCGACAAGCCGGCCGGACTCGTGGTCCATCCCGGCGCCGGTCATGCCAGTGGAACCCTCGTCCATGCATTGCTGTCCCACTGCGGAGACTCCCTTTCCGGCATCGGAGGAGAGACCCGCCCGGGCATCGTTCATCGTCTCGACAAGGATACCAGCGGTCTGATGATCGTCGCCAAGACGGACGAAGCCCATATCAGGCTTTCGGCAGCACTGTCGGCCCGCCGTATCACCAGGGAGTATGTCGCCCTTGTCAGGGGACGCATGCTTCCTCCTGCCGGAAAGATCACCGGCGCCATCGGGCGTGATCCCCGCCACCGCAAGCGCATGGCCGTCGTCCAGGCAGGTGGCAAGCCGGCACTGACGCACTACGAGACACAGCGCAATTGGGGCCATTCAGCGACGTTTCTCCGGTGTTCTCTCGCCACCGGACGAACTCACCAGATTCGCGTCCACGTGGCCTCGAAGGGCCACCCCGTGCTGGGCGATACTCTCTATGGTGAAACATCCGGGCGCATGGCACGCCAGGCTCTTCATGCGGCCAGCCTGGGATTCCATCATCCGGCAACCGACGACTATCTCGAATACCGCTCCGAACTTCCAGCGGACATCCGAACTTTCATCGCCCGCCTCGACGACCTCCAGGCCGCCCGGGACTAGCCGACCTGCACGGCAAGGGGCCTCCGCAGGCTCTGTTGATCTCCTGTGGGCCCGAATCAGGCGCCCAGGGTGCGAATGACGTCGCGGGCGGTCAGTTCACCGCTTCGCCAGGCACCGCCGCAGGTGGCGTAGTAGGGACCCGCCGCTGCCTCGCCGGCGAAGAAAAGGCGGTCATCCAGCGGGCGGGCCAGGACCGCACGCGCGCCGGAGGCGCCGGGACGCAGGGCGGCATAGGCGCCGAGGGTCAGGGGATCATTGCCCCACTGGGTCAGGGTTCCCTTGACGAACTTCTCGCGCGCCTTGCTGCCAACCATGGCCTCGACCTCGCCGAGCACGAAGTCCACGGCGGCATCCGTTCCCGCTTGCGTCAATTGCCAGGCGAAGTCGCCGCCCACGAAGCCGATCATCAGGTTCTGATTGAACGGCCAGGTGAGGAAAAAGCTGGCCTTGCCGGGGGTCTCCTCGGGCACACGGTATGAGAGCCACTCGTTCGGCCGGAAGCCGAAACGGGTGTCGTCAAACTGCAGCGCGACCTTGGTCAGCAGGCCCATCGGCAGATCGGTGATCGCCTGCTGCTTGGCGTCGGGAAGCACGGGATCGAACACGATGGTTCCGGCGTTCAGGACGCCGGTCGAGACTGTCACGATGCACGCTGTAGTCCGGATGTCGCCGGCCGAAGTCGTGACCGTGACTCCATCGTCGGTGTGGGCGATTTTCGAAACGGAGGTGGAGAGCATCACAGGCACATCGGCGCCGAGGCGCGCCACCAGGGCGCCGAAGCCTTCCTTCACGATGTATCTCGGCGCAGCGACAGCGCCCGACCACCAGTCGGTGGTCGACAGATTGTCGAAATCAACGCTCATGCCCATTGTCATCCAGGATTCGGCCGTCGCCGCGAACGGCATCTCGGGGATCACGGTCGAAGCCGCGACATCGTCGCCGCGTCGCGCCGCCGCCCCGATTGCGCCCTCGAGACCGGCATAGGCCCGCCAGTACTGCCCATACTCCGCTTCTGTCGCCTCGCGGTCGCCGACGTAGAGCGTCTCGCCTGCACCGTCGTGCTGCAGAACCTCGAAGCCGTAAGATCGGGCTGCCTCGAGAAACATGTCCACCTTGGTGGTCTGTACCCAAGAACAGCCATGATCGAACGGCACGCCGAAGGTCTCCGATTCGGTCCAGGCGCGGCCACCGATCCGGTCGTTGGCTTCCACAACGGCAACTGACAGTTCCTTCGCCATCAGGATCCTCGCCGCGGCAAGGCCCGACGCCCCGGCTCCGACAACCACGACATCGGGGTTCGACGGCACCACGGCGCGCACGGCCGACGACGATGCAATCACCGAAGATGCGGTGAGCGCGAGGAAACTGCGGCGGTCGTGACAGGACAACATGGCGGGAACCCTCCGGTCGCATCGGTGATCCGGTATGGAACGATCGTTTCCCCACGACGTCGAGAGATCAAGAGGCGAACACGGGCTCGACGCCGGGCTGCGTCCCCAGAGCCTCTGAACTCCTCCAGCGAGAGCGAAGGAAGTTCGGGGATCATGACAAATCGGCCGGTTCAGCATCGAGAGCAATGCGCACGAGGCAGTGCTGCAGTGCAGGGGCCGCATGCACGGGTACCTTTACAATCGTGGTAGAATAACTGTGCTTGAGGGAACAGGAACTCATGGCACGCGCAAATCTTCCGGCGCTGACGCCGGAAAGCAGTCTCTCCGGTTACCTGAGGGAAATCAGGAAGTTCCCGATGCTGGAGGCCGACCAGGAGTTCGAGTTGGCCAAGCGGTGGCGCGATGCCGGCGATGTCGACGCGGCCCACCAGCTCGTCACCAGCCATCTGCGTCTTGTCGCCAAGATCGCCATGGGCTACCGGGGCTACGGCCTGCCGCTGGCCGAACTCATTTCCGAAGGCAATGTCGGTCTCATGCAGGCGGTCAAGCGGTTCGATCCCGACAGAGGCTTCCGTCTTGCCACCTACGCCATGTGGTGGATCCGTGCCGCCATCCAGGAGTACATCCTTCACTCCTGGTCCCTGGTCAAGATCGGCACGACCGCGGCACAGAAGAAACTGTTCTTCAACCTGCGGAAACTCAAGCGGCAGCTTCAGGCGATCGATGATGGCGACATGCCCCCTGAAACGGTGCAGGAGATCGCATCGCGTCTCGACGTGACGGAGCAGGACGTCATCAGCATGAACCGGCGCCTCTCCAGTCCGGACCACTCGCTCAACGCTCCGCTGCAGCCAGGCGGCGACGGCGAATGGATGGATTTCCTGGTCGATGACCAGAAGAACCAGGAAGAGACCCTCGGCGAGTCTGAGGAACTGGAAACACGGCGTGAACTCCTCGCTGACGCCATGGAGATCCTGAACGCCCGCGAGCGCCACATCCTCGTCGAACGCCGCCTGTCGGAAGACCCGAAGACCCTCGAGGATCTCTCACGGGAGTATGGCATCAGCCGGGAGCGGGTACGCCAGATCGAGGCACGGGCCTTCGAGAAGATCCAGAAGGCAATGCACAAGGCTGCGGCGGAACGCCTGCGCATCGCCGGCGTCTAGACGTCAATCGGCGAAGGGATCGGTCACGCGAATCGTGTCATCGCGTTCCGGACCGGTTGACAGCAGGGCCACGGGAGCCTCGATCAGTTCCTCAATGCGGCGGACGTACTTGATGCAGGTCGCCGGCAGTTCCCCCCAGGAGCGGGCGCCCCGGGTGTTCTCGCGCCAACCGTTGAAGGTCTCGTAGCGCGCTTCCACCTCGGCCTGCCGGGCTGCCATGGCAGGGAGATGATCAAGATCGCTGCCCTGCCATCGATAGCTCGTACAGACCTTGAGTTCGTCGATGCCGTCCAGCACGTCCAGCTTGGTCAATGCAATTCCCTGGATGCCACCGACCTTGATGGCCTGGCGGACCATGACGGCATCGAACCAGCCACAACGCCGCGGCCGTCCCGTCACCGTACCGAATTCCTGGCCCCGCTCCCGGAGTACGCTGCCGACGTCGTTCGTCTGCTCCGTGGGAAAGGGGCCTGCACCCACCCTGGTGGTGTAGGCCTTGGTGATGCCCAGGACATAGTGAAGGGCATGGGGACCAATCCCTGAACCCGTTGCCGCGGCAGCGGCCAGGGTGTTCGACGATGTCACATAGGGAAATGTTCCGTGATCGACATCGAGAAAATGACCCTGTGCTCCCTCGAACAGAATGCGTTTGCCGCTGCGGCGGAGATGTTCGAGCTCCTTCCAGACCGGACGGGAGAACTCCAGGAGGGGCCTGGCGATCCGCCGCAGCTCCGCGAGCAGCGTCTCCCGATCGATCGCATCGAGTCCCGATGCCCGGCGCAGCACGTCGTGATGATCGACAAGATGAGAGAGCTTCGCCTGGAGTGTCCCGTCATCGGCAAGATCACACACGCGCAGGCCCCGGCGCGCCACCCTGTCCTCGTAGGCCGGGCCGATACCCCGCCCGGTCGTGCCGATGGCGGCACCGCGCCGCGCCGCCTCCCGGGCCCGGTCGAGTTCACCGTGAAACGGCAGGATGAGATGGGCGCTCTCCGAGATCAGCAGATTGCCGGGTGTGACCGTCACGCCCTGTTCGCCGATCTTCCTGATTTCGTCGAAGAGGGCCCAGGGGTCGATGACCATGCCATTGCCGATAATCGACAGCTTGTCGGGTCGCACCACGCCCGAGGGCAGCAACGACAGCCTGAAGACGTGGTTGCCCACCTCGAGTGTGTGGCCGGCATTGTGTCCGCCCTGGAAGCGCACCACGACATCGGCGCGTTCCGAAAGCCAGTCCACAATCTTTCCCTTGCCCTCGTCCCCCCACTGGGAACCGACAACCACGACGTTCGCCATTGATCAGGGTCCTTGTGCTGAAATCACGTCCGCAGTTGAAGGGCCCGGCCCGGCATGTCGGGCATCAGCCTTGGCATGCTGGCGCGAGAATGCTCACGATCCTGTCCGGGACCGTGCCAGGTCCTCGGGACTCATCTGGAACCCGGTGTAGACCGTAAAGGAGGCGACATCGGTCATGCGGGCATAGCCAAACTCCTGATCAATCGCCTGGCTGTAGATGATCTCCCCCGAACCCGGGAGAATTCGTACGGGCGATTCGACCACCTTCTTGGAAATGATCCTGCCATCGCGGTCCTCGAGCGCCACGAACAGCGGGAAGGAAACATCCTGTGGCACATCGCGCGGAGTTGTCGTCACCAGGATTTCGAGATGCGCGGTGAGGCGGACGCGGTGGCTCTCCGGCCTGAACGAACATGACCATCTCAGCCCGCCGATGCTTGCGACATGGCCGGCCCCGTCATCCTCTTCGGCATGAATGGCAAGACGCGAGGCCTCGGCCACCAGCAGCAGGTCGGGACAGGTGGCCTCGACCGGCAGGACCTCCTCACCTGCGCAGGCATGAAGGAGGAGGGGCAGCATGAGAAGACACGGCGCAATGACGGAATCCCGGCGAATCCTGGTGACAAGCCGCCGGCATGCTGCCGGCAGGGGCAGGCGGTATCGCATGGACCCGGTCTCGCCTGCGGATTGTCGCGAACGAACGGTCCTAGAGAGAACTGTGGGTACCGTCACAGTAGGGCCGGTTACCGGTCCGCTTGCAGGCACAAAGCCAAGCCGTGCCCGTCTCGTCGGGAGTGAAGATGACGGGCATGAAACCGGTTCCCTTGTGGGAACCGTCACAGAACGGCTGCCGGGCGCTGCGGCCACAACTGCACCAGAACTGCTTTTCGCCTTCCTTGAGTTCCACCTTGAAAGGAGACTTCGCGGCCACGACGGCACCTTCACTCATGCCTTGTCCTTCTCTCACTCGGCAAGTTATGATTCAGCTTCGCAGAATAGAACCCGGCGCAGTCGCAAACAAGCGGAACGAAATGATCATGGAGATACTCCTCGCCAGTCCCAGGGGTTGCTGTGCCGGTGTCGACCGGGCGATCGAGATCGTCGAGCGAACGCTTGAGCTTTACGGCGCTCCGGTCTACGTGCGACACGAAATCGTCCACAACCGGCACGTGGTGGCGTCCCTCGAAGCGAAGGGCGTGGTGTTCGTCGAGGAACTCGAGGAGATCGAGCATACCGACCGGCCAGTGGTGTTCTCGGCGCACGGTGTGCCGAAAGCGGTGCCGGAGGAAGCCCGCCGGCTAAACCTCGTCTACTTCGATGCCACCTGCCCGCTCGTCTCCAAGGTTCACATCGAGGCACAAAAGCACTACCGCAAGGGCCGGCGGATGATTCTCGTTGGCCACGAGGGGCACCCGGAGGTGGTGGGCACCATGGGACAACTGCCGGAAGGCAGCATTCTTCTCGTGCAGAATCGCGAGGAAGCGGAAACCGTGGACCCCGGTGACCATCAGGAACTCGCCTACATCACCCAGACAACACTCTCCGTCGATGACACGAGGGGCATCGTTGACGTGCTCATGAGACGCTTTCCCGGCATCCACGGGCCACATCGACAGGACATCTGCTATGCCACCACCAATCGGCAGGCCGCCGTGCGGGCCATCGCTCCCGACTGCGATCTGGTTCTGGTGGTGGGGTCCGCTACATCGTCGAACTCCTCCAGACTCGTCGAAGTGGCGCTGAAGGCCGGGGCGGGAAATGCCTGTCTCATCGAGAATGCCGGCCACCTGGAGAGTTTTGATCTCGAAGGCGTGTCGACACTCGGCCTCACGGCCGGTGCATCGGCGCCCGAGACTCTCGTTCAGGACGTGCTCGGGTACCTGCGCGACCGCCATGATGTGACAATCAGGGAAGTCCGGGTATCCGAGGAGAATGTTCACTTCAGACTGCCGCACGCCCTGGCCCACTGAACGGGCGGTTCGATGGCCGTCTACACCGATGTCGCCACCGAGGAACTTGCTGTCTTCCTCGCCGATTACGACGTCGGCAGCATCCTTGCCATGAAGGGGATTGCGGAAGGCGTCGAAAACAGCAACTACCTCGTCATGACCGATGCCGGGCCCTACATCCTCACCCTCTACGAGAAGCGGGTGAAGGAGGAGGATCTGCCCTTCTTTCTCGGTCTCATGGAACATCTCGCTGCCCGGAGGGTGCCCTGTCCCACTCCGATCAGGGACCGCGAGGGACGCGCACTCAAGCGGCTCAACGGCAAGGCGGCCGCCCTGATCAGTTTCCTCGAAGGTGTGTCGCCGGGAGTCATCAAGGCCGGTCACTGCAGCGCCGTGGGAGACGCTCTGGCGGAGATGCATCTCAAGGGAGCCGACTTTGCCATGCATCGCCCCAATGCACTGGGGCTGTCGTCATGGAACAGCCTGGCGGGTCAGTGCCGCGAGCGTGCCGACGAGGTGGAACCAGGCCTTGCCGACGAGATCTCCAGGGAACTCGACATCCTCCATGAATGCTGGCCCCGGGACCTGCCGCACGGCGTTATCCACGCCGACCTCTTCAGTGACAACGTGTTCTTCCGCGGACCGCGGCTGACAGGCCTGATCGACTTCTACTTCGCCTGCAACGATCTCCTCGCCTACGATATCGCGGTATGCCTCAACGCATGGTGCTTCACCAGTGATGCGCGGTTCGATGTCGCCAGGGGACGTGCCCTGATCGATGGCTACGCCTCCCGCCGACCTCTCGACGACGCGGAAAGAGAGGCTCTCTCCCTGCTGGCGCGGGGCGCCGCCCTGCGCTTCCTGCTGACCCGTCTCTATGACTGGCTCAATCCCGTGGGAGGGGCCATCGTGACACCGAAGGATCCCGGCGAGTTCCTCAGGGTCATGCGCTATCACCGCAATCACCCTTCGCTGGACCCGTGAACACAACACCTGATCACATCGTGATTCACACCGATGGCGCCTGTTCGGGCAATCCGGGACCGGGGGGCTGGGGAGCGTTGCTCGAGTGGCGGGGACACAGGAAGGAAATCTGCGGCGGGGAGAACCGGACCACCTCCAACCGCATGGAACTGACCGCAGCGATCCGTGCCCTGGAAGCGCTCCGCCAGCCGTCGCCGGTCACCCTCTTCACCGACAGCCAGTACCTGCGCCAGGGGATCACATCGTGGATTCACCGGTGGAAGGCCAACGGCTGGAGAACCGCCAGCCGCAAGCCGGTCAAGAATGCCGATCTGTGGCGCACGCTCGATTCACTGATCGCCCGGCACAAGGTGGACTGGCAATGGGTCAAGGGGCATGCCGGCAATCCCGGCAACGAATGCGCCGACCGGCTGGCCCGAAAGGGAATGCAACAGCAGGGCGCGCCGTGACACGTATGCGGGAACAACCCGAGACCCCATCTGGCAAGGAGGCCGGAGACGAGAACTTCCCCGTTGCCTCGCGTCTGATTGCCCGTCCCTTCCGCCGCCACGTGCATCTCTTCTACACCTTCGCCCGGGCCGCCGACGACATCGCCGACAACCCGGAACTCGAGGCAGACGACAAGATCGCCCGCCTCAACCTCTTCGCCGATGCCCTCGTCAACCCTCGAGCGGACTCACGCGCGCCCTCTTCAGCGCTCGCCCTCGCCCGCAGTCTCGATGAGACCGGTGTGTCGAACCGCCACCCGCTCGATCTCCTGGACGCCTTTCGCCAGGACGCAACGACACTGCGCTACGAAACCTGGGACGACCTCCTGGACTACTGCTACCGCTCGGCCGCCCCCGTGGGGCGGTATCTCATCGACCTCCACGGCGAACCGGACTCTGCCTACGAGGCTTCGGACAATCTCTGCAACGCCCTTCAGGTGCTCAATCACCTGCAGGACTGCAAGACGGATCGCGAACGCCTCGACAGAGTCTACATCCCCCTCGTGTGGTTCCGCGAAGCCGGCCTTGGCGTCGAGGCCCTTGACGGCGCCTGCTCGACCACCGCCATGCGCCGCGTTCTCGATCGGTGTCTTGTCGCCACCGGAGACCTTCTGGAACGGGCAGCACCGTTGCCCGACCGGATCCGGGGGCTGCGATTTTCCATGGAGTGCGCCGTAATCGTCACGATTGCCAGGAAGCTCAGATCGGAACTCGACCGCCGCGATCCGCTGGCCGAACGGGTTGTTCTCTCCCGTGTCCAGTACGTCGAGTCCTTCCTGCAGCCGATTCCCTCCCTCGTGAGAAGGGCCCTCACACGGCGACGCTGACCCACCGCGCCTTGAGAGCGCTGCTCCGGAAGGACAGATCGGGCGGCGTTCGCGCCACGAAGACGGGCGACTGGTCTCCCTTGTCCGGGCGCCTACAGCGTTCCCCTGAAGGCGCCGCCATCGAGCACCAGATTCTGACCGGTGATGAACCCGGCACTTGCGCTGCACAGGAAAACGCAGGCCGCACCGAATTCATCCGGATCACCGAAACGCCCCGCCGGATTTTCGCGGGCCTCACGCGCCATGGCTTCCTCCAGACTCTCTCCCGACTCCGCACGTCCGATCATGGTCTGGCGCAACCGGTCGGTGGCGAAGGGGCCTGGAAGCAGGCCGTTGATGGTCACGTTGCGGGCCACGGTCTGGCGAGCGAGACCGGCACAGAAGCCTGTCAGTCCGGCACGCGCGCCGTTGGAGAGACCGAGCGTCTCGATGGGTGACTTCACCGCCGCCGACGTGATGTTGACGATGCGCCCGAACCCCCGCTCCATCATGCCGTCCACTGTCGCCCTGATCAGCATGATCGCGGTCAGCATGTTGGCATCGAGAGCGCGAAGCCAGTCATCCCGCTCCCACTCGCGAAAATCGCCGGGCGGCGGACCACCAGCGTTGTTGACGAGAATGTCGGGCGCATCCCAGGCTTGGACCAGGGCATCCTGGACGTCCCTTTGCGTGACGTCGCCGGGGACTTCCCTGACCTCGACCTCCGGACAGGCTCTCCTGATTGCCGCCGCCGTTTCGGTTACCGTCTCCACCGAGCGGCCGTTGATCAGCACGTCGCAGCCTTCCGCAGCCAGCGCCTCGGCACAGGCCCGCCCCAGGCCCTTGCTCGATGCACACACGATGGCCTTGCGGCCTGCCAGACCAGTCTTCATCGTCATGTCTCCCCTTCGGATGATGAATCAAGAAATGCCGTCTCGAGCGCACGCCTCGCCCGGGGCACGGTGATCGGACTCTTCTCGATCAGCGACAGCCGGTCGAGGGTCTCGACGATGGTGCCGATGGCGCCAAAGGACCGTTCCATGCGCACGACGAGGTATGAAATGACCCCGTCGTTGACCCTGATCTGGCGGTCGCGGAACTGTTTGGACAGCACGGCGGCAATCAGGTCATCCTCCGGACGGCCGATTGCAACAGCCGGCAACGCCGCCAGCCGCGAACGAAGATCGGGCAGCGAGACACGCCAGCGCGCAGGCGGCGCCGTATCCGTGATGAGGAGGTACCCGCCTTCCTCACGCACGAGATTGATGACATGCAGCAGACCGGATTCGCTGAATCCACCGGCCGTGTCTTCCAGAACCAGGTTGCCGCCTTGCCAGGAGTCGAAGAAGTCGGGACCGATCTCGGCGGCGCTCACCTGCCTGGCGTCGCTCCTCCGGCGCCAGATGTCCGCCAGGTGTGTCTTGCCCGATCCCTTAGGCCCCCAGATGGCGAGACCCCGACCGTCCCAGTCCGGCCAGCGATCGATCCAGGCCCTGGCATCGGCGTTGCTGTCGGCGACGAGGAATTCCGCCTCGTCGAAGGCTGGCTGGTGATCGTATTCGAAAACGTACTGGTTCACGGCTTCACGATGGTAAGGAGACCCGCCTGGGAATCGACATCGAGGCCGGCACGGCGCATGCGGAAGAGAAGGTCCTCGCGGGTTCCGGTGTAGAGCAGTCTGGCGCGTATTCTCGTCGTCGAGACGAGAAGAGGAACGACCGCCTGCAGGGCCGGAGCACTTTCGAGGCGATCGCGGATATCGACCCACTCCGCGAGGCTCGTTACGGGGATGTCGGCAAAGACGGAGACGGTCGGACCGGCCGGTGCCAGGGCCATGGCTGCCCAGTGCTCGTCAATACCGGTACGGCTCGCCTCGACCGCCTGGCCAAGAGTCTCCATCGGCCATGTCTGCGGCACGTTGCGTGCCATGAGGACAGGGTTTGCTCCGTCCTCGTCAATCCAGGTAAGCCTTTGACGAAGGGCGTCCTCGTCCTTCCTTGCATGGGCGATGAGAACTCCGTCTGCGCGATGGCGAGACACCAGTGGCGCCAGCAGATTCCAGTCTTGCGAGAGGGCGTCAGCAGCATCGATGAGGCTGATGTCCCGAAGGTCCCCGCCGGGTACAATGAGTTCGACGGCACTGTTTCCTCCGCTGGAGCGCTGCCAGGCGGAAAGCCAGACGTTCGAATCCTCCCAAAGTACAAGCTGCGGGCCTGACTGCAGAACCGGCAGCACCACAAGAACCGGTCCCGGCGTGTCCAGGTGGCTGACGCCGGACTGACCGAGAATCTCCAGCACCGCGTCCGCCTGGAAGCGGACGCTGATGACCGCCTGGTAGCGTCCCGCCGACATCTTCTCGTCATCGAATTCGAGTCCCTGCACGAGAGTGTCGAGGGTGGCGCCTTCCTGGTCGAGAATGGCCTCGGGATCGCCTCGAACGAGACGCCTCGCGAGGTCTCTCCAAGCGATCTGCAGGGCCGAGCGGAGAGCCTGCATGCGGGCCAGGCGGGTGTCTTCGGCCGTTTCGTCAACGGCAACGCCGGAGATCGTGAAGACCTCTCCGTCAGCCGCCAGTGGCGATGCGACAATGAGCGCGGCACACGTGACAAGGCCAAGCCTCCACATCTTCAAAGGCATGGTGTACCGGCCCCTCATTGCATTGATGCGGTCATGACGTAATGTGCGCCCATCCTACCAGTGCCGGGGGTGGGGTGCGAGACCGGGAAGATGGCCTCGCCGATGCCGTATGTCGCACGCTGCCCGGCAAAGCCTTGCGTGAGGGAGTGGCCGGGATGACGGGTCTCACCTACGGGGATGCAGGCGTCAATCTCGATGCCGGACGCCGGATTGTCGATGCTGCGGCACCTCTCGCCGCGTCCACCAGGCGTCCCGGTGCCGATGCCAGGCTCGGCGGTTTCGGCGGTCTCTTCGATCCCAGGGCAGCGGGGTACCGCGACCCGGTTCTGGTCTCGGCCACCGACAGTGTCGGCACCAAGCTGCGACTCGCCGTGGACACCGGCATTCACGACACCATCGGCATCGACTGCGTGGCCATGTGCGTCAACGATGTCCTGGCCCAGGGTGCAGAACCCCTGTTCTTTCTCGATTACCTCGCCATGGGCAAACTCGATGTGGACACCGGCACAGAGATCATAGCCGGCGTCGCCGCTGGTTGCCGGATGGCGGGATGTGCCCTCATTGGAGGGGAAACGGCCGAAATGCCCGGTATCTACGCTGTCGGGGACTACGATCTCGCCGGGTTCTGTGTGGGCGCTGCGGAACGCGGTACCCTGCTCCCCGGAGATACCATGGAGGCCGGCGACATCCTTCTGGCTCTCGCCTCGGACGGCATCCACTCCAACGGATTCTCGCTCGTCCGCCGCATTCTCGACGAACGGGCCGTTTCGCTCGATGGCGCAGCCCCATTCGCCCCGGACCGGCGCCTGGCCGACGTGCTGATGCGCCCCACCCGCATCTACGTCAGGAGCGTTCTTGAAGCCATTTCCACAGGTCACGTGAAAGGCGTTGCACACATCACCGGCGGCGGCCTCATCGAGAACGTTCCCCGGATTCTCCCCGACGGTCTTGCCGCGCGCATAGAGGTCGGCAGCTGGCCGATGGACCCGGTGTTTTCCTGGCTGGCCAGGGACACCGTCGATGACGGCGAGATGCTGCGCACGTTCAATTGCGGCGTCGGCATGGTGCTGGTGGTGGCAAGGGATGGCAGCGGGCAGGTCGAGACCACCCTGGAAGGTCATGGCGAGACCGTGTCGGTTGTCGGCGCTCTCGAATCGGCGGACGGCGAACCACGTGTCCTCCTTGATGCCCACGGCCACTGGCTGGCATGACGAGGATTGCCGTTTTCATCTCCGGACGCGGCTCCAATCTGCAGGCATTGATCGATGCCCGGACCAGGGGTGATCTCGCCGGAGACATCGGTGTCGTCGTGTCCAGCCGGACCGGAGCCCCGGGCCTGGAGAGGGCGCGCAAGGCCGGGCTCGACCACTGCGTCGTCGAACCAGCCGACCACGCGAGCCGGGAAGCCTTCGATGCCGAACTCGACCGTGTGGCGAAACAGGCAGGATGCGGCCTGATCTGTCTTGCCGGGTTCATGCGGGTCCTGACACCCGGACTTGTCGAGGCCTGGCGCGATCGCATCCTCAACATTCACCCTGCCCTGCTTCCCGCCTTTCCCGGAACCGACTGCCATCGCCGCGTCCTCGAAAGCGGCGTCATGATCACCGGCTGCACCGTGCACTTCGTCCGCCCTCAGGTAGACGCCGGTCCCATCATCGCCCAGGCCGCCGTTCCGGTCCTTCCCGGAGACGACGAGAAGAGTCTCGCCGACCGCGTTCTCGTGGCAGAACACAGGATCTATCCCCTGGCCCTCGATCTCGTGCTGCAGGGCAGTGTCAGGGTCATCGAAGAGCGTGTGGTTGTCGATGCCCCGGTACGGGCAGACGACATGCTGGTCAATCCAGCGCCCTGAGGGGGTGTTTCAACCGACGATGTCGCGCGCCGAAAAGAAGAAGGCGATCTCGGTTGCCGCATTGTCAGGTGAATCGGACCCATGAACCGAGTTGGCCTCAAGGGATTCAGCGAACACCCTGCGAATGGTCCCGTCGGCGGCTTGCTCGGGATTGGTGGCCCCCATGATGTCGCGGTTGCGGGCGACGGCATCCCGGCCTTCAAGAACCTGCACCACCACCGGGCCGGACGTCATGAATGCGACAAGGGATTCGAAGAAGGGGCGCTCCCGGTGCACGGCATAGAAGGTCCTCGCCTCGTCAACGGTGAGCCAGGTGCGTTTCTGGGCGACAATCCGCAGTCCGGCCTCTTCGAGCATGGCATTGATCCTGCCCGTGAGGTTGCGACGGGTGGCGTCAGGCTTGATGATCGAGAGTGTACGCTCCGTCATGAAGGACAATCCGGCTGTTGAAGACGAGGCGTGCCTTATAGGCGAAGAGTTCCGGTGCCGTCCACATGGGACCGCCTCTTGAGACAAGGGTCGCGGTCACGACAATGTTTGCGAATTGACGAGGGGGAGATCATGACATCGTCACCTGTTGAAGGTGGTTGCAGTTGCGGCGCCGTGAGGTACCGCGTCACCGGCACGCCGCTCTTTGTTCACTGCTGCCACTGCACATGGTGCCAGCGCGAGACCGGCTCGGCATTCGCGCTCAACGCCATGATCGAAAGCAGCCATGTCGAGACTCTCACCGGCACGCCCGAGACGGTCGACACGCCGAGCGCGAGCGGCAAGGGCCAGAAGATCGTGCGTTGTCCGCAGTGCCGGGTTGCCGTGTGGAGCCACTACGGCGCCTCGGGCACGGCGATCTCCTTTGTGCGCGTCGGCACGCTCGACGACCAGAGCGTCATGGCGCCGGACGTTCACATCTACACCTCGACCCGCCGCCCGTGGGTGCACCTTGGTGACGGTGCGCCGGTCTTCGACGCCTTCTACGATCCGCGGGTGACGTGGCCGGCGGAGGTCATGGGACGCTACCAGGCGGCACGGTCCGCCGAATCGTGACACTCTGGGCCATCTCCGACCTCCACCTCACGCACCCGGTCAACCGGGACGCCCTCGAGGAGATTCCTGACAATCCGGATGACTGGCTCGTCGTGGCGGGCGATGTGACCAACGGCTCCCTCCACCTCGACTGGTGCTTCCGGGTCCTGAAACGGAAGTTCGCGACAGTCATCTGGGTTCCGGGCAACCACGAACTGTGGTCCAGAAAGGACGATCCGCGCGGCAAGGCGCTCTATGACAAGCTGGTGGCCGTTGCCCGTTCGCACGACATCATCACGCCGGAGGACCCCTGGCCGGTCTATACCGGAGCGGGCGAGGATACCGTCATTGCGCCGCTCTTCCTTCTCTACGACTACAGTTTCCGCCCTGACACCGTGGCCGACGATCAGGTGATCGCCTGGGCGCGCGAGGACGGTATCGTGTGTGCTGACGAATTCTATCTCCATCCCGACCCCTTTTCCGACCGTGCTTCGTGGTGCGCTCACCTGTGCGCCAGGGCCGCATGCCGTCTCGAGTCCCTGCCCTCCGGCCAGCCGACGATCCTCGTCAATCACTTCCCCCTGGAGGAGCAGCACGCCCGTCTGCCAAGCATTCCGCGTTTCAGCCCGTGGTGCGGCACCCGAAGAACGAAGGGATGGCATCTGCGTTACAACGCCCGCGCCGTGATTTACGGTCATCTCCACCTGCGCTCCACCACCTGGCTCGACGGCATTCCGTTCCAGGAAGTCTCCCTCGGCAATCCGCCCCAGTGGAATCCGGACCGGGGAATTGCCAGCTATCTCCACGAGGTCGTCCTGGCGCCCTGACACGCCGGGAGGGACCGGTTGCCGGGTCTGAACGATCGCGCCTTGAAGGGTCCTTGAAGCACTGTACCCTGCAGCGGAGATGTTTCGGGGGAGACGATCATGGAGAGCATCCAGGACCGCATGGATACCGGCGATGTCCTTGTCATCGACGGCGGCATGGGCACCGAACTCGAGCGCCGGGGAGCCCGGATGGACGCCCAGTCGTGGGCCGGATCTGCCCTGAAGACTCATCCGGACTTGATCCGCACCATCCACCGGGACTTCATCGATGCCGGCGCGGATATCCTGATCGCCAATTCCTATGCCGCAGCCCCTCACGTCCTGCGCCATGCCGGCTTTTCCGAAGCCGAGGCGCTCGCTCTCAATCACCTTTCATGCGAACTCGTGCGAGAAGCCGTCGCAGAGGCAGCGCCCGATCGCCGGATCTGGATCGCCGGTTCACTGTCGAGCTTCTATGCCGGCCTCAGCGCCTGGCCTTCGATGGACGAGGCTCGACGGAGCTATGCACTGCAGGCCGAAACCCTGGTCGCGGCCGGCTGCGATCTGCTGGTCATGGAGATGATGCTCGATGTCACCCTCTCGCCGCTGGCCGTCGGCGCCGCCACGGCCACCGGCCTTCCCGTGTGGGTCGGCTTCAGCGTGCGCACCTCGAATGGCCAGGTCCTCGGACTCAACGAAGGCACCGACCTGGCATTCGAGCGCATCCGTGATGACTGTCTTGGCGCAGGTGACGCCCACGCCGCCGGTATCATGCACAGCGAGATGTGCGATACCCCTCCAGGCCTCGATCAATTGAAGGAGGTCTGGTCGGGACCTCTCTTCGCCTACCCTCATTCCGGAAGTTTCAGGATGCCCAACTGGCAGTTCGACGATGAGATCGAACCGGATGCCTTTGCGCGCGAAGCCGCTTCCTATCTCGATCGCGGCGTCACGGCGATCGGTGGTTGCTGTGGCATGAGCCCGCACCACATTGCGGCCCTTTCGCGACAGCTGGGGAGAGACGGCAGGTCATGAGTGCACGCGTGGACGGGCCGGGCGACGTGCGGCGATCGCCACAGGTCGCGAGCACGGATCAGGCGCCCCGATCACTGGATCCTCGCCTGCGATGAAGCGGGTTGCGCCGGTGTCCGGCCCCTTGTCGCCGTAGAAGGGGGTAAACCTCGTCTCCCGAACGTGACCCGTGGAGACTCAGGCGGCTTCACAGAGAACGGCGCCCGGTTCGAGCACCAGGCCCGAGGAATCGGCCGTGACCCTGACGGCCGAACTATCGGCGACATCGCCCTTGAGAATCAGGGCTGCGAGGGGATCCTGCAGGGCACGCTGCAGGACACGCTTGAGCGGACGGGCGCCATTGGCCGGATCGTACCCGGCCCCGGCCAGCCATTCGCGCGCCTCCTCATCGACATCGATGGTGATGTTGCGATCCTCGAGAAGCATGCTGACGCGGCGAAGCTGGATGTCGACAATGGCGGACATCTCATCGCGGTCGAGCCGGCGGAAGAAGATGATCTCGTCCAGACGGTTGAGAAACTCCGGACGGAACTGCGTCCTGAGTTCCGCCATCACCAGTTCCCTCGCCCGTTCGTCATCCCCGTTCCCTGCGAGGTCAGCAAGGTATCCGGCTCCGGTATTGGACGTCATGACGATCACTGAGTTCCTGAAGTCGACAGTACGACCGTGCCCGTCTGTCAGGCGGCCGTCGTCGAGGACCTGCAGGAGAATGTTGAAGACATCCGTGTGCGCCTTCTCGATCTCGTCAAAGAGCACCACCCGGTAGGGCCGGCGGCGCACCGCCTCCGTCAGGATCCCGCCTTCCTCGTAGCCGACGTATCCCGGCGGCGCCCCGATCAGCCTCGCGACGGCGTGCTTCTCCATGTACTCGGACATGTCGATACGCACCATCGCGGATTCGTCATCGAACAGGAACTCGGCAAGCGCCTTGACGAGTTCGGTCTTGCCGACTCCCGTCGGACCAAGAAACATGAAGCTGCCGATCGGCCGCAGGGGATCCTGCAGTCCGGCTCGTGACCGCCTCACGGCGTTGGCGACAACGCCAAGCGCCTCGTCCTGGCCAACCACACGGGCCGAAAGCGAACGCTCCATGTCGACGAGCCGTTCACGCTCTCCTTCGAGCATGCGCTCAACGGGTATGCCGGTCCACTTCGACACCACAGAAGCGATGGCCTCTTCCGTAACCTCCTCGCCGGGCATCTGATCGCTTTCGGCCTCCCCGATGGCCGCAAGGCGGCGCTCGAGATCGGGTATCACGCTGTAGGCCACCTCTCCGGCACGGGCGAGATCGCCCTGGCGCTGCGCCTGCTCGAGTTCCAGGCGGGCATCATCGAGACTCTCCTTGAGTTGACGCATCTCCTCGAGCCGGTCCCGTTCCTTTTGCCATTCGGCGTTCAGCGCGAAGGCGCGGCCTTCCAGATCGGCGAGTTCCCGTTCGAGGCGTTCAAGGCGTTCACGCGATACCCGGTCATCCTCCCGGCCAAGGGCCTCGCGTTCGATCTTGAGCTGGATGATGCGACGCTCAAGTTCGTCTATCTCCTCGGGTCTGGAGTCGATCTCCATTCTCAGCCTGCTGGCGGCTTCATCGACGAGGTCAATGGCCTTGTCGGGCAGGAAGCGGTCGGTGATGTAGCGGTTGGAGAGCCGCGCCGCAGCGATTGTCGCGCCGTCGCTGATTCTGACACCGTGGTGAAGTTCGTACTTTTCCTTGAGACCGCGAAGAATCGAGACTGTTGCCTCGACCCCCGGTTCATCGACCAGGACCGGTTGGAAACGACGTGCGAGCGCCGCATCCTTTTCGATATGCCGGCGGTACTCGTCGAGAGTCGTGGCGCCTACGCAATGGAGCTTGCCGCGCGCAAGCAGGGGCTTGAGCAGGTTGGAGGCATCCATCGCGCCATCAGCCGCTCCGGCGCCGATGAGGGTGTGAAGCTCGTCGATGAAGCAGATGATGTCACCCGACGAGTCCTCGATCTCTCCGAGGACCGCCTTCATGCGCTCCTCGAACTCTCCCCGGAACTTCGATCCGGCGACCATCGACCCCAGGTCAAGGGCAATCACGGTCCGGTTGGCAAGGGATTCGGGCACGTCGTGATTGACGATACGCTGGGCAAGACCCTCGACGATGGCCGTCTTTCCCACCCCCGGTTCGCCGATCAGCACCGGGTTGTTCTTGGTCCTGCGGGACAGCACCTGCATGGTGCGGCGAATCTCCTCGTCACGGCCGATGACCGGGTCGAGATCGCCCTCCCGGGCTGCCGCCGTCAGATCCCGGGCATACTTGCGCAGAGCCTCGAACGACTCCTCGGCGGTCTGGCTGTCGGCGGTGCGTCCCTTGCGCATGCCGGCGATGGCGGTGGCGAGCGCCGCAGGCGCCAATCCGGACGCGGCGAGGATCTTCCCTGTGTCGCTGTCGGGACGGGCCAGGGCCTCGAACATGCGTTCCGCGGTGACAAAACTGTCTCCGGTCTCGGCGGCGCGTTTGCCCGCGTCCTCGATGATCCCGAGAAACTCCGTCGAGGCGTAGAGATGCTGCGCTCCGCCTCCGCTTATCTTCGGCAGGCGCTGGAGCGCCTTGTCGATGTCGGCCAGCGCCCTTTCCGGATCGGCGCCGGCGGTGCGCATCAGCTCCGCCGCGAGCCCCTGGCGATCGGCGAGAAGCTCCCTGGCCAGATGGCATGGAACGATGTGCTGATGTCCTCGTGCCTCGGCGAGGCTGTGGGCCGCCTGAATGAAACCACGCGACCTCTCCGTGAAATTCCCAAGATCCATCCATCATCACCCCTGCAAGCTGCACCTCATGTAGTGTTGCATTTCTGCAACACAAGAGGGTCCCAGGTATGACCGGAACTCCTGGATGGAGAAAGGTGTTGCCAATCCTTCAGGAATGAAGGCGGCAGACTCCCTGTCAGGTGATGACCGGCTGCTCGCCTTCGGGTGTGGCGGGTGCAGGTTCGTCGTCGCGTCCGGCGCCATTGGTTCTGCGCCGGGTCCGTGGCCGGGGATGATCACTCCCCTTTTCGACCGCCTTGCCCTCAAGTGATGCCGATGCCTCGTTGTCGGGAGCCGGAGCGCAGGACACCGCCGAATCCCCCTGGGACTGGTCGTCCGGCGTCCGGTGCTGTCGTTCGGCCCGCTCCTCGCGTTCACGCTGCTGTTCGGCGGCACGCTCGGCATGCTGATTGACGATTCTCTGATAGTGCTCTGCGTGCTGCAGGCAGTTCTCTGCCACCACCAGATCACCGGATGACGATGCATCGCGCGCCAGCATGAGGTACCTGTCGGCAATCTGCTGGGCTGTCCCCCGTACCTTGACGTCGGGGCCGGTACTTTCGAATGACTGGTTGCGGTTGTTCCCTCCGGCACGACGCGCATTGCCGCGATTGTTGCGGAAACGCCTGCCCGATCCACCTGATCTCATGGAAAACTCGCTCTCGACGGTTTCTGTTTGGTTGGAAGCGACGGTCTTGCCGGGTGCTTGCGTACGGTGTTCCGCGGGGTCACAAGCCGGTTTCGCACTCGACGGTGACACATATTCCCGCTGACGGCAAATCCTCGTCCGTCACCCGACGGTAAACAATCCGGCGGAGCTTTCCAAGGACTTTCTTCACGGATTTCGATGCGCCAGAACGAGGACGCGGTGCCGACCGCCGTAATCGTCGAGCGACCGCACCACGTCAAGACCGCTGTCACCGGCGAGAACCGCCAGTCCCTGCCGCTGGTCGGGGCCATGTTCGATGACGGCCACGCCGTCCCTCGTGAGAAGTGTGGCGAGGCGCGGAACAATCCGGCGATAGCAGGCGTATCCGTCCACGCCGCCATCGAAGGCCACACCGGGCTCATGCAGGGCGACTTCCGGATCAAGTCCGGCCATGTCGTCGCCCGACACGTAGGGAGGATTGGCGACGACAAGATCGAATGTCGAATCAAGGGCCGCGGCCCAGTCCCCGCACATGATCCAGGCGCGGTCGCCGACCCCATGGCGGCGCGCGTTGCGGGCCGCCACGGCACAGGCCCGCTCACTGACGTCGACGCCAAGGCCCGTGCTTGCGGTCCACGTCACCAGGAGCGTGACAAGGAGACATCCCGTTCCGGTGCCAAGATCAAGGATGCGTGCAGGCGGATGGTGTGCGAAGCGGCCAAGACAGAACTCGACCAGTGTCTCGCTGTCCGGACGCGGGGTCAGGGTGTCCGCCGTGACCTCGAAGTCGAGGCTCCAGAATTCGCGACACCCGGCAATCTGCGCGAAGGGCTCTCGCCGCGCCCGCCTGGCGACGAGGGTGGCGAGACGGCGGTTCTCCCCGGGAGAAAGGGACTGAGGCTCGTCGCAGCCGAAGGCAAGCCCCGCCAGAAGCCTGGCCTCCCTCGCAGGATGTTCGACACCGGCGGTGCGTAGTCTTGCGGTCGCTCCCCGCAGGACGTCTTCGAGGCTGGCCTCCGGCACGTCAGTGAAGCTCCGCCAGCCGTGCCGCCCGGTCGCTGGAAATCAGCGGCTCGATGACCTCGTCGAGAGCCTGACCGGAGACAATGTCCTCGAGCTTGAAGAGCGTGAGATTGATCCGGTGGTCGCTGATGCGTCCCTGGGGATAGTTGTAGGTCCGGATGCGCTCCGAACGGTCACCGCTGCCCACCTGTTCCCTGCGGGTCCGCGCTTCGGCAGCATCGCGCTGCCGGCGCTCAAGGTCATAGAGGCGGGACCTCAGGACGGTCATGGCCCTGGCACGGTTCTTGTGCTGGGACCGGTCGCTCTGCTGCGACACCACGATGCCGGTGGGAAGGTGTGTGATCCTGACGGCGCTGTCCGTCTTGTTGACATGCTGACCACCCGCCCCCGACGCCCGGAACGTGTCGATACTGAGGTCGTTCACGTCAATCCTGACATCGACCTCCGCTGCTTCGGGAAGAATCGCGACGGTGGCCGTCGACGTGTGAATGCGGCCCTGGGATTCCGTCGCCGGAACCCGCTGCACGCGGTGGACGCCGGACTCGAATTTCAACCGGGCGAACACGTCACGCCCGCGAACCATTGCGATGCACTCCCTGATTCCACCGGTGCTGGATGTCGTCCTGGAGAGAATCTCGAATGTCCAGCCGCGGGCCATGGCATAACGGCGATACATCTCCACCAGAACGCCGGCAAACAGCATCGCCTCCTCACCCCCGGTGCCGGCGCGCACCTCGAGAACGACGTCGCGCCCGTCCGCTTCGTCACGCGGCAGCAGGGCAAGGCGAACCGACTGTTCGAGTTCGGCAATGCGGTCGCCGAGAGCCGCATGTTCTTCCCTGGCCAGCTGGCGCATCTCCTGGTCTGACTCGCTGTCGATCATGGCGGCAAGATCGGCGCCCTGCTGCCTGGCGTCTGCAAGCGCCTGGACGGCCTCGACCACGGGAGCGAGTTCCGCGAATTCCCGCGCCATGGAGACGTACTCCTCTCCCCCGGGTGTCTCGCCGGCCAGGCGCGACGCCAGCTCGGCATGGCGCAGGACGACTTTCTCCAGGCTGTCTTCCAGACTCATGTGTCGATCTCGCGGGCCACCAGATCGACCAGGGCGGCAGTCGCCTCAAAGGCATCGGCATCAGGAGTCTCGGCAAGGACCCTGCTGCGGGACTGTTCGAGGATCTGTCTCAGCCGTCCCGCTCCCTCCATGTCAACGCTGTCGGACGCCTGTCCGGCAAAGGAAGCGATGGCGCTCTCGACAAGGTCCGCCTTCGCTTCGTCCTGCCTGGGGCGTCGGCGTCCTCCCTCGAAAGCTGCACGTTCAAGGTGATCAAGGGTGTAGTAGAACACGTCATCAAGAGATTCGATGGCCGGGTCTGCTTCAGGAGGAACACCGGCGTCCACAAGGAAGACGGGGCGTGCGCGTCGCGCCGCCAGTGCTTTCGAGACATCCACTGCTGTCAGGTTGTGGTCACCGCCGCCGGCAGACAGGATGACGATGTCGGCATGAACGAGTTCGGCTTCAAGGTTGCCCTCCTCGGCACATGCCGCGCCGAGCCGTCCGGCGAGGGCGGCTGCGAGGTGACGGCGCTCGTGCATCACCACAAGCGTCGCCAGACCGCTTTCGAGGAGTTGCGCGGCAATCATCTCCCCGGCTTCCTCGGTGCCGATGAGGAGCCCGCGGACCCTTGCAAGGTCGCCGTGGATACCCCGGGCAACGCGGACCACGGACGATACGATGGACACGGGACGATCCTGGAGCAGGCTGTCGCCGCGTATCTGCCGCGCCACCTGGTAGGCGAGCTGGAGGCGATCCTGCAGAGCCCCGCCGATCATGCCGGCCTGCCAGGCCCGCTTGTGGCTCTCCTTGAGTTCGTCGACGGCGCCGGCAAGGACCGGATCGCCTGTCCGGGCGGCAGACCGGAGCAGGCGGCGAAGGGCGTCAGTCCCGGTCGCCATCCCGTCACCAGCATCCGCTCCTGGAAACTCTTCAAGAAGGCCGCGAAACTCGTCGGTGTCCGCCGCCATGACGTGAAGGTCCATACCTGCCGGTGTCCGGATGATGAGGGCTTCGGTGACGCCTGAGTCCCTCAGGTGCGCCATCAGCGCGTCATGTCCCTGATACGGGACTGCGGCCGGTCCGGTAACCGCCACCGAAATGTGGATCTTGTGCGCCATGGTCACGCACCCGGGCGTGGCAGGCCTTCTCCCAGGCGGTCGAGGGAGCATTCATGCTGTTCACCGCTGTCGAGATCGCGCACCAACGCGATACCGCGCGCCAACTCCGTATCGCCGAGGATGACGGCGTGGCTGGCCCCCACCTTGTGGGCGCGCTGCATGCGCCGTCGCAGGTTGCCCCGGTATGCGAGGTCGACACGATGTCCCTGGCCGCGCAGCTGGTGGGCCATCATGAGCGCCTTCCTGGTAGCAGGTTCACCAAGGCCGATGACGGCAATGGGCCGCACGGGTTCGGGAGGCTCGCCGGCGAGCAGGGCAAGCCGCTCGATTCCGGACGCCCAGCCGACGCCGGGGACCGGAGGTCCCCCAATCTGCTCCATCAAACCGTCGTAGCGGCCACCACCGATCACCGTTCCCTGGGCGCCAAGCTTTGCGGTCACGAATTCGAATGCGGTGTGGCAGTAGTAGTCAAAGCCGCGAACGATTCGGGGATTGACCTGGCAGGCGATCGACAGGGTATCGAGACCCTCAAGCACCTGATCGAAGAAGCGGCGGGCGTCATCGCCGAGGTAATCGAGGATGACCGGCGCCTCGGCGATCAGGTTCCGGTCACCTTGCTCCTTCGAATCGAGAATACGCAAGGGGTTGCGTTCGAGGCGCTTGACCGAGATGTCGCTCAGCTGGCTGCGATGATCGTTGAAGTATGCCACCAGGGCACGCATGTGGTCGTGCCGGCTTGCGGCGTCGCCAAGGGTGTTGATCTCGAGGACGGTATCCTGGAGAAGCCCGAGTTCGTCGAGAACATCACGGGCCAGGGCAATGACCTCGACGTCACCCAGGGGCTCGGCCACGCCGAAAAGTTCGACCCCGGTCTGGTGAAACTGACGGTAGCGGCCCTTTTGCGGGCGTTCGTGGCGAAACATCGCGCCGGCATAGTGCAGTCTGAGCGGCATGGCATCGAGCAGACCGTTGGAGAGCAAGGCCCGTGCCACACCTGCAGTGTTCTCCGGACGCAGAGTGATGCTGTCGCCATTGCGGTCGTCGAAGGTGTACATCTCCTTCTGAACGACATCGGTCGCGTCGCCAAGCGTGCGGGAGAAGACCTGTGTGACCTCGAGGACCGGAGTGCGTATCTCGCCGTAGCCATAGCGCTCGGCGATGCGGCGGCAGACGTCCTCGACACGGGCGTGGGAGCGGCAGTCCGCGGGCAGGAGGTCCCGGGTTCCCCGGATCGGCTGCAGCCTTTCACCCATGAGGACCGGAACGTTCAGTCACTGGAGGGAGCTTCATTGCGAAGCTCTTCGGCGCGTTGCTCCACGAGTGTGGCCACATGTTCGACGAGATCCTCGGTGGATACCTTGTGATCGGCCTTGCCCGACATGTAGACAAGGTGACGTCCCTTGCCGCCGCCAGTCAGACCGATGTCGGTGAGGCGCGCTTCGCCGGGTCCGTTCACCACACAACCGATGATCGACACCGACATCGGTGTATCAATATGCGCAAGGCGCCGTTCAAGGCGGCCGACAGTCTCCGGCACATCGAACTGCTGGCGGGCGCATGACGGGCACGCAATGACATTGACGCCGCGGCGGCGCAGGTCCAGCGCCTTCAGGATTTCCCAGCCGACGGTCACTTCCTCGACCGGGTCGGCGGCAAGCGACACCCTGATGGTGTCGCCGATGCCCTCGGCCAGCAACATGCCGATTCCGACCGACGACTTGATGGTGCCGGTGACGAGACCGCCGGCCTCCGTGATGCCGAGATGGAGGGGATAGTCGCACTTCGACGCCAGCATCCGGTATGCCGCGGTGGCCAGCGCAACACCGGACGCCTTCACGCTGATCTTGAAATCAAGGAAGTCGTTGTCCTCGAGAATGCGGGCATGTCCGAGAGCACTCTCGACCATGGCTTCGGGCGTCGGGCCGCCGTATCTCTCAAGAAGGTCGCGCTCGAGTGAGCCGGCATTGACGCCTATTCTCATGGAGCAGCCGTGGTCACGGGCCGCCCTCACCACCTCTTTCACCCGATCGCTTGAACCGACGTTGCCGGGATTGATGCGCAGACAGGACGCGCCGGACTCGGCCGCCTCGATGGCGCGCCGGTAGTGGAAGTGGATATCGGCCACCAGGGGCACGGGCGATTCGGAAACGATCTTGCGCAGGGCCGCTGTCGAGTCCTCGTCGGGACACGACACGCGCACGATGTCGGCGCCGGCGACAGCGAGTGCGCTGACCTGGGACGATGTCGCCTCGACATCGCTCGTGAGCGTATTGGTCATCGACTGGACGGCAATCGGCGCATCGCCTCCCACCGCAACCTGACCCACCATGACGGTCCGGCTGCGCCGCCTGGGTGGTCTCGGAATGTCCTTCATGGTTCGCGTTCCGCTTGGCCCTTGACTGATACTCCGCCCACTCTTTCCAGTAAAGTCGCCATCATCGCCGGGTCAGGCTTTCGACGGACAACAGCACGTCCCGCACCACGGCTCCAGCCCCGCCAAGCGGCGGCAACAACTCTCCGTCAACCCGTATCTCGAGACCGCCGGCATTTCCGGTATCGAGCATGAGATCGTCGCGGTCCGGCACATGATAGACATCCCCGGGCAGCAGGATATGGGTGAGCACGGCAACGCCATCGGGCGCCGTGACCTGGACCCAGGTTTCGTCGATGGCACGCAACTCGATGCGCGAACCCGCACCCGGTGTCCCGTAGACCGTGTGCTGACTGTCCTCCTCTCCTTCATCGACGGCCGCTGACTCCTCGAACGTGTCCTCGGAGGCGAACACAGGCTCGTCCCACGACTCCTCGCCGCCCGCGGCATCGGCCGCGTCCTCGAGAACCACGCCGGCCTCGTCCTGCTGCGTGTCCACTTCAACGCCCGTCACGGCATCGTCCGCACTGTCCGGCACAGCATCCGCCGCACCATCATCGACGGCGTCCTGGGGAATGACCGCTTCCACGCCGGCAGCGGCATCATCCGGACTGTCGTCCACGGCCATGGCCACACTGTCGGCCGCGACGTCCGCTGTATCGTCGTCGGGAAGGTCCGCGTCCGTGCCAGCAGTGCCGTCATCCGGGCTGCCGCCCACGGTCACGTCTTCAACGTCCGGCGCAACATCCGCCGCATCGTCATCACCGGTCAGGCCGGCGATGACCAGGAGACTGTCCTCCTCCGCGTCAGAAGCGGTATCGTCCGGGATGTCGTCCTCGGCCAAGCCCGAATCGTCCGCCGCACCGTCATCGCCCGTCATGCCGGCAGTGTCCGGGGGAACATCGGCCCCGGCCACCTGCTCCGTCTCATCGTCCGGCTCCACGGTGCCCGGCATCGTGTCGGTGGCGGCCCCGGGGGCGGCGTCTGCGACGGTGTCGATGACGTCGTCACCATCCAGGACAACCGCTCCCTCATCGTCCGGGAGGTCGGTCGATGTTCCTTCGGCAACCGGTCCGGGGACCTCGGGAATGAGATCGATATCGATGGACTGTCTTTCCTGAAAGACATACCAGGCCACCGCGATGCCGACGGCGATGACGAGAGATACCGTGATAATCGGGAACGTCGGCCGCCTGATCTCCGAGATCGGAACCAGCAACTCCATTTCCCTGGGTGCGAAGGTCGAGTGGCTGTCGTCCTTGAACCAGGCCACCAGCTGTTCACCATCCAGGCCGAGGTGGTTGGCGTAGGTTCTCAGAAACCCGGAAATGTAGGCCGGGCCCGGAAGGTCATCGAATCGATCCTCCTCCATGGCCTCGATGAAGCCGGCCCTGATCCTCAGTATCGTTGCAACATCCTCAATGGAAAGGCCGTGCGCGACACGGGTACGCCGCAATTCGTCGGCGATACGCCGGCTCACCCTGATCCCGGCATCAGGAGAATCGACGTCGCCGGGAAATTCAATGTGTGTCATCGGGGAGCCAGGGAGTGTGATGCCTGCCGGCGGGGATGCTACCACCGCCCCGGCCACGGCGGCAATGCCGGGACCTATCCCTGATCCGCGAGTGCCTGCACGGCCTGCTCGACGAGCTCATCCATGATGTCGGCCATCGACTGCTCGGTCGTCACCATGCCGACACTCTGGCCAGCCATGAGGGACCCGTTCTTCACGTCACCCTCGATGACCGCACGTCTGAGTGCGCCGGCCCAGAAGTGTTCGATTTCAAGCTGTGCCGCAGTCTGGTCGATCTCACCGCAGTCGTGGCGGGCGATGACCTCGCGCTGTTTCTCCATGAAGTTCTTCACCCCGTCATTGACGATGGCGCGCACCGGGATGACCGGAAACCGGGAATCGAGCTGCCGGGAGGGCTGCGCCTCGCGGGCACTGGCGCGCAGGAAGGCCTTCTTGAAGTTGTCATGGGCCACGGACTCGCGGGCGCAGACAAAGCGGGTGCCGAGCTGGACGCCCGCCGCCCCCATCCGGAGGTAGCTGGCGATCGCCTCGCCTCGACCGATGCCACCGGCAACGAAGACCGGGACGCCATCGACATGAGGGAGGGTCTCCTGGGCCAGAACGCTCGTCGACACCGGGCCGATGTGCCCCCCCGCCTCCATCCCCTCGATCACGATCCCGTCGATTCCGCTGCGCACCAGGCGCCGCGCGATGGCCAGTGCCGGGGCAAAGGCAAGGACACGCAATCCGGCCTCCCTGATACGCCTGATCGTGGCAGCCTGGGGCAGTCCTCCCGCCAGCACGATATGGGTGACGGTGCGGGCAATGCAGACATCGATCAGCCGGTCGAGATCGGGATGCATGACAATGAGGTTGACGCCGAATGGACGATCGGTGAGCTCCCGCGTGCCGGTGATCTCGTCATCGAGCTGGTCGGGATTCATGGCGCCGCAGGCGATCACCCCGAACCCTCCGGCAGCCGCCACGGCAGCGACGAAGTTGCGTTCAGAAACCCATGTCATGGCGCCGCCCATGATCGCCCTCTCGACGCCAAGCAGCCTGCATCCCGGTTCCCAGAGCGCCGCCAGGCGCTCGTGTCCGCTATGGCGCATCACGGGCCGGCTCAATCGGGGGCGTCAAGACCATAGGTCGAGTGCAGGGATCTGAGGGCCAGTTCCAGGTAGTCCTCCGCGATGAGCACGCTGATCTTGATCTCGGATGTGGAGATCAGCTGGATGTTGATGCCCCTGTCCGCCAGCGTGGCGAACATCCTGCCGGCGACTCCGGCATGGCTGCGCATGCCGACACCGACGACCGAGACCTTGGCCACGGAGGAATCGGGAACGATGTCGCTGGCGCCGAGTTCACGGTTCGATTCGGCGAGAACATCAAGCGCCAGTCCAAGGTCACTCTCGGCTACGGTGAAGGTCAGGTCCGTCGATTCGCCGTCAGGGGAGATGTTTTGGACGATCATGTCGACATTGATGCCCGCATCGCTCAGTGGTCCGAAAAGTGCCGCGGCGACACCGGGACGATCGGGCAGGCCGATCATCGTGATCTTCGCATCATCCTTGCTGTAGGCTATGGCGCTGACGACCTGCTGTTCCACGACCTCGTCCTCGTCGACAACCATGGTTCCCGGGGCCCCGGTGAAGCTGGAGAGCACCTGCAACCGGACACGGTGATTCATGGCCACGGCCACGGAGCGGGTGTGCAGGACCTTCGCGCCCTGCGACGCGAGTTCAAGCATCTCCTCGTAGGTGATCATATCGAGCTTGTGGGCCTTGGCAACGATGCGCGGATCACAGGTGAAGACACCATCCACGTCCGTGAAGATGTCGCACCGTTCTGCATCGAGACGGGCAGCAAGCGTCACCGCGCTCAAGTCCGATCCACCGCGGCCCAGCGTGGTGATGCGGCCGTCGTCCGTGACCCCCTGGAATCCTGTCACGACAGGTACCCCGCCCGCCTCCATGCAGGCGCCAAGTGCTTCAGGCTCGATGCGCAGCACGCGTGCCCGGGAGTGGGAGGAATCGGTGATCAGCGGCACCTGCCAGCCGTGAAAGGAACGCGCGGGAATGCCGGCGTCACGCAGCATCAGGGCGAGAAGCCCCGCCGATACCTGTTCACCGCTGGCAACGATGGCATCATGTTCGGCGCTCTCGGGATCACCGCCGGCAGTCTTCGCCAGGGCGACAAGCCGGTCTGTCTCGCCAGCCATGGCGGAGACCACCACGACAACGCGATGTCCACATCCCAGAGCCGTCTTCACGTGACCTGCGGCCCGGGCAATCCTCTCCATGTCGCCAAGCGACGTGCCACCGAATTTCTGGACGACGAGAGACATGGCTGTGCCCGGGAAAGGCGCCGCAGTGACCGATCCGGGCTTCACGGCGCGATGCCGCGCCTACATACTCTCAAAGGTACAGGGAACGCAAGACAATGTCCGAATGGTATGGCACGGCAGACCTCGCCCGGGACCTCGGCCTGACACCGGCCGCAGTCCGTCGCCTGCTACGCCGTCACGGATTGAACGCAGGGCGTGGCCGACGCTACCGGTGGCAGCGGGCCGACTACCACGATCTGCTCCGGCAAGTCCGCGGAAACACCACCGTCGACGATTCGGAAGTCCGCGCCTTCTCCGAACTCGCGGATCAGTGGTGGGACGAAGATGGACCTCTGGCGATGCTCCATCGTCTCAATCCCGTACGCCTCACCTACATCCGTCGCCACTTCATCCGCCATTTCGGTCTCGACGGCGACAATCCGCGCCCTCTCGAGGGACTGACCGTCCTCGATGCCGGGTGCGGTGGCGGCCTCGTGACCGAGCCACTCGCCCGTCTCGGCGCCACAATGACAGGCCTTGATGCGTCAGGCGAAGCCATTGCCGTGGCTTGCCAGCACGCCCGGCGTTCCGGTCTCGGCATCGACTGGCGTCAGGGAACACTCGAGGATCTGGCTCTCACCCGGCCCGGCTACGACGCTCTTCTTGCGCTGGAAATCGTGGAGCACGTGTCCAGCCTCGAGAGTTTTGTCACGGCTGCCGTGCGTTGCGTGAAGCCCGGCGGGCTCATCATCTTCTCGACCCTCAACCGGACACTGCGTTCACTTGTCCTGGCGAAGATCACGGCGGAGTACATTGCCCGTCTTGTGCCGCGGGGAACCCACGATGTCTCGCGCTTCGTCAGGCCTGTGGAACTGGTCCGCCAGTGCCGCCGTTCCGGCGCCCGGCTGACCGATGTCACCGGCCTTGCGTTTCACGTGATCGACAACCGCTGGCGCCTGTCGCCCGACAGCACGGTCAACTACATGGCCGCTGCGGTTACCGGGAGATGAACCCGGTCACGGTCCGACGGTCAGCTGTCGAGGGTTCTTTCCCAGGCCGTCTCGTCGGCGAACAGCGCCGTGAGAAGCTCCACATTGAGCGCATGGCCCGAGCGATATCCTTCAAAGGCGCCAAGAATCGGCGCCGGCGCCAGCGCCATGTCACCAACCGCGTCGAGAACCTTGTGTTCGGCACACTCGGTGGCGGAACGCAGACCACTCCGGTTGAGAATGCGGTCGCCGTCAACGACGATGACACATTCGAGATCCTCGACATCATCCGCCTCGAGCCGGGCAAGGCCCCGCTCCCTCAGCCGCCTGATATCATCCATGGTGGCAAAGGTACGGGCAGCCACCACCGGTGAGCTCGCACTGTTGCTGTCAAGGGTGATGGCAGCCTCCTGGTAACCGATGGCCGGATCGGGAAAGTCGATGGCGCACGACACGGAGCGGCCGTCCAGAGGAGCAAGACGCGCCCATCCATCGCGGCGGCGCACCTCGACTTCCCTCAAGACACGGATGTAGCTGCGCGGCGCTTCCTGCTCATGCACACCTGCAGCTTCGATGTCCCTGACGAAATCCAGCGAACTGCCGTCCATGAGCGGCACTTCGGCACCATCAATCTCAACTGTCAGATTGTCGATGCCGGTGAAGGAAAGAGCCGCCATGAAGTGCTCGACGGTCGACACCGTCGCACCGCTGTCATTGCCCAGCGTCGTGGAGTGGTCCGTACTGATGACCCGGTCGTGGCGCACGGGGATCACACGAGCGCCATTCGAGAGATCGGTGCGCACAAAGCACACACCCTGATCCACCGTTGCCGGCAGGGCGGTCATGGTCACATTCCGGCCAAAGTGAACACCGGTACCCGTCCAGGCCACCGGGGATGCTAAGGTACGCTGTTTCAAGAAAACTCACTCCCCAAGGTGTGCTCTCCGGACGACGGCCCCGGTTCGGGGTTTACGCCACGAGCCTAACTATCAGGCGGCACCGGCCCCTTCAATTCACGCTTGCTTGCGCAATGTTACAGTCCGTGCGCCCGCGACGGCCGGGCACACGTTCGTCGGTTTCGGTGAGGTGACCGGGGTGGTGAACCCCGGTCCCTTCCTCACTCCCTGCGACGCAGGAAGGACGGAATGTTCAGATCTTCCTGGCCGCTGTAGGAGTCGTGGAGCAGCGTGGGCCCGTCTCCGGTACGGGAACCATCCGCATGGTGGAATTCCGCTTCCGGCTCATGGGCCCGGTTGCGTTGCGTCGACCCAAGCATGCTCCCCTTCACCCGATCGATGAACGAAGGCTTGCGCGACACCGGCACACTCTCGACCCTGTTCAGCTGGGGCGTTGCATCGGTGAAGGTGTCATCGGGATCCCTCATGCGGGGCGGTTCCATGCTGTGGTGCCCGGCGACTGCCACCGCCTCCTGATCCCCGAAGGACCAGGAATCGTCTTCCGACATCGTGTCTGCCTCGAAAGACTTGCCGCCTTCGATGGCCATGAAACGCTCGCGCGGTTCCTCGGGATCACCGGCTTCTTCCTCGACGGTCACCTCTGGTTCGGCGACTTCCTCAACGACGCGGGGAGCCGGTTCGACGCGTTGCACGACCGGTTCGGCCACTGCCGCCTCGGCCATGTTGATCCCCGTTGCGACCAGCGAGACCCGCATCACGCCATCGAGGGAATCGTCGTGGGCGGTGCCGATGATGACGTGCGCCTCGGGATCGATTTCCTGGGTGATGCGCCGTGCCGCCTCATCGACCTCGAAGAGTTTCAGGTCGTCGCCCCCGGTGACGTTGATGAGGACACCGCTGGCGCCCTTCATCGACACCTCGTCAAGCAGGGGATTGGAAATGGCCGCTTCCGCAGCATCGAGCGCACGTTTCTCGCCCGACGCCTCGCCTGTTCCCATCATGGCCTTGCCGCGTTCACCCATGACCCGGCGGACATCCGCAAAGTCCAGATTGATGACTCCGGGCTGGACCATCAGGTCCGTGATGCCGCGCACACCCGTGTGAAGGACATCGTCGGCCATCTGGAAGGCATCGGCGAAGGTTGTCGTCTCGTTGGCCACGCGGAACAGGTTCTGGTTGGGAATGACAACCAGCGTGTCGACCTCCTCCTGCAGCTCCAGGGCACCGACTTCGGCGATGCGGAGACGTTCCCGCCCCTCGAAGTCGAAGGGCATGGTGACAAAGCCGACGGCGAGCATGCCCTTTTCGCGAGCGGCACGGGCCACGACGGGCGCCGCTCCGGTGCCTGTCCCTCCACCCATGCCGGCGGTGATGAAGACCATGTGCGATCCGTCAAGATGCTCTGAGATCTGCTCCAGGGCCTCTTCGGCAGCCGCCTTGCCTATGTCGGGCCTCGATCCGGCGCCGAGACCCTGGGTGACCGAGGCGCCGAACTGGATTCGGCGATCGGCGCGGGAATGTTCAAGGGCCTGGGCATCGGTGTTGGCAACGACGAATTCGACGCCGGAGAGACCGTTGACGATCATGTTGTTGACCGCATTGCCCCCTGCACCGCCAATGCCGAACACCGTGATCCGCGGCTTGATGCTGTACGTTTCAGGTACTCCAAGTTGAATGACCATCGCTACTTCCTCCGTATCCGCACGCTGTGTTGCACTCCTGTCCCTGGCTCCGGAGCGGAGCCGACAGTGGTGTTGATGTTTCCGGCGGCGTGCATCACGACGCCAGTCGAAGCCACTGGCCGAGGCGGTCGAAGGGACCTCTCCTCGCGTGCCAGTTGCTGAATTCACTGCGCCCCAACTCGCCACCCCGCCCCGCATAGCGCAGCAGGCCGGCACAGGCCGTGAAGGCGGGGCCCGCGATTCGCTTGTCCAGACCCTTGAGCCAGATGGGATGTCCCGGACGGACCTGGCGGCCGAGGTGGCGCACCGCGAGTTCGCCCAGACCCTGGAACTGTGATGCGCCGCCGGTGAGCACCAGCCGGCGGCCGGCCTGCTGGGCAAACTCCTCGGCGCCAAGGCGGCCTTTCAGCATCTGGAGCATGTGCTCGACGCGGGGGCGGATGATGGCGGTCAGTTCGGCCTGGGTGATGACGCGCACCGCACCGTCCCTCTCGCCGATCAGGGGGATCTCGATTGTCTCGTGGCTGTCACTCTCGAAAGAGAGCACGCTGCCATGAAGGGTCTTGATCCTCTCTGCCGTTTCCGCAGGAGTCGACAGGGCCTCTGCGATGTCGGACGTGATGTGCTGGCCGCCCATGGGTATGGAATCCACATGGACGCACTCACCCTCCATGAACATCGCGAGGTCGGTGGTTCCGCCACCGAAATCGATGACGGTCACGCCCATTTCCATCTCATCCTCCACCAGGCAGCCAAGCGCTGCGGCACATGCCGAGGCGGCGTGTCCGGCGATGTCGAGATGACAGCGACCGATGCAGGTTTCGAGATTGGCCACGGGTCCGCGTTCCGAGGAGACGAGGTGGACCCTGACGCCAAGACGCTCCCCGACCATGCCCCTGGGGTCACGGATGCCATGGCTGCCGTCGATGGCATAGCCGACCGGAATGGCGTGCAGCAGCTCCCGTGAGGGATGGTGCGCCGCCTGGCGTGTCTTGTGGACCACCCTGCGCAGGTCGGCGTCGCCAACCTCGTGGCCCGCGATGCTGACGTCGACGGCGACCGTGTCCGATCGCGGCTGGCCGCCGGAAACACTGACCCACACCCGGCGCAGTGTCTCCCCGGCAAACTCCTCGGCGCGGGTCACCGCCGACGCCACGGAGTGTTCAGCCGCCTCCATGTTGACCACGGTGCCGGAGAGAACCCCGCGTGACGCCTGTTGGCCGGCGCCGACAATGCGCTGGCCGCCGTTCTCGTCCTCACATGCAACAAGGCAGACGACCTTGCTGCTGCCGACGTCAATGGCAGCGACAAGTTCCGAATCCGTCATGTATCCTCTCCTTGCGTCATCTCATGATCGAGACGCTCCCTTGCCTCTTCGGTGAGGCGAACCACGAGACGATCGGGCAGGCGCAGATCGATGGTCATGACGTCCCTGGAAAGCAGTCCGCTGCTCCTGTCCATGCCGGCCAGTGCCAGCCAGGCTTCCTGCACCCCATCCTCGGGAAGGTGAATGTCGATGCCGCCGTCAAGATGGAGCTTCCAGCGGCGCTGGCCGATGCGCACGGCGGCAAGGACACGAGGCGCCAGATCCGGGGTCAGGCCAAGCAGTGCCAGGAGGTCTGCGGCTGCGGCCGGTGCGCCCGGGCCCACCACCAGGAACAGCCCGGAGTGATCCTCCGGTTGGGCCCCACCGATCACTTCGCCGACGGTGTCGACGACAAAGAGCTCGCCCTGGTGCTGCCACATGGCCAGCGGCCGGCGCTCGACGAGCTCGATGACAACGGTATCGGGCATGCGGCGCCTGATGGAGACATCACGCACCCAGGCGAGCGAGGTGACCCGGGCCCTCGCTGCTTCCAGGTCGATGGCGAACATCGCTTCGCCGATCTCGATCCCCAATGCCTCCACGAGTGTCTGGCGATCCGTCTTCGAGCGGCCCGAAACCAGCACATGGCGGACTTCGAAGCCGGCCGTGATCGAGGTCTCCACGGCCGTATCGAACACCGTGCGCCAGGCTGTCCCGAGATGGCCGGTCATCCAGGCGCCCGACAGCAGGGCGACGGCGAGGAGGAGCGGGCCGGCACGCCGCGCAAGGATCCGCCGGACACGCCGGGAGCCTTTCCTCTGTGTCATCTTTCGCATCGTGCCTGCTCCGTGATCCAGCACACGAGTTCCTCGAAGCCCATTCCTGAATGGGCGGCCTGTTCGGGGACCAGGGACACCGGCGTCATGCCGGGCTGGGTGTTGATCTCGAGAAGGTAGAGATCGCCGGGCTCTCCCCTGGTGTCGTCGTAGCGAAAGTCTGCCCGCGACACAGCGTGACAGCCGAGCAGACGGTGCGCGGCAAGCGCCAGCTCCATGGCGCTGTCGGCAACCTCACCTGGCACGGGCGCCGGCAGGACGTGACGTGAACGCCCAGCGGTGTACTTGTTGTGATAGTCGTAGAATCCCTCGCCGGTCAGGACTTCCGTGACACCGAGAGCCCTGTCACCGAGGACGGTGACGGTGAGTTCGCGTCCCGGAATGTACGATTCGATCATGACGTCGTCGCCATAGAGAAAGTCGGAGTCGCGCAGCCGGTCGTCATTGCATTCCGCCAGCACGCGCCGCACGCCGACGCTCGATCCCTCGTGGCCGGGTTTCACGACAAAGGGTTTCTGCCAGCCGGCAGGGTGGCCGGCCTCCGTGCGGTGCGCCGTACGCCCGTCGGGACAGGGAATGCCGGCGGAAGCGAAAAGGCGCTTGGCCATTGACTTGTCCATGGCCAGGGCCGATGCCAGCGGACCCGAATGGGTGTAGGGAAGTCCCATGGTCTCCAGCAGACCCTGGATGCACCCGTCCTCGCCAAATCGTCCGTGCAGGGCGTTGAACACCACCTCCGCAGCAGGATCGAGCGCCCTCAGGCGATGGGTGATGTCACGGTCGACATCGATACGGGTGACCTGGTGGCCGCCGGATTCAAGAGCGTCGGCACAGCGCTGACCGGTGACGAGCGACACCTCGCGCTCGGCACTCCAGCCGCCCATCAGGACTGCGACGTGACGCCTCACGGGACATCTCCGCAGCGGGCCCGGAAGGCTGTCCGCTGACCGGGTCTAACGCGGTTCATGGCGCCTCTCCGGGATGCCGTCCGAGACACCGGATTTCCCACTCGAGGCATACGCCCTGGGAGTTCCAGACGCGCCGGCGCACATCCTCGGCCAGGGTCTCGAGATCGGTTGCCGATGCTCCGCCGGTATTGACGAGGAAATTGCAGTGTTTCTCCGACACCATCGCCCCGCCCCGGCGCAGGCCGCGGCATCCGGCTCTGTCGATGAGTTCCCATGCCCGGGCCTGGGGTGGCGGCGGATTGCGGAACGTGCTGCCGCCGGTCCGCTCCTTCGTCGGTTGCGTCAGGGCACGGCAGTCCTGAATCTCCCGGATCCGTTCCTCAATCGCCGGTTTCACTCCCGCTTCACCGCGCAGCACGCAGGAGGTGAAGACCCACCCCCCGGCCAGTTCGCAATGCCGGTAGCCATGCCCCAGATCCTCCGCATCGAGGTCGTGCGCGGTGCCGTCGGGAGCGACGGCGCGAGCGCGAACGAGAACGTCCGCGATTTCGCGGCCATAGGCGCCTGCATTCATGGCGATGGCGCCGCCAATCGTACCCGGCACACCGGCGAGAAACTCGAGTCCGGCGATGCCGGCCGCTGCCGCCTGACGCGCCACGTTGCCATCAAGGGCCGCGGCTCCCGCACGCACCTCGTGCCCTTCGACGGCGATGCTCGTGAACCCGCGGCCGAGGCGAATGGTGACTCCTGCAATTCCGCGATCCCGCACCAGGACGTTGGAGCCGACGCCCAGGACGGTGATCGCCAGTCCGGCTGGTCGTGTCGCCATGAAATGGACGAGATCATCCTCGTCTGCGGGACGAAAGAGGACATCTGCCCGCCCGCCTGTGCCAAACCAGGTCGTGCGCGACAGATCGGCGCCCTCGCGATAGGTGCCCCTGACATCCGGCAGGGCAGCATGAGTGTCCGCTACGGACATCACGATGCCTCCCTCACATCGCCGCCGGACAATGCATCGAGTTGGCGCGGAAGCGCCTCGGCCCAGTACGTGATGGAACCGGCGCCCATGCAGATCACGGCATCGCCAGGCACGGTCACGCGATCCACCATCGCCGCCAGATCCTCCTTGCGGTCGAGAGAGAGCACCTGGCGATGACCGCGTTCACGCAGACCCTCCACCAGGCGCTGACGCGAGGCATCCGCCAATGGCGTCTCCCCGGCGGCGTGAACATCGGCGACGATGACCGCATCGGCGTCGTTGAAACAGGCGCAGAACTCGTCGAACAGGTTCGAGAGACGGGTGTAGCGATGGGGCTGCACCACGGCGATGATGTGTCCCTGGAACACCTCCCTCGCCGCCTCGAGGACCGCGGCAATCTCGACGGGATGGTGGGCGTAGTCGTCGATGACCGTGACCCCGCGCGCTTCACCGGTACGGGTGAAGCGCCGCCGTACCCCGGCAAAGCTGGCCAGGGCGCGTCTTACCGTATCGTCGTCAATGCCGAGTTCCCGGGCCACCGAGATGGCGGCGAGTGCGTTGGTGACGTTGTGGCGGCCCCACATCGGCAGATCGAGATCGCCCAAGGTGCGCGCCACATGTGTCCTGCGGTCAGTGAGCACGGCATCGAAACGGTAACCGGTCCCGGTGAGGCGCAGTCTGGTCCCGCGCACATCCGCCTGGGCACCCAGTCCATAGGTGATGATACGGCGATCCGTCACCCGAGCGACGAGTGAATGGACATCGGCATCATCGATGCACAGCACGGCAAAGCCATAGAACGGAATGTTGCCGATAAAGCGCGCGTAGGCCTCTCGCACGGCGTCGAACGACCCGTAACTCTCCAGGTGCTCGGGGTCCATGTTGGTAACGACCGCGGCGGTCATCGGCAGCTGCAGGAAACTGCCGTCGGACTCGTCGGCCTCGGCCACCATCCAGCCACCCTTGCCCATGCGGGTGTTGGCGCCATAGGCGTTGACGATGCCGCCGTTGATCACCGTCGGATCGAGATCCGCGCACTCCAGCATCCAGCCCACCAGTGACGTGGTGGTGGTCTTGCCATGGGTGCCGCTGACCGCGATCGAATCGACCGGGCGCATCAGTTCGCCCAGCATCTCGGCGCGGCGCACGATGGGAATCCATGTGCGCCGGGCCTCGACGACTTCCGCGTTGTCGGCGGCGATGGCCGAGGAGACAACCACCACACTCGCCTTCCCGACATTGTCGCTGGAATGGCCGATGGCCACCGGAATGCCGAGACGGCGCAAACGGTTCACCGAGGCGCTTTCCGCAATGTCGGACCCCTGAACCGAATAGCCCTGGTTGTGCAGCACTTCAGCGATGCCGCTCATGCCGATGCCACCGATGCCGACGAAGTGCACGGGTCCCATGGCGTCCGGTGCGCGGATCATGCCTCCTGCTCCTTCAGTACCCGGCAGGCGCGGCCATTGCCGGCGGCAAGGTTCTCAATCGCTTCGGCCAGCGCCGCGGCTGCATCGGCGCGGCCAAGGCGGCGCACGTTGCCGGCAGCGCGCGTCAATTCCCCTGGCGAGGTCAGGAGCGATTGAAGATGTGTGGCAAGAGAGCGGGCGTCCACTTCCTGCTCGTCGACAAGCCATCCGCCACCGGCGCTGACGACAACGTTGGCATTCTCCCTCTGGTGGTCGTCCGCCGCCCCGGGAAACGGAACCAGGACCGACGGCCGGCCCGACACCGCGAGTTCGGCAATTGTCGAGGCCCCTGCCCGGGCCACCACCAGGTGCGCACGCGCGAGATGTCCGGCCATCTCCTCGAAGAATGGCGCCACCAGCGCCGTCACGCCGAGAGCCCGCCAGGCCGCCGCGGTGTGCCCGACGTCTTCCTCCCGGCACTGCTGCACAACCCTGAGGCGTCGCAGCAGGGCTCCATCGAGATTCTGTCCGGCTTCAGGCAGCAGGGTGCCGAAGATCCCGGCGCCCTGGCTTCCTCCGACCACAAGGAGATTGACATCTTCTTCCGGTTCCGGCGGCCGGTACGCGACGCGGCCAAGGGCCGCAATGGAGTCGCGGACCGGCACACCCACGGTGACCGTGCGTCGCGCCACGGCCGGTCGCGTCTGGGCAAAGGAGGTGGCCACCACCCTGGCCCTGGGGGCGAGAAAGCGGTTGGCCCGCCCAAGAACGGCATTCTGTTCGTGAACCAGCACCGGCACGCCGAGAAACTGCCCTGCAACCAGGGGAGGGATCGTCGGATAGCCGCCGAACCCTGCCACGACCGCCGGCCTTTCGGCATGGATCAGGCGGAGCGCTCCGGCACAACCGGCCAGCATGGTGATGCCGGCCGCGACCTTGCCGGCGATTGTCCGGCCGGACGGACTGGCCGCCTTCACCTCACGCACCGGAATGTCGCTGATCCGGCGCGCCAGTGCGGCGCCGCGCCGGTCGGTCACGGCGGTGACGTCATGGCCCCGGCGCATCAGTTCACCGGCAACGGCGAGCGCCGGAATCAGGTGTCCTCCGGTGCCACCGGCCGCAATCATGACACGAATGCTCATGATGGCCGCCCCCGGTTCGGGCGCTGACGCGTCAGAGCGAGCATCAGGCCCATGCCGATGGCCATGGCAAACAGCGATGAGCCGCCATAGGAAACGAAGGGCAGCGTCATTCCGGTGGTCGGAAGCAGCCTCAGGGCAACCCCCATGTTGACCACGGCCTGCACGGCGAACTGGATGACCAGGCCGGCCACCGCAAGGAGCACGAAGAGATTCCTCTCGTGGCGCAGGCGCACGAATCCACGCAGCGCCACGAAGGCATAGAGAGACACCAGCACCAGGCAGGCGATGAGCCCGAACTCCTCGCCACCGACGGCAAAGATGAAGTCCGAGTGGGCATCCGGCAGATGGTCCTTGACCACACCTTCTCCCGGTCCGCGGCCCTTGAGGCCGCCGGACTGGAAGGACCGGAGCGACATCTCGATCTGGTAGGTGTCGACGGACTCCGGATTGAAGAAGCCGTTGATGCGATCCCTGACATAGTCGAACTGCTGATAGCCGATGAAGAGGCCGACGACTGCCGCCACGGCCACAGCGGCCACGACGAGGAAGGGCAGGCCGCCAAGGAAGAGCTGGCTGCCCCAGACGGCAAGCACGATGAAGGTGGTCCCGAAGTCAGGCTGCAGGACCAGCAGGCCGGCGACGACCGCCGTCAGGGCACACGAGAGCAGGATTCCCGGAAATCCGGGGACATTCCTGCCCGTGGCCAGCAGCCATGCCGTGGTGATGGCAAGGGCCGGCTTGGCAAATTCGGACGCCTGGAGCGAAAAGACACCGAGGGGGATCCAGCGTTGTGCGCCCTTGGTCTTCGCCGCGACCAGAAGGGTTACGACCAGAAGGGCGAGGGAAATGATCATGAGGGAGAGACCAGCCCGCCGGACCTGAACGGGATCGAGAAGGGACAGGCTCACCAGGATGGCCACCGCCGGAACGAGGAACAGAAACTGCCGCTCGGCAAAGTGGAAGGCATCGACACCAATGCGTTCGGCCACCGGTGGGCTGGCGGCGAGAATCAGGATGGCTCCGAAGACCATGAGGATGAACAGGGCCGTCATGTTCCAGCGATCGATGGTCCACCACCAGCGGGCCACCATGCTTCTGTCCGTGCGATCGAAGGTGGTCATGGCGCGTCCCTGCCGGTCGTGCCACGCGTCTTGCGCGTCGGCGCCCTGGTGGATGCAACCGGCGTATCGGCGCGGTCCTTCACCTCGGCGAGGACAAGCTCCCGAAACCGGTCCCCTCTCTCCTCGAAGCTGGAGAACTGATCGAAGGAGGCACAGGCCGGCGACAACAGGACCACGGCCCCGGACCTCCGGTCGGAGAGCGCCATCTCGGTTGCCCTGGCAACCGCACTCTCGAGGTCACCACAGTTGGTGAAGGGCACCTGCCCGTCGAGAGTCTGCGCCAGGGCGCCCGCCGCCTCGCCGATGAGGAAGGCATGGACCATCCTCGGGAAATAGGCCGACAGGGTGGCGATGCCGCCGTCCTTGGCGCGGCCCCCGGCGATCCAGTAGATGTTGTCGAAACAGGACAGTCCGCGGGCTGCGGACTCGGCGTTCGTGGCCTTGCTGTCATTGACGAAGGTCACGCGATTGATGTCGGCGATCACCTCCTGGCGATGGGCCAGCCCGGAGAAGGTCGCAAAGGCATCGGCGACGTCCCTGCCATCGACCCCGAGGGTGCGGATGACGGCATAGGCAGCGGCCGCATTCTGCATGTTGTGGACGCCCCGCAACGACGGCAGGGAGGCAAGATCCGCGATCTCGACAGCGTCACCCTCGAGTTCGTCAATGAGAACACCGTCGTGAATCCGGACACCCCGCCTTATGACGCGTTGCGCCGACACCGGAACGACCGTCCGTCCGCGACGCCCGGCCAGTTCGGAATGGATGCGCCGGCATATGTCGTCGTCGACACCGATGATCGCTGTCTGCGACGAGGCGCGCCGGGTGAAGATGCGCGTCTTGGAAGCAATGTAGTTCGGGAAGTCACCGTGACGTTCGATGTGGTCGGGTGCGATGTTGAGCAACACGGCGACATCGCTCACCAGCGAACGAATGAGATCAAGCTGAAAGGATGACAGTTCGAGAACGTAGATCCCGTCATCGCTTCCCGCTTCGAGATCAAGCACCGGGACACCGATGTTGCCACCCAGCTGGACCTCCCGGCCGGCGGCCTTCAGAAGATGCGTGACGAGCGCCGATGTCGTCGACTTGCCGTTGGTGCCTGTCACTCCCACCACCCGGCCGGGTGGACGCGATCTGGCGAAGAGCTCCATGTCACCGACGATCTCGATCCTGGTGATCAGCGCCCGCGCCACCAGGGGGTGCGGAGCCGGATGGGTCAGTGGAACGCCGGGAGACAGGACGAGACTGGTAAAGGCGTCCCATTCCGTGCGGTAAAGATCGTTGAGCGTGACGCCGAGGTCTTCCGCCATGGCGCGGCGCACCGGATCATCGTCCCATGCACTGACCTCGGCTCCCCCGTTCTGAAGGGCCAGTGCAGCCGAAATGCCCGATTTTCCCAGTCCGAAGACTGCGATCGATTTGCCGGCATGGCGAGAGAGATCGATCATGGCGTTTACCGCAACTTGAGGGTGGCCAGACCGATCAGCGCCAGCACCGCGGCGATGATCCAGAATCGGATGACGATCGTCGCCTCACTCCAGCCCTTGCGCTCGAAGTGATGGTGGATGGGGGCCATGGCGAAGATGCGACGTCCGGTCAGCCGGAAGGACGCCACCTGGAGAATCACCGACACCGTTTCGAGCACGAAGATTCCGCCCACCACGGCGAGCACCAGTTCATGCTTGGTGATGACGGCGATGGTGCCGAGCGCCGCTCCCGATGCCAGGCTGCCGGTATCGCCCATGAAGATCATGGCCGGTGGCGCATTGAACCACAGGAACCCCAGACCCGCGCCCATCAGGGCGCCGCACAGTACCGCCAGTTCGCCTGAGCCCGGGACCGCGGGAAGCTGCAGGTACCCGGAATAGACCGCGTGACCGGAGAGATAGGCGACAATTCCGAAGGTCATGGCCGCGACAATGATCGGTCCGATCGCCAGACCATCGAGGCCATCCGTGAGATTGACGGCATTGGAGGTGCCGACGATCACGAAGGCGGTGAAGACGACGTAGAACCATCCAAGATCGATCAGCAGGTCCTTGAAGAAGGGCAGCGCCAGCGACGTACCGAGCGTTCCGCCTGTCAGCCAGGCAATCGCGATGGCGGCAGCGACTGCCGCCATCGCTTCGGCGATGATGCGGGTTCGCCCGGCGAGGCCCTTGCTGCTGTGTGCGGAGACCTTGAGATAGTCATCCACGAGGCCCAGCGCCCCGAACCCCAGCGCCACGAGCAGCACGATCCACACGAAGCCGTTGGAAAGATCCGCCCACAGCAGTGTCGACACGGTGACGGACAGCAGGATGAGGACACCGCCCATGGTCGGTGTTCCCGCCTTGGTGACCAGGTGATGCGCCGGTCCGTCATCCCTGATCGGCTGTCCCTTGACCTGGAAGGTCTTCAGCCAGGCGATGATGCGGTCGCCGAACAGCAGGCTGATGACCAGGGCGGTCATGATGGCGCCGCCGGTGCGAAAGGTGATGAAGGAGAACAGGCGCAGGGCGCCGATGTCGTCCGAAAGGAGGGGGTAGAGTCCGTGGAGCACCGGTCTAGCCTCCCTTCCCCACAAACGCCTCGACCACGGACTCGAGGCCCATGCGCCGTGATCCCTTGACGAGCACCACGTCACCAGGCCGCAGGCAATCCGCGAGGAGCGTTGCCATGGTTCGCGAGTCGCAGGTCGACCCGCCGCGGCAGGCGAGCGGCAGGGCGTCCATGAGATGGTCCATGAGGGGACCGATGGTATAGACCCGGTCCGCGACCGCGCCGGTCATGTCGGCAAGGCCGGCGTGGAGGCAGGCCGCATCGTCGCCGAGCTCTGCCATGTCGCCCAGAACCGCGATGCGCCGGCCTCCTGGATCCGTCGGCGTGCGCGCCAGCACGTCGAGAGCGGCACGCACGGACACCGGACTTGCGTTGTAGGTTTCGTCAATGACGATGGCACGCCCACCGGGCAGTGCGATGGTCCGCCGTGCGCCACGCCCGGACAGGGGGAGGATGGCGGCGAGTGACGCTGCCGCCTCGCGGATGTCTCCGCCCAGCGCGTCGACGGCGGCCAGAACGGCAACGCTGTTGAGCGCCAGGTGGCGGCCGTGAAGGGAGAGATCGTAGTCGAACTGCGTATCCGCCACCGCCACGCGCACCCGGGATCCGGTCGCCACGGGAGTCCAGTGCGCGAGCCGGAAATCGGCCCGCCCGGAGGTGCCAAACCGGACAATCGACGCGCCGCGACGCGCCGCGCGGTCTTCCAACGCCGCCGCATGACGGTTGTCGGCATTGATGATCGCCACGCCGTCCTCTTCCAGACCGTCGAAGACCGCGGCCTTCTCCTCGACAAGAGCCTCCTCGCTGGCAAAGTTTCCGATGTGCACGGGTTCGATGGTGGTCACGAGCGACACATGGGGGCGAACCAGGCGGGCAAGGGGCCCGATCTCTCCCGGCGCATTGGTGCCGATCTCGAAGACGCCATAGTCCGTCGCCTGCGGCATGCGCGCCAGGGACAACGGTGTCCCGACCTGGTTGTTGTAGCTGCGGTCACTGGCGTGGGCGAGGCCCTGGTGCGCCAGCACCCGATGCAGCATGTCCTTGGTTCCGGTCTTGCCGACACTGCCCGTTACCGCCGCGATTCTCGCCGACGTCCGTTGCCGCGCCGCCCTGGCCAGGTCTTCCAGCCCCTGGAAGGTGTCGACGACGAGCAGCAGTGGCGATGCCACAGGCACCCCTTGAGGCCGGTGATTGACCATGGCCGCCGCCGCGCCGTTCTCGAAGGCGTGTCCGACATGACGGTGGCCATCCGAGACGCTCCCGGGAAGCGCCACGAAGAGATCGCTCTCGCACACCTCCCTGCTGTCAAAGGCAACGCCCTCCGCCTCGAAGGGCATGGTGGCCCGCCCCCCGGTGGCCCGGGAGGCGCTCTTGTCGTTCCACAGTCTGTCGCGGCTCATGATCCACCTCGCCGGAAGGCGCGCCTCACCTCCTCGCGATCGTCGAAGGGAAGGACATCGCCGTTCACGATCTGCCCTCTCTCGTGCCCCTTGCCGGCCACCACCAGCACGTCATTGCCGCCCAGCGATGCCACGGCGCTGTGGATGGCCTCGCGGCGGTCGCCGCTTTCACGCGCCCCGGGTGCCGCCGCCAGAATGGCGCGCCGGATCAATGCCGCATCCTCGGTGCGCGGATTGTCGTCGGTCACACAGACATCATCGGCGAGACGTGCGGCGATGGCTCCCATCTGTGGCCGCTTTTCGCGGTCCCGGTCACCACCGCAACCGAAGACCACGGCCAGGCGCCCCTCGGTGGTGTCGCGCAGCCCGGTGAGCACCGTGGCGAGGGCATCGGGCGTATGGGCGTAGTCGACGTAGACCCGGGCGCCGGAGGGGTGGCCGGGAACCATTTCGAGGCGCCCCGGAACACATTCGAGGTGATCCGAAAGGGCAAGGACGTCATGCACGGGTTGATCCTCGACCGCAGCCACGAGGGCTGCGGCACACAGGACATTCATGGCCTGGAAGCGCCCGGCGAGCGGCAGCTTCACCGAACGGGTGATGCCGTCCGCCCCGACCTCGAGGATCTGATGACCGTCCCCGGTGTCGGCAAGTCCCTTGAGAGTGATGTCGCTCGCCATCTCGCCGAACGACACGACGGCCCGGTTCTCCAGCCGGCCGGTCACGGCCCCGTATTCGGCCATGTCGGCATTGAGTACGGCCGTGCCGCCTTCGCGCAGCAGGTCGAAGAGGTGCAGCTTTGCCTCAAGATAGGACTCAGGAGTGACGTGATAGTCGAGATGGTCCCGGCTGAAGCTGGTAAAGGCTGCGGCATCGACACGAAGGCCATCGAGGCGATGCTGGTGGAGACCGTGGCTCGACGCCTCGAGTGCTACGCGGCCGATGTTGCGGGCATGCAGGCGACCAAGGCAGGCATGGAGACCGGCAGGATCGGGCGTGGTGTACCCGAGACCCTGAACGCCTTCAGGCGTGACCATGCCGAGTGTGCCGAAGGAGGCGGCCCTCACACCCATGGCGGACCAGAACTGGCGGCAGAAATCGACCACCGAACTCTTGCCATTGGTGCCGGTCACCGCCACGACGATATCCGGAGGCGGTGCATGGAAGCGAGCGCACATGCGGGCAAAGACGTGGCGCGGGCTGGCGGCGGCCACGATGGCCGCTCTTCCCCCGAGTGCCGGCATCCCGGCCTCGTCCCCGACAAGGATCGCGACCGCACCGCGATCGAGGGCGTCGTCCACAAAGCACCGGCCATCGGTCCGACTGCCCCTGAAGGCGGCGAAGAGATGGCCTTCGCGAACCTGCCTCGAATCTGCCGCAAGGCCGGTGATGTCGATGTCGGACATTCCGCGACGATGGCGCGCCGGCAGGCTGTCGATGAGCTCAGAAAGACGCAACGATCATCTCCAGCTGCTCCTTCGGATCACCGTCTGCCTCCGGCAGGCCGACAAAGACCCCGTCATCCGGGAGGATTCCCTGCATCGGGCCGAGACGCGCGATGATGTTTCCGACGGCAGGGGCGGCGGTCCAGCCGGCCGTGGCGTAGCCGAAGGTCTCCTCGATCCCCTTCGGTTCATCGACCGAAAGGAGAATCACGTACTGCGGATCGTTGATCGGGAAAGCGGCGACAAACGTCGAGATGAGCTTTCTCCTGTCGTAGCGGCGCGATTCGCCGGGCTGCTCAGCGGTGCCCGTCTTGCCGCCGATGAGATAGCCTTCGACCTGGGCCTTGCGGCCACTGCCGAAGCGCGCCACGAGATGGGTCAGCATGCGCACCGTTTCCGACGTCTTCTCGGCAATGACCCGCTGGCCCGGATCCGGATCGCCCTGCCGCCTCAGCAGGGTCGGCTGACGGAACAGGCCACCGTTGACCATGGCAGCCACGGCAGCGGCAACCTGCACCGGAGATACGGCAATGCCGTGGCCGAAACCGATGGTGATGGTGCTGAGCGTGCCCCACCTCGAGGGATAAAGCGGGCGTCCTACCTCGGGCACTTCGATGGCGGACCGTGAGAGCAGACCGATGCGCTCGAGAAACGCCTTCTGGTAGTCGCTCCCCACAGCCAGCGCCAGGCGTGCCGCGCCGATGTTGGAAGAGTGCACCATGATCTCGGGCATGGTCAGCCAGCGGCTCTGCGGCTTGTAGTCCGTGATCGTGAAGCGGCCGGCGGTGAGCGGCTCCGTTGCATCAAACGCGTCGCCGAGCCGGGCGACACCTGATTCGTAGGCCATGGCGGCCGTGAAAGTCTTGAAGATGGATCCCAGCTCGTAGGCACCCAAGGTCGCCCGGTTGAACCGGTTCGCCGGGTCGCTGGCAGCCGGATTGGCCGGATCGAAGTCCGGCAGGGACACCATGGCGAGAATCTCGGCACTGTGCACATCCATGACCAGGGCGGTTCCGCCCTTGGCCGAGAAGGTCTCGACGGTACGCGCGAGTTCGTCGCGCACGATCTGCTGGACGCGGACATCGAGGGAAAGCGCGACGTCGTCTCCGTTGTCGGCGAGTAGCCGCTCATCGAACCCCTGCTCGATTCCCGCCAGACCCCGGCCGTCGATATCCGTGTATCCGACGACGTGGGAAGTCAGCGGACCCTGGGGCCAGATGCGCCGTTCCTCGACAGCAAAGTCGAGACCAGGCTGGTAGAGATCGCGCACCGCCTGCTGCGCGCTCGGTTCAAGCTTGCGGCGGATCCATTCAAACCGCCTGGTGCTCGTCAGCAACTCGAGGAGATGGTCGCGGTCCACGTCCGGGAAGACCTGGAGAAGCGCTGTCGCTGTCGTCTGCGGATCCGTGACCTCGGTCGGATCGACATAGAGCGAAGCGACCGACAGGCTCGAAGCCAGCAGGACTCCGTTGCGGTCAACGATGTTGGCCCGGCCCTTGGGCGTCGTGGCCTCGGCCACCAGCCCGGCCTCGACCGGCGTCACGCTCATCACGTCGACGAGACGCCCTCCGATGACGACGAAGGCTGACAGGATGCACATCGCCACCACCATCAGGCGTTGCTTGCACAGTCCCACGGCCTGCTTGCTGGCGCCTTCCAGTACCAGCGGTGTCCCCTGCTTCGCCTGCCCGGTCACAATCCTTCCTCCCCTGCGCCTGACTGGTTCCAGGTGGTGCCGATGCCGATCGGGGGCGGCACCAGGGGTATGCCGGACACCCGGGAAAGCTGGTAGACGGAAACCGGCACGAGGTCCGCCAGATGGCGGCCCGCGAGGTCCTTGATGCGCTCGGGCCGGCTGAGATAGCTCCACTCGGCTTCGAGCACCCTCACGTTCTCGCGTCGTTCGGCGAGGTCGGCTTCAAGTCTTTCCAGTTCGTTTCTCAGTTCCCTGGCATGGTGCTGCTGGGAAAAGGCAACCAGCGCGGCGACAAGCGCCCCGATCATCCACAGCCATCCTCCGCGAGCGGTCATGCGGCCATCCCCCAGCATGGCGCCGACGTCCGTACGGCATGGCGCAGACGGGCCGACCGGGCACGCGGATTGGCCCGGGTCTCGACGGCAGCGGGACGTACCGCGCGCGTCGTCACGAGGCGGAACGTCGGCTCCGGCGTCTCGCCGGTCGGGGGTTGATGGCGTCCCGGACGGGCGTCGCGGCCACTGCGCTGTCGCAGGAACCGCTTGACGATCCGGTCCTCGAGGGAATGGAAGGCGACAACCACGAGGCGTCCACCGTCCCGCAGGACGGCTTCGGCGGCCATCAGACCCCGCTCGATCTCGTGGAGCTCCTGGTTGACCCAGATGCGCAGGCCCTGGAATGTCCGGGTGGCGGGATCGATCCCTCCGGGCGACTGGCGCACGGTGCGGCGCACGATATCGGCAAGCTCGCCGGTCCGCGTGATCGGCGACACGGCACGCGCCCTGACGATCGCCCGCGCCACGGCACGCGCCCGGCGCTCTTCTCCGAACTCGCTGAGAATTCGGTGAAGACCGTCCTCATCGAGGGTGTTGACCGCATCGGCAGCGGTCGCTCCCGTGGCGCCCATGCGCATGTCGAGGGGGCCGTCGAGGCGGAAGGAAAAGCCGCGTCCGGCATCGTCGATTTGCGTCGACGAGACACCGAGGTCGAAGACGGCGCCATCGACGGGCCCTCCCACCTCGTCGCGAACCAGGGCATCGAGTTCGGAAAAGCGCCGCTCGACGACCGTGAGCCGCCCGCCATAGTGGTGTGCCAGCCTGCGGCCCTCGCGCACTGCGACGGGATCCCTGTCGAGGGCGATGACCCGGCAGGACGCCGCATCAAGCAGCGCCGACGAATAGCCACCGGCCCCGAACGTCGCATCGACGATGATCTCGCCGTCGACCGGATCCAGGCAGGCGAGCGCCGTGTCAAGAAGGACCGGAATGTGACCGGCGCTCACGACACCTTGCCCCCCGGTCCGGTCAGCGGCAGACTGATGGTCTCGCGGTTGAGGGTGGTTTTCCTGTGCGCCTCTTCCCGCTTGGCTCGTCCTCTCGAGGGTTCCCAGATCTGGAAATGGCGCCCCAGACCCATGAAGTATGCCTCGTCTTCGATTTCGGCGAACTCCGTGAACTCCGCAGGAAGCACGATCCGTCCTTCCCGATCGAGCCGCAGCTTCTGCGCCGAACCGAAGATGGCGATGGCACTGTCCATCGCCTCGCTGGAAAACACCTGTTCGGAGTTGGAAACGAAACCGGAGAACGCCTCCGGCTCGAAGACATCAAGCGCCTTGTCTCCGGTGACGGTCCGCATGACGAAGAGACCCTGTCCGGGGCTGTCGAATTGGGCGCGAAAGTCCGGTGGGACCGAAACTCGCCCCTTGGCGTCGATTGTCTTGGTGTGCGTTCCCGCAAAAATCTTCGGAAGCGCACCTGGACTCCTTGCCATTCCCGCTTGACCGCTTTCGCCGCCCTTCCGCTTGGGATTTCTTGGGATTACGTGGGATTCATTGGGATGTCAAACAAGAATTCTGTGAAGTCAATGTTTTGGGCAGTCTGCCTTGGCATCAGAAATTCTCAATATACTGGGGGTGTCCCGTCAGGAAGTTACATCATATTGTGGGGTGTTTGCCCCTAGCGGGCTGTCCACGTTGTTTCCGATCCGGCCAGTGGATAAAATTTTTCTGTCAGAGAGTTGGGAATCGCGCCCCGGTCATGTCATCGACAAGCGCGGTGAAATCGGGAATCAGGCGGACTGTAAGCCGGGTTCTGTGATCCGCCCCGTCACGAATCCGGAGGCGGCCGATGGCCATTCATCTGGGACGCGCGTCACCGCGCGCCTCGCGCGATCAACCCGGGCGGCGTGGTCCGGAAACGGGCCTCGTGGAATCACGTGCCGCCCCTACTCGATCTTGCTCCTGGCGGGGTTTGCCGTGCCGTCTGCGTTGCCGCAGCCGCGGTGCGCTCTTGCCGCACCCTTTCACCCTTGCCGCCGGCCCTGCGGCCGGTGGCGGTCTGCTTTCTGTGGCACTTTCCCTGGGGTCACCCCCGCCGGGCGTTACCCGGCGCCATGTTTCCGTGGAGCCCGGACTTTCCTCCCTTCCCGAAGGGAAGAGCGGCCATCCGTCCGTCTGATTCCCGGCGGGAAGAGATAGCCTGCCGCCACCACCGGGTCAACGTGCCGCGTCGACGAGCGCCACGAGACGGGCCATGGTCTCGCCGTCCGCCAGGCCGTCGACCCGCGCCGGTCGAAAGTGGCGCTGGAAGGCGGTGACGACGGCAGATGTCACGGCGCCGTAGAAGCCGTCCGGCGCGACGGCGTATCCGAATCCGGCCAGATATTCCTGCAGGCGCACGACGGCGCAACCCCTGTCTCCCTCGCTCAGGGATGTTGCGGCCGGAGTCTGCGGCGGCGGCCACAACCCGACGCCACGGCTCGCCAGCCAGCGCCAGTCGAAGAGTTCTCCGGGGTCCTGCTTGCGCTGCGGTGCGACGTCACTGTGTCCCAGGACATGGCGGGGACGGATGCAATGCCGCGCCACGACATCGCGGGAGAGTGCCGCCACGGCATCCATCTGCCGTCCGGGGAACGGCGGCAACCCTCCGTCGTGGCCGGGATTGACGATCTCGATGCCCACCGAAGCGCTGTTGACGTCGTGGATCCCCTGCCAGCACGCCACACCGGCATGCCAGGCGCGCCGCGTTTCCGGAACCAGCGACGTGACCTCGCCATCCTCGTCGACAAGCCAGTGGGCGCTGACCCCGGATGACGGATCGACGAGACGCCGCAGGGCCATTTCGGCATTCTCCATTCCGGTGTAGTGGAGGATGAGCATCGAGACTGCCGTCTGCCGGTCATTGGCATTGGGAGAGGGACAGTGCCTCGCCTTCATGCTGGTGGGCATTGCAGGGTCCGGCGCGTCACACTAGGTTCACACGGTGCCAGACGCGCAGCTTGTGAGACAATCATGCCAGACATCAGAAACATCGCCATCGTCGGCCCATCACTCAGCGGAAAGACGACTCTTCTCGAGGCCATGCTCTACATCTGCGGCGCCATCGGCCGCAAGGGTTCCGTGAAGGAAGGGAACTCCGTCGGCGATTCGGCGCCGGAGGCGCGCCAGCGCAACATGAGCACCGAGGTGAGTGCCGGCCACGCCACCTTCGAAGGCATCCACTTCAACTTTCTCGACTGCCCCGGCTCCATCGAGTTCCAGGCCGAAGCACGCAATGCGCTGATCGGCGCCGACGCCGCGGTGGTGGTCTACGAGCCGGTGGTGGAACGGGCAACGACCATAGCGCCTATCTTCCGCTTCCTCGAACACAACCGAATTCCCCATCTCGTGTTCATCAACAAGATGGACCGCACCACCACCCTGATGCGCGAACTCCTGCCGGCCATGCAGAACGTCTCGGCGACCCCCCTGCTGATCACGCAGGTGCCTGTCCGCGACAACGACCACGTCACCGGCTATGTCGACCTGATCAGCGAGTCAGCCTGGCGCTACCACGAGGGCGGCGCCTCCGAAGCCATCGAGATGCCGGACGGTGTCATGGAACGCGAGGACGAGGCGCGCAACCTGATGCTGGAGGCCCTCGCCGACTTCAGCGACGACCTGATGATGCAGATTCTCGAGGACGAGGTGCCGACCCAGGAGGACGTGGTGAGCGAACTCAGCGGCGCATTCGCCGAGGCGCGGGTGGTGCCAGTCCTGCTCGGCTCCGCCGAACTCGAGAACGGTGTCCGCCGCCTGCTCCAGGAACTTCGCCACTGGGTTCCCGATCCCGACCGCGCCGCGGCACGGCGCGGCGGCGATGGTGCCTTCGCCGCCCAGGTGCTCAAGACCTACAACACCCAGCATGGCGGCAAGCTGTCGCTGGCCCGGATCTGGCGTGGCGAGGTGAAGGACGGCGACACGGTCAACGGCAACCGCATTGGCGGCATGTACCACCTCCAGGGCAGCCAGAACGTCAAGATCGACCGTGCCGGGGCCGGCGACATCGTCGCCTTCGGCCGCCTCGAGGAAGCGCGCACCGGGGATACCCTCGTGATGGGCAACGCCGCGCCCGACGAGGACTCCGCCTGGCCACGCGCCGAGGCGCTGCCCCGTCTCTACGGCCTCGCGATCCACGCGGCGCGCCGCGAGGATGAGGTGAAGATGGCCACGGCGCTTCATCGCATTCACGAGGAAGATCCATCCATCGAGCCCGAACAGGACTCGGATCTCAATCAGCTGGTGCTCTGGGGCCAGGGTGACATGCACCTGCAGACAGCCTTCTCGAAGCTGTCGGGACGCTATGGGGTCGAGGTGACATCCGGGCGGCCGCTCGTACCCTACAGGGAGGCCATTCGAAAGCCGGCCACCCAGCACGGCCGCTTCAAGCGCCAGACCGGCGGCAGCGGCATGTTCGGCGATGTTCAGATCAACATCCGCCCGCTGGCCAGGGGCAGCGGATTCGAATTCACCAATTCGGTAACCGGAGGCAACATCCCGAGGCAGTACATTCCCGCCGTCGAGGCAGGGGTGAAGGAGTATCTGCTCCAGGGTCCGCTCGGCTTTCCCGTGGTCGACATCGCCGTGGAGGTCTTCGACGGCAAGTACCATGACGTCGATTCCAACGAAATGGCCTTCAAGCTGGCGGCACGCGTTGCCATGAGCGAAGGCATGCCGTCCTGCAGTCCCGTGCTCCTTGAGCCGATCATGACCGTACGCGTTCATGCTCCCAATTCGGCCACCGCGCGTGTACAGCAGCTGGTCACCGGACGGCGTGGCCAGATTCTCGGCTTCGAGGCGCGCGAGGGCTGGAAGGAATGGGATACCGTCACGGCGCACATGCCCCAGGGCGAGACCCTCACGCTCATCAGCGAACTGCGTTCACTGACCCAGGGCGTGGGATACTTCGACATGTCGTTCGATCATCTCCAGGAACTGACCGGACGCGAGGCCGATCAGATCGTCGAGGAACGCAAGCAGCATCTCGAGGCCGCATGACAGCGGTCTGCCTGATTTCCGTCATCTGCCACGACCGCGCCGGCCTCGTGGCCGACATTGCCGGGCGCCTCTTCGATCTTGACGCCAATCTCTCCGACACGACATTCGCCGTCCTCGGCGACATGGCGGAGTTCACCTGCATCGCCGAGATTCCAGTCGAGATCGCCACGTCAACGGTCGAGCGGGACCTCGGGACTCTCGACGGCATCGCCGAAGGCAGGGTCACGGTCGCGACCTTCGACATGCAGGCGGTGCATGACGAGACCGGGCACGTCACCCATCGCATCGAGCTCGACGGACCGGACGCACCGGGTCTCATCCTGCGCATCTCGGAGGTCTTCGGCGGCTTTGGCGCCAACATCGTGCGCATGAACTCGGAACGCATTCCCGCACCCGGCCACGATCGCTACGTGACCCGCTTCGCAGTCCACATTCCCGACCACCGGGTGAACGCGTGCCTGGCAACGGTGGCCAACACCGCCGGTGAAATGCGCCTCTCCTGGCGCGTGTCGGGAGTCGAGAACGGCGACCGGGAGACCCGGATCGCCTCCTGAAGGCGACGCCACCTCTTCATACACCAAAACCATTGCCCCGGGAGGGACCCCTTATCATGTCGACACCCGCATCGGACATCGAGATCGCCCAGGCCGCGACACTGAGACCGATCATCGAACTCGCCCAGGACCGGCTGGGAATCGGCGCCGAGCATCTCGAGCCCTATGGCCACGACAAGGCGAAACTCTCCTTCGACTACATCAAGGGCCTGGAGAACCGCGACAAGGGCCGACTGGTTCTGGTGACCGCCATCACCCCGACCCCGGCGGGCGAGGGAAAGACGACGACAACCGTGGGCCTCGGTGACGCACTCAATCGCATCGGCCGCAAGACTCTGATCTGCCTCAGGGAGCCGTCGCTCGGCCCGTCGTTCGGCGTCAAGGGAGGAGCGGCCGGCGGTGGCCATGCGCAGATTGTGCCCATGGAGGACATCAATCTCCATTTCACCGGCGACTTCCACGCCATCGGCGTCGCCAACAACCTGCTGGCGGCAATGGTCGACAATCACATCTACTGGGGCAACGCGCACGGCATCGACGAACGCCGGGTGGCATGGCGTCGTGTCGTCGACATGAATGACAGGGCCCTCAGATCCATCGTCAACTCGCTGGGCGGGGTCGCCAACGGATTTCCGCGCCAGGACGGCTTTGACATCACCGTGGCCTCCGAGGTCATGGCCATATTCTGTCTGGCCACGGACATCGACGATCTCAAGCGGCGGCTCGGCAACATCATCGTCGCCCACACGCGGCAGAGAACACCTGTCACGGCACGCGACCTCAATGCCGAGGGGTCCATGGCGGCGCTCCTCAAGGATGCCATCAAGCCCAATCTCGTGCAGACCCTGGAGAACAATCCCGCCTTCGTGCACGGAGGACCCTTCGCCAACATTGCCCACGGCTGCAATTCCGTGCTCGCCACCTCGAGCGCCCTCGGCATGGCAGACTATGTGGTAACGGAAGCCGGGTTCGGCGCTGATCTCGGAGCCGAAAAGTTCTTCAACATCAAGTGCCGCAAGGCGGGACTGTCGCCGGATGCCGTGGTCATCGTCGCCACCATCCGGGCGCTGAAGATGCACGGCGGGGTCGCCCGCGAGGACCTGGCAAGGGAAGATGTCGCAGCCGTCGAGAGAGGCTTTGCGAACCTGCGGCGGCATATCTCCAACGTGGCGAGGTTCGGGGTGCCGGCCGTCGTCTCCGTCAACCGCTTCTCCGCCGACACCGATGCCGAGGTGTCGGCACTGCTTGATTTGTGCGCTGCCGAGGGCGTGCGCTGTGTCGAGGCCACTCACTGGGCCAACGGTGGCGCCGGCGCTGTCGACCTCGCCGAGGCCGTGGTGGAACTGGCCGAGAGTGGAACTGCCGACTTCCGGCCACTCTATCCCGACGACATGCCGCTCGAGGGGAAGATCCGGACCATCGCCCGGCAGATCTACCGGGCCGATGACATCGACGTGCCTGCCGCCATCTCGCGCCAGCTCGCCGAACTGGACGACACCCCGGCCGGTTCCTGGCCGGTGTGCATGGCCAAGACCCAGTACAGCTTTTCCACCGACCCGGCGCTGAAGGCGGCGCCTTCGGGATTCACCATTCCGCTGCGCGAGGTCCGGGTATCGGCCGGCGCCGAGTTCCTTGTCGTCATCACGGGCGCGGTCATGACCATGCCGGGACTGCCGCGCAAACCTGCCGCCGACAACATCGGTGTCGATTCGCAAGGCCGCATTTCCGGCCTGTTCTGACGCCGGAAACCCACTGCCGCCGCGCGCCGGGACGGTTGACTTCCGGGCGCGGAAACCCAAGTGTCAAGGGTGAGGCTGCCAGGATGACATTCCTTGATCCAGGGAATGGCCGCCGCCCTTCCAGGCATGGGCCCCTGACCGGATCATCCAGCGAGGAGCAATGGCAAACCATGACACTATCGACAGGCAGTACGGCTCCTGACTTCGAACAGGATTCGACGGTGGGCCACATCAGATTCCACGACGACATCGGTGTTTCCTGGGTGAGCTGCCCGATGTCGACGGGACGCAACCTCGGCGAGGTCCTGCGCCTGCTCGATTCCAGCCACAAGGTGACCACTCCAGCCAACTGGCAAGGCGGCGAAGACGATGTCATCGTCCCTGCCGTCAAGGGCGGCGAGGCGAAAGAGAGGTTCCCCGGAAGCTGGAAGGCACCCGAGCCCTGCCTGCGCATCGTGCCGCAGCCCTCGGACTGACACGCTGGAGGAGCCGCGGTCGCGCGGCTCCCCGCCCTTATCGACGATGGCGAAGGCATCGAGGGACATCCGACCGTCAGGGGAGACCGAAGGACCGGCAGTCGAACAGCTGGACACGGTCCCCGCAGAGTGTGGCGCCGACGCCGTCAGGAGGTCGCTGGCCACCATGCCTGAAGGGCCCGGCGTCTACCGCATGCTCTCCTCCGAAGGTGAGGTTCTCTATGTCGGCAAGGCGCGCAACCTTGCGCACCGGGTAGCGACCTACGCGCAACCTGGGCGCCTTGACCCGCGCCTGCACAGGATGGTCGCCGGCACGGCGGCTGTCGAAGTGGTCACCACCGCAACGGAAGCCGAGGCACTGCTTCTCGAGGCCAACCTCATCAAGAAGCTCAAGCCGCGCTACAATGTCGTCCTGCGCGACGACAAGTCCTTTCCCTACATCCTGCTCCGGCGCGACCACCGGTGGCCGCAGATCGTCAAGCATCGCGGGGCGCGGCGCCGGCAGGGCGACTACTTCGGCCCGTTCGCCAGCGCCGGTGCGGTCAATCGGACCATCACGGCCCTGCAGAAGGCCTTTCCTCTCCGAAGCTGCAGCGATCACGTGCTGGGCAACCGCTCCCGGCCCTGCCTGCAGTACCAGATCAAGCGGTGCGTGGCGCCCTGTGTCGGACTTGCCGACGACGAGGACTACGAGCACCTGACCGGGGAGGCCCGTGCCTTTCTCAAGGGCCAGACCCGGGAGGTCCAGGACGGTCTCTCCCGGCGCATGCAGGAGGCTGCCGAAGCCCTTGAGTTCGAGCACGCCGCCGGGCTGCGTGACCGCATTCGCGCTCTCAACCACATCCAGGCACACCAGCAGATCAACGTGCCGACACTTGCCGCGGCCGACGTCGTGGCGCTTCACCGGGAAGGCGGGCAGACCTGCATCCAGGTCTTCTTCATCCGGCACGGACGCAACTACGGCAACAGGGCCTACTGGCCCGGGCGCAGCGCCAACAGGAGTCCGGAAAGCGTGATGGCGGCCTTCCTGGCGCAGTTCTACGAGAACAAGGAAGTCCCCGGCATCATCCTGGTGTCGGTGCGGCCGGACAATCACGCCCTTTTGACCGAAGCCCTCGCCGGCAGGAGGGGACACGGGGTGGAGATCAGCGTCCCACGCAGGGGTGGCCGCCGGGCACTGATGGATCATGCCCTGCAGAATGCGCGGGATGCCCTGCAGCGACGCCTCGCCGAGAGTGCGACACAGCGCTCCCATCTCGAGGGCCTGGCGGCCCTGCTCGGCCTCGACGCGGCGCCCCGGCGCATCGAGGTCTACGACAACAGTCATATCCAGGGATCCCAGCCCGTCGGCGCGATGATTGTCGCCGGCGCCGACGGATTCATGAAGAACCAGTATCGCAAGTTCACGGTCCGCAAGGCCCCGGCAGGCGACGATTATGCGATGATGCGCGAGGTTCTGGACCGCCGCTTCTCGCGCCTCGTCGAGGAGGATCCTGAACGCACCTCCTCCGCCTGGCCCGATCTTGTCCTCGTCGACGGCGGCGCCGGACAGCTGTCTACGGCGCTTGCCGTCATCGAGGACCTCGGCATATCCGGTATCGAAGTCGCCGGTGTCGCCAAGGGTCCTGACCGCAATGCCGGACGCGAGCGCATCTTCCTTGCCGGGCGTGACCCTTTGATGCCGGACGAACGCGATCCGGTGCTCTGGTTCATACAGCGGCTGCGCGACGAGGCCCATCGCTTCGCCATTGGCGCCCATCGCTCGAAACGCGCCAGCCGCATCAGCCATTCCCTGCTCGACGAGATTCCGGGCATCGGTCCGATGCGCAAGCGGGCCCTGCTTCATCACTTTGGATCGGCCCGCGCCGTGGCCGACGCACCGCTGGCCGATCTCGAGAAGGTCAACGGCATTGACCGCACCGTGGCCCAGCGCATCCGCGACCACTTCCAGCGCGACCCGTGATGGCGTCACTGCCCAATATCCTCACCATCACCCGCCTGGTGGCCCTTGTCCCGATCGTGTTTCTCCTGATCGACGGGGACGCGAACGCCCGCTGGGCGGCGCTCGCCATCTTCTGCGTGGCGGCAGTGACTGATGCCCTCGATGGCTGGCTGGCGCGTCGTATGAACGTCCACTCCACCCTGGGGCGGATCCTCGATCCCATCGCCGACAAGGTGCTGGTGTGCGGTGTCATCATCGTTCTGACAGCGACGTCCGAAGTGCCGATGATCGCCGCTCTCATCATCGTGATCCGCGAACTCTTCGTGTGTGGTTTGCGCGAAGCCCTTGCCGCGTCCTCGCTGACCGTTGGTGTCACTCCTCTCTCGAAGGCCAAGACGGTTCTTCAGTGCCTTGCCATCGCCCTGGTCCTTGTCCCCGATCCGGCCCTCGCAACCGCCGGCCTCGTCGCCGTGTGGCTGGCCGCGCTTGTGACCGCCCTTTCGGGACTGCTTCACGGGGAGGCCGCCTGGCGCGCCTTGACGGCGCGCCGGCGTTCGCTATCAGAAGAACCATGAGTCTTGCACCGACACGTCTTCCGCACGGCACCGATCTTCCGGTGAGCCCGGAAGCGCGCGGCGACCGGTTGATGACGGCGGCGGAAGCGCTCGATCTCATTTCGCGTATGGCCTCTCCGGTCACGCCCGCCGAAGAGGTCCCTCTGGCCGGAACCGCCGGGCGCATTCTTGCCCATGACATCGTCTCGACGATGGACGTCCCCCCTCACGACAATGCCGCAGTCGACGGCTACGCATTCTTCCATGACGACCTCGCCGACTGCGGTGACACGGTCCTTCCCGTCACGGCAAGAGTGGCGGCAGGCATGGCCCTTGACCGCCCGGCTCGACGAGGCGAGGCCATCCGCATCTTCACCGGAGCGCCCATGCCCGAAGGCTGCGACACGGTGGCCATGCAGGAGAATGTCCGCACCGAGAAGGGCTCGATCGTTCTCGATTCCCGGACCCGGCGCGGCGCCAACAGGCGCGAGGCCGGCGAGGATGTCGCCTCAGGCAGCACCATCCTGCGCCGGGGGCGCCGGCTGGGACCGTTCGATATCGGCCTTGCCGCCTCGGTTGGCCTCACGGTCCTGCCATGCAAGGAGCGGCTCCGTGTCGCCCTCTTCTCGACAGGTGACGAGGTCACCGATCCTCCCGGCGTTCTCAGACCCGGCGCCATCTTCGATGCCAACCGCCATGCCGTGCGGGCACTGCTCGAAACCATCGGCTGCACGGTCACCGATCTCGGCATCCTGCCCGACGATGCAACAGCGACCCGGAATGCCATTCTTGACGCCGCCGGACGGCATCACGCGCTCATGACATCGGGCGGGGTGTCCGTAGGCGACGAGGATCACGTGCAGCGCACCGTCCGCGAACACGGCACGCTCCATGCCTGGTACATGGCGATCAAGCCCGGGCGTCCACTGGTACTCGGCGACATTGGCGATGCAACATTCATCGGCCTGCCCGGCAATCCGGCAGCGGCCATGGTGACCTTCCTGTGCTTTGCCCGGCCGTTGCTGCTGCGCCTTGGCGGCGCTGACGACGTGGCACCGATGACCTTCAACGTCCGTTCCGCATTCAGCCGCGACAAGAAGGGCGGACGCCGCGAGTATGTCCGGGTCCACCTGCGCCGCGACGGTGACGGCGTGACCGAGGCCCACGCCTTCGAGAGGGAGGGCGCCGGCCTGCTGTCGTCGCTTGTCGACACAGACGGTCTCGCCGAACTCCCCGAAGACATGACGCGCCTCGAGGCCGGTGACATGATCGAGGTGCTGCCGTTCAGCGAGGTCCTGTCATGACAGGAAGGTGTTCGTGAAACTTCTCTACTTCGCATCCGTAAGGCAGACGATCGGCCTTGCCGGCGAGGACATCTCGCTCCCCGGGGACATTGTCGATGCGGGAGGACTCGTCGACTGGCTGAAAGGGCGCGGCGGTGTCTACGCCGAGGCCCTCGCGCAACCCGGTCATGTCCGCATTGCGGTCAACCAGGCCTATGGTCATGCCGGTACCCCGGTCACGGACGATGACGAAGTGGCTCTCTTCCCTCCGGTGACAGGCGGCTAGTCCCGTGATTCGCGTCCAGGCAGAGGATTTCGACATCGCGGCTGAGATGGAGGCCATCTCCTCGCACTCGACGTCACTCGGCGCCATCGCCTCCTTCGTCGGCGTGGTGCGCGACATGGCGGGCGATGGAGGCCACTCCTCGATGACCCTGGAGCACTATCCCGGGATGACCGAGAGGATGCTGCGAGAGATCGACGAGGAGGCCTGGCGCCGCTGGCCGCTGGAGGCGAGTCTCATCATCCACCGCTACGGCCGCCTCGAGCCCGGGGACCGGATCGTGCTGGTGGTGACGGCATCAGCGCATCGCCGCGCCGCCCTCGAGGCTTGCGCCTTCCTGATCGATTGGCTGAAGACGAAGGCGCCCTTCTGGAAGCTCGAGGAAACCCCTGACGGAAGCCGCTGGGTCGAGGCCCGCGTCCACGATGACGAGGCCGCCGCACGCTGGGAGAAGGAATGAGGCCGGTCGGCCCGCCCCTCAGCACACATCCAGGACAGAGCAGTGAAGATCACGCGCGTTCGAGTCTACAGCGTCACGATGCCGCCCAAGACCGGCGGGTACAGTTCCGGCAGCGGCTTTCTGCCACATATCGACACGTCTGTGGTCGTGCTCGTCGACACGGATGCGGGAATCACGGGCGCGGGCGAGACCTGCCCGATCGGAACGCACTACGCGCCCGCGTTTTCGCAAGGGGCGGAGGCGGGTATCCCGATCGTCGCCGAGGGCCTCATCGGCGCCGACCCCTTCCACGTCGAGAGGATCAACCGGCAATGGGACCGCAGCTTCAACGGTTCGCCCTACCTGAAGGCGCCCCTCGACACTGCGCTCTGGGACATCATGGGCCAGACGACCGGACGGCCCGTGTGCGATCTTCTCGGAGGCCGCTGGCCCGAGCCGGTACCTCTCTACCGATCCGTGCTGTTCGGTGCCCATACCTCCCCCGAGGACATCGTCGCTCCGATGCTCGCGTGCCGCGATGACGGCTACCGCCACTTCCAGCTCAAGGTCGGCGTTGCCGTCAACGACGACATCGAACGGGTGGAAGCCTGCGCCAACGCCCTGCAGCCGGGCGAGATGATCTTCGCCGACGCGAACACGCGCTTCACGCTGCACGAGGCCATCCGCTTCGCCCAGGCCCTCCGGGGCCTTGATCGCGTTGTGATCGAGCAGCCCTGCCTCACCCTCGAGGAGTGCATCCACTTCCGGAAGCACTGTCCGCTGCCCGTGAAGCTCGACGAGGTGATGACCACGCCGCAGGACCTGATCCGTGCCTACCAGGCCGGCGCGCTCGACGTCTGCTGCATCAAGATCGCGCGGGTCGGCGGGCTCACCAAGGCCCGGCGCATGCGTGATCTCTCTTGCGACCTTGGCCTCGCGGTCGTCGCCGACGACGTCTGGGGAAGCGACATCACCACCGCGGCGCTGACCCACTTTGCCTCCAGCACGCCATCCCGCAACGTGCTTTCGACCACCGACCTCACCGACTACGTCACTGTCAGCCTCGCCGACGGTTGCCCGCGTCCCAGGAACGGCTGCATCAGCGCCTCCGAGGCGCCGGGCCTCGGGGTCCAACCCGCCATGGATGTCCTCGGCCCGCCAGTCGCCGTGATCGAATGAAGGCGACTGCGCGCCGACTGATTGCCGCGTACGCCCGGTCCTGGACGGCACTTCGCTGAAGACGAAGGCGGCGTTCCGGAAACTCGAGGAAACACCGAAGAGCTACCACCCGATCGAGGACCCCATCCTCAATGACGATGCATTGGCCCGCTACCGGTTGAACGGGTGAATGACGGCCGACGGATGCCGGCTTCAACGGGATTTCAGCACGAGAAACTCGTAGCCGTAGAACTCCGAATGGGCATGCCAGACGTCTATCTCGTGCTGACACTGATCCGCCAGTGCCTGTGCATCCGGTGCATCGCGATGACTCTCACGGAATACGCTGATGTTCTGCTGCAGCGGCCGATAGTAGTCGTCCCACCACGCCGAGGAGGGGAGCGGAAAGTGCCCCACGACTGCGTAACCGCACGCCTCGACGGCTTCCAGGAGGGCGGTGGTGCTGCGGATCGCCGGATACTCCCGGTTCCAGAACGCCAGGCATTCGGCAGGTGGCGAGGGTTTTCGCCAGCACACCTCGGTCAGCGCGACGTGCCCGCTGCGAGACAGCAGCCTGCGCCAGTCGCGAAGGCCCCGTTCGATGCCGACGTTGTAGATGGCGCCTTCGCACCAGATGAGGTCGAAGGATCCGTCGGCGAAGTCCAGGCTGCGCATGTCAGCCACGCGCGCCTGCAATCGATCCTCAATGCCCAGCCTTCGGGCCTCGCGGTTCAGGGCGTCGATGAACGGTGGATGGGTGTCGATCGCCACGATGCGCGCAGGCGACGATGCGGCCAGCACCAGCGTCTGGGCACCCGTTCCGCAACCGATGTCAAGAATACGTGTGCGTGGTCCAGTTTCGGGCACAAGTCCGAGGGCGCGCCGTGTGTCCGCGGCGGACCCCGGTCCCTGCCTGGGCAACCCGCTGAACAGCTCGAAGAACAATGCTGTGATCCGATCTGGCGCCATGCCTCCTATCGTCGCAAGTCACATGCCGGCAACCGCAACGTTTCCCGCTGTCTCGGTCGGTGACGGACTCGCCCCTTCTGTCGGTGACCCCGCGAATCGAATGGCGCCCTTGTAGCGCCATATTCTCGGGTCGTCGCCCCCTGCCTGCGGCCGCGCCACATGCCGTGACGTTGTGCCGTGATTCGTGACAAGGGGCCTTGATGACCCGAACTGCAATTGCTAATGTAGTGACATGGCTACAAAGTCGCCCAGATCCGACACGACCATCACGACCGTGACCAGCCGCACCTTCAACCAGGATGTAGCAGGTACAAAGAGAGCCGCGCTCTCAGGGCCGGTGTTCATAACCGATCGGGGCAAGCCCGCGCACGTGCTGCTCAGCATTGAGGACTACAGACGGCTTTCCGGCCAGCGGCGCAGTCTCGTCGAGGCATTGTCCATGCCAGGACTGGCCGATATCGAATTCGATCCGCCCCGCACCCGTATCAAGTTCCGTGAGGCCGATCTGTCCTGATGTTCTTGCTGGACACGAACGTGCTATCCGAACTGCGAAAGCTCGGAGACGGCAGGGCAGATGCCCGTGTCGCTGCATGGATCTCCAAGCAGGATGCGAACCAATTCTATATCTCGGCGCTCACACTGATGGAACTGGAGGCCGGCGTCCTTCGCCTTGAACGGCGTGACGCCCGGCAAGGGGAAAGGCTTCGGACATGGATGGAAAGTCATGTCCTGCCAGAATTCCAGGAACGTACGCTGCCGGTCGATTCCACCGTGGCCCTCAAGTGCGCTCACCTGCATGTGCCGGACCCGAGGCCCGAACGGGACGCATTGATTGCGGCGACAGCGATCATCCACCGATTGACTGTGGTGACCGGAAATGTTGCCGACTTCGAGATCACCGGCGTCGAGGTCATTGACCCCTGGTCAGGTAGGTGAACGGCACGCTCGGGGGTCAATTGGTCCTGTCAGGAGCCTCTGACTTCGGCGCTGAAGTCCTGCATGAGAGTGCGGCATATGCGGCCTGGCTGGAAATGCAGGTCGCCGATCTGGCCGACCGGTGTGACTTCGGCAGCCGTGCCCGTGATGAAGACCTCCGTCGCCCGCGCGAGGTCGTCGTCGGTGAGGTGGCGTTCGACGACCTCGATTCCCTGACGACGCGCCAGGGCGATCACTGAACGGCGGGTGATGCCGTCCAGGAAACAGTCGGGCGTCGGGGTGTGGATCTTGTCATCAATCACCAGGAACAGGTTGGCGCCGGTCGCTTCGGCCAGAAATCCGCGGTAGTCGTACATCAGCGCATCGTCGTATCCCTCACGCTCGGCCTTGTGCTTGGCGAGCGTGCAGATCATGTAGAGGCCGGCGGCCTTGGCGTGGACCGGCGCGGTATCGGGAGCTGGGCGCCGCCATTCGGAAATGGCGAGCCGGATGCCGCGCATGCGCGCCTCTTCGGAGAAGTAACTCGGCCACTCCCATGCGGCAATCGCCACATGGATGGTGTTCTGCTGGGCCGATACACCCATCATTTCGCTGCCGCGCCAGGCCACCGGCCGCACGTAGCCATCGACGATGCCGTTGGCGCTGAGCACCTCGTAACGGGCTGCCTCCAGCGTCTCGAGGGAATACGGCAGGTCAAACCCCATGATGTTGGCGGAGCGCAGAAGACGCTCCCCATGCTCGCGTGCATGAAAGATCCTGCCGCTATAGCAGCGTTCGCCCTCGAACACGCTGCTCGCATAATGAAGTCCGTGGGTCAGGACATGGAGCCTGGCGTCACGCCAGTCGATCAGCCTGCCGTCGAACCAGATCGTGCCGTCCCTGTCATCGAACGGGATGAGTTCAGCCATGGCTCCTCATGCTACAGGAAATTCCGGCCGCCTGTCGTGCAACCCCTTGTCCGGGTAGAACGGTTCATCATATATGTCAATATGGCTGACATAACACGCGGACCGAATCCCCTCTTCCTGCGCGACGCCGATCTGCGCGAGGGGATCGAGATGCTGTACTTCGCCTACCGCGATTTCACGGCCCGGCCCGACGCCATTCTCGCAGAACACGGTCTGGGACGCGCCCATCATCGGGTCATCTACTTCGTCGGCCGTCATCCGGGAATGACCGTCAAGGACCTTCTCGCCATCCTGAAGATCACCAAGCAGAGTCTGGCGCGGGTGCTCCGCAAGGTCGTGGCCAAGGGATTCGTGGAGCAGCGGCACTGCCGGGAAGACCGCCGGAAGCGCCTTCTCTACCTTACCGAACGGGGAATCGAACTCGAGGCACAGCTGACGGCCGACCAGCGCGCACGTATCGCCAAGGCGTGGCGCGAGGCAGGTCCCGAGGCGGTTGCCGGATATCGCCGCGTGCTCGGCGGCATCATCGACGATGATGGCGGGTGATGAACCCCGACGGCCCTCACATCCTCGTTGTCGATGATGACCGGCGCTTGAGGGCGCGCCTGCAGAAGTATCTCATGGCCCAGGGATTCCTGGTGAGCACGGCGAGCAATGCCGCCAATGCCGAGGCCAAGCTGAAGTCGCTCGTCTTCGATCTCCTGATCGTCGACGTCATGATGCCCGGCGAGGACGGCATGAGCTTTACCCGCCGCATCAGGCAAAGTGCGGGCCTTCCGATTATCATGCTCACCGCCCGCGACATGGCCGATGACCGCGTGGCCGGACTCGAAGTCGGTGCAGATGACTATCTCTCCAAGCCATTCGAGCCACGCGAACTCGTCCTGCGCATGAAGAACGCCCTGCGCCTCGTGCCACCGCCTCCCGAAGAATCCGGCGTCCTCTCCTTCGGTCCCTTCCTCTTCGACCGGGGCCGTCTGGTACTTTCCCGTGATGGTCACCCGGTACCCCTGACCGACGCCGAAAAGTCCCTTCTCGGGGTCTTCGCCGGATCGCCGGGCGTCACGCTGTCGCGTTTCCGGCTGGCCCAGAAAACCACCACCGCCGAACGCTCGATCGACGTGCAGGTGTCCCGCCTGCGGCGCAAGATCGAGCGCGACCCCGGCGAGCCGCAGTATCTCAGGACGATTCGCGGCAAGGGCTACGTCCTGGTAACGCCATGAGGCGCTGGCTCCCGAAATCCATTTTCATCCGTTCCCTGCTCATCGTTCTGGTGCCGATCGTCATCCTCCAGATCGTCCTCGCCATCGTCTTCTACGAGAGGCACTGGGAGAACGTCACGCGCTACCTCACCTCAGCCGTGGCCGGCGAGATCAAGGCCCTGATGTGGACGTACACCAATCGCGAAATCGACGAGGCTCTCGTCTTCGGCAACAGCTTCTTCCAGTTTTCCTCGCGTTTCCTGCCCGGCGACAGTCTTCCCAGACAGTTTCGCGCCAAACGCCAGACGCGGGCCGAACGGCATCTCGAGCATGCGCTCGGCGGCATGCTCTCCGCGCCCTTTGCCATCGACACCACCCTCTCGTCCGATACCATCGTCAGCATCGAGTTGCCGGAAGGTCTGCTGGTGATCACCATTCCGAAGAAACGGATGGAAAGCCGGACAACGGACCTCTTCATCTACTGGATGCTCGGCACGTCCCTGGCGCTGACCCTCATCGCCGCCTACTTCGTGCGCCAGCAGATCCGGCCGATCAACCGCCTCGCCAGGGCTGCCGAACAATTCGGGCGTGGCATCATCGACGTCAACTTCAGACCCTCCGGCGCGGCAGAGGTGCGCCGGGCCGCCCATGCGTTCCTGGCCATGCGTGAAAGGATCCGCCGGCAGATCCAGCAGCGCACGCTCATGCTGGCCTCGGTCAGCCACGATCTGCGCAGTCCGCTCACGCGCATGAAACTTGAACTCGCCCTCATCGGCGATACCGAGGAGGTGGCGAACCTGAAACGTGACATCGAGGAAATGGAGCACATGGTCGACGTCTACCTCTCCTTTGCAAGAGGCCAGGGCGAGGAGGCTTCCGGGGCCTTCGATCTCGCCACGGTGATCCACGAGGTGGCATCGGAGGCTCCATCGCCCGTTGAGGCTCGGGTGAGCGAACCCCTGCCGTTCGTGGGCCGGCAGGGCGCCATGAAGCGCTGCCTCACCAACATCGTCGACAACGCCTGCCGATACGGAGACCGGACCGTTCTCGAGGGACGCTCGGCGGACGGGTCCATCATCATCACCCTTGACGATGACGGTCCGGGCATCCCCGAAGCCTCCTGGCAGGAGGCTTTCCAGCCGTTTGTCAGGCTCGACTCCTCCCGCGATCCCAATCTGGGTGGCGGGGGTCTGGGCCTCACGATCGCCAGCGATGTCGTCAGGGGCCATGGCGGCGACATCGTTCTCGCCGGCTCGTCTCTTGGCGGCCTCAGGGTCCGGATCACGCTGCCGTGTGACTGACCGGTCCCGGGTATCACGGGGTCACGCAGGACTGAATTGCCCGTGGAATCCGAGCGGCAGGGAAAATGGCAACCATGCCCGCGCCAGCGGTCCATCCGCCACGCCCCTTGCGTCAAACACGGCCAGGCCGGTACGCGCCGTCGAACTGTCGAGGAAGGAACCGATGAGCCAGCCGTCGTCCTCCTTCGTTGCATGTGGAAAGGGGATGAACAGGTGTTCCTCGAGGTGGATTCCCCGGCCCGGATCGAAGCGCTCCAGACGTCCCGATTCCAGATCCCGCTTCTCGAGCGTTCCGGGCAACCAGGAGGGCGCAGCCGACGTCGAGGAGACGTTGTAGAGATAGCGGTGACGCCGCGACACCCTTGCCGGATTGATCGTCGGAAAATCACCGCCACCCCCTTCTGCGTCAACTGCAAAGGAACCGTCAGGGTGGAGCACGATCCTGGTGAAGCGCGGGACCGACGCCTCGACAAGTTGTCCTTTCATGACATTCGTGAAGGCGTCCTCGAGAAGTGAGGGATCATCGGCCTGAAAGAAGTCGAAGTGGATGGTTCCGTCGTCCTCGTTCCAGCCGTTGCCATGATGGAAGCCGAATGCCGCCGGAAGCTGGACCCAGCGCCTTCTCGAGAAATCATTCTTGCGCACCACGAGGACACGCGAGCCGAGTTCGGGTTTCCATGCATGGCTGTCGAAATAGGTGTCCCCGCGTCCCGGAACGTGAACGAAGGGCGGGATGACGATGACAAGAAAGTCCCGTGTGACCACGAAGTCATGCACGAACCCCGGTTGGTCCAGCGGAATCACCTCTGCTCTGGCAGCCGCGCCGTTCCCCGGAATGTGGTAGAGGACCAGCGCCCCGTAGGGGAAGGAAGCGAGGCCGAAGGCCCACAGCGTTCCGTCCGGCTCCACCTTGGGGTGGGCTGTGAACGGCAGTCCCTCAAGCCCCTCACCCCATGACTTGAACGCCTCCCAGGAAAGCGATTCGCGATCAATGATGCTCGCAGATCCTCCTTCCCAAAGTGCCAGCAGTTCACCCCGATGATCGAGAAGCGCCGTGTTGGCGGCATTCATGTCATCGGCGCGGTGCACCGGATAGGCTCCCTCGGGCAGGGTGGCGAAGGCCGGCAGCAGGCGCTTTCCTTCCCTGTCCTCCAGGGCGAGTTTGGGTGTCATCAGCATGCGTCCCCGATGGGTGACACCGGTGCCGTCGAGACGGAACTCCTGGATCATGCCGTCGGCATCGAACCAGTGACGGTAGCGCAGACCGTGGCGGGAATGGGCTGCCGGGCCGATGCGCCGGAACGTCCCCTGGAGGTCAGCGGGCCACGTGCCCTCGATCTCCAGGGGCCGCGGTTCGAAGTGGTCGACGGGTGGCGTTGCCCAGCCCAGCAACCGGCTGTCCGCGGCAAGCGCGGAATCGAAAGAGTCGGCGCGGAGCGGGCCGGCAAGAAGGGAGGCGGCCCCGGTCATGGCGAGAAAGGATCTGCGGTCGTGCATGATCGTCCCCTCTTCAGTAACGCAACGTGATGACGGCATGGACCGGCTCGTCGCCGATGACCACCAGGGCATCGGAGAAGCCGGGCGGTCCCATGATGCCGGTGGCATCATTGGAGAAGCCGTAGCCCTCCGTCGGCACGCCGAGAAGGTTGGTATCGAGTGTGCCGTCCCCGTTCTCGTCATGCATGACGGAAACGGCATAGCGGCCTTCGGCAAGGTCCGGGAACACCAGGCTGAACGTGCCTCCCGCCGCCTTGGTCCACACGCCCGCCACGGCGCCCTCATCATCGGGGAAGCTGACGTCGGCACGCTCCTGGTGAAGGGCCAGAAACACACGCCCGTCATCGGAGCGGATTCCGGTCACGTCGATTGCCAGTTCACCCGCGAGAACGGGAGCGTGGAAACCGAGGATCGCGACGGCGAGTGTCGTCAGTCGTTTCATGATGAATTGCCTCCTGTCGGTTGAAACGCTGACGCCATTTCGGCACGGTCCCGCAAGGCTTCAATCGCCGTTGCGTGAAAGGCAGGGATCCTTCGCCGATGAATGTCACGTTGCCGTTCGCGTCACGCGAATCGACACGGCGCCTGCGTCGCCATCTCATCGCCGTGGTGCTGTCGATCGCCGTTTTCTCGTGGCTGGGTCCCTTTGGCACGGCCACCCGCCTCGAACCGGGGGTCCTGGTGGCCTACTGGGCCGTGGCGATTGCCGGCAACTGGCTGATTGCCATGACCACTGTTCCCTTCGCCATCCGCCTCTTCCGGCAGGCAGGCAGGCCCGCCATTGCGGGCATTGCGGCTGGATCGGCGATCGCCGCCCTGCCCGGAACCGGACTCGTGTGGATTCTCGAATGGGGACTTGCCGGAACCACCGCCTCGGCCACCATGCTGGCATGGCTCTACGCCTGTGTGGTGGTGGTCTACCTCGTGCTGGCGTTCCTTGCCTGGCACCTCGTCGAGATGCCCTTGCGGATACGCGAAGAGACCTCCTCTACTCCACCGCCTGCCCGCTCACCCTTCCTGTCACGCCTGCCGGCCCGCCTCGGTGAAGATCTGCTTCATCTTCACATGCAGGATCACTATGTCGAGGCGGCGACTGCGCGGGGAAGCGAACTCGTGCTGTTGCGTTTCCGCGATGCCCTGCGCGAGGTCGAGGATCTCGACGGCATGCAGGTCCATCGTTCCCACTGGGTGGCGCGGTATGCTGTCAGACGTGTGGTGCGGCGTGACGGCCGCATCTTCCTGGAGCTCACCAATGGCGCCATGGTGCCGGTCAGCCGCTCCTTCCAGCCGGCCCTGCGGGAGAACGGCTGGTTGTAGGGCGCCCTACCCGAGGCGGGCGCCGTCGGGGACGCTGCTGTCCGGAGAGGCGAGCACGATGGCGCCATCATGATCGGCGAACCCCAGGGTGAGGACCTCCGACATGAAGGGACCGATCTGGCGCGGCGCAAAGTTGACCACGGCCGCCACCTGGCGGCCAACAAGATCATCGGCCGTGTAGCGGTCGGTGATCTGCGCCGAACTCTTGCGCGTGCCGATCTCCTCTCCGAAATCGATCCAGAGTTTCAGGGCCGGTTTGCGGGCCTCGGGAAAGGGTTCCGCACGGACCACGGTGCCTGCGCGGATATCGACATCGAGGAAAGCGTCGAACGGAATGACGGGTGTGCTCACGCACCGGCCTCTTCGGGTTCCGGACCCGGCGAACGCCAGGCGAGGTTCTGCAGACGTTCGGCCATGGCCAGCCTCTTGTCGAGATGAGCCATGGTGCGCGCCATGTCGTCGCTCTCATCGGACTGCCAGACGCGAAGAACATCGAGCCAGACCAGCATGAGACCCTTCGTGCGCAGGGCGCCGGCCGGACCTCCGGCATCGATTCCCGCTGCCTCCAGCATCCATCGCATCGAGGCCTGAGTCAGACAGAAGCCCTGAAGGGCCGACCCCGGATTCCCCAGTGAAGCACGGATGATGGACCAGGCCGCCTTGCGGTGGGCCGAAAGCGCATCAAGCCGGCGCATGATGACATCGAACAGGCGGTCCCTGGGCGATTCATCGCCAAGATCACCGGTGTCGCCGGCCAGTACCGCCGCGTCAATGCGGGCCGAAAAAGCCTTCAGGATGGCGCTGCGTGTCGGATAGACGGCATGGAGTTCCGCCAGCGAGACACCGCTGGCCTCGGCGACATCACGCATGGTGAGATCGCGCCAGCCTGCCGTTGCCGCCAGTTCCAGGGCGGCGTCGAGAAGCACATCGGAAACGTCCGCTTTCCTGGCCATTCTCCTTCCCGCATCCACCTGCGTCGAGAGTAGTCTGCCAGCCCAGTGGTGGCAAACCGGAACCGCCGCGTCACTGCCGGCCAAGTTCCCTGGAACGACGGGTGGCTGCAGTGACGGCGCGGTCGAACAACGGCTGCATGCCGTCCTCGGCCATGAGAACGCCGAGGGCTTCGAGCGTCGTCCCGCCTGGACTCGAGACATTGCGCCGCAGCTGGGCCGGAGTCTCGTCCGCCTGCAGCGCCAGTTCACCTGCACCGGCGACCGTGTGGAGGGCCAGCCTGGCCGCGACCGACTCAGGCAGACCATTCGCGATACCGGCGCGGGTCAGGGTCTCGATGAGCAGAAAGACATAGGCCGGACCACCGCCAGAGAGTGCCGTCACGGCATCCATGAGAGATTCGTCGTCCAGCCAGACGGTTTCCCCGACACTTGCCAGCAGTGATTCGGCCGTTCCCCTCGATTCGCCCGTCACGTGGCTGTTCGCCACCAAGGCGGTGATTCCCCTGCCGATGGCCGCCGGCGTATTGGGCATGGTGCGCACGACCGGGACGTCCGGCCCAAGATGCCTTTCGAACCAGGCGAGCGTCTTGCCGGCGGCAACGGAAACAGCGAGCGGGCGCCGGTCGAGCGCGTCACCAAGGGATCCGGCGACGTCCTCCATGACCTGTGGCTTGACGGCAAAGACGATCACCGCGGGATCCAGACCCGGCGGCACCGCGTCCGCCACCTCGACGCCATGGCGCCTCTGCGCCTCCCCGGCCGCCGCCGGGTCGGGCTCGACCACAAGGATGGTATGCGGAGCCACGCCCCGGTTCACCCAACCCGACAGCATGGCGCTGCCCATCCTGCCGCATCCAAGCAGCAGGACCGGCGCCGGCAACGCCACCGCTCAGGCCTCACCGACGGGATCGATGATCGCCGCCTGCACCGCCTCCTCGGCGGACTTGCCCTGCCAGATCACGTACTGGAAGGCAGGATAGAACCGTTCGCATTCCGAAATGGTGATGTCGATCACGTCGCCCAGGAGTTCCTCGGTGGGATAGCCCTGCCCGTTGAGCAGAATGGCCTGACGGAATGTCGGCACGTTCTCGTCGGCGAACACGTCGAAGTGACCGACCCACAGGCGTTCGTTCACGAAGGCGAGGAGCGAGTGAACGGACTTGATGCTGGCTTCTGGAACCTGCATGTCGAGCGCACATGACATCATGATGCAGGCCAGTTCCTCCTCCCAGCCGAACCAGATGCGGTAGACACACCAGCGGCCCGCAATCTCGACCGCCAGTTCGTTGTCGTTGACCCGCTCGTGTGTCCAGCCGTGGTAGGCGATGAACCGTTCGACCGGATCGAGCGCATGCTGATCCGGCTTGCCGGGGTGTTCCTGGAGACTGGTCACATGAAGGCCCTACCAGAACGAAAGGTCAGGAGATGGTGGAATTACGGCTAAACTGCCAAACTGCGGTGACGCTGGCAAGATGACGACAGCTGCCTCAGGTGCGCCGCTTGCGGCGTTTGATGGCACTCTCGAGTTCCTCGATGCGCAGGGAAAGCCGCTCGTTCTCCTCGCGGGCCAGGGTCGCCATGTCGCGAACCACCTCGAACTCCTCGCGGCGCACGAGGTCCATGCGCGCCAGCAACAGCTCGGCATGCTGGCGGGCGCGCTGCCGCATCTCGGCCCTGGCGCCGCCGGCGACGCTGAGCGCCCCCGACAGAACACGTGCCATGTCGTCGAGGATCCTGTTGTCTGTCTGCATGGCGAACCTCCAGCCGGCCGACTGATGACCCCATGGTTGCCGTATCCGGATGGCAAAATCCAGACTTTCCGGCAGTGGACGCTCGCACGGCCTAGACCTTATCTTCGGGTGTCTCCGGGTGCCTCCCCATGCTCGCCATCGCCTTTCCAGCCATCGATGCCACCCTGATCGAGATCGGGCCCCTCGCCATCAGGTGGTATGCCCTTGCCTATATCGCCGGAATCCTTCTGGGCTGGCGCTACGCCATCGTGCTGGCCCGCTCGTCCCCCGGGGCCATACCGCGTACCGCAGTCGATGACTTCCTTCTCTGGGCGACACTGGGCATCATCATCGGCGGACGCCTTGGCTATGTCCTGTTCTATCAACCCGCATGGTTCTTGAACCACCCGCTGGAAGCCTTCGCCCTGTGGCAAGGAGGCATGTCCTTCCACGGAGGTTGTCTCGGCGTGGCCCTCGCCACGGTGTTCCATGCACGGCGCCACGGAACACCGCTGCTCGCGCTCTCGGACATCATGGCGTGTGTGGCGCCGGTCGGCCTCCTGCTCGGACGGCTTGCCAACTTCGTCAACGGTGAACTCTATGGCCGGGCAACCGACGTGCCATGGGCCGTTCTGTTTCCATCGGATCCGGAGACGCCTCGCCATCCAAGTCAACTCTACGAGGCGGCGCTGGAGGGGCTGGTGCTCCTTGTCATCATGAGGATCGCGTGGCTGCGCCCCGGATGGCGCGAGCGGCCTGGCCTGATGACCGGCCTTTTTCTCACGGGCTACGCGGTGTTCCGGTCGTTGGCGGAGATGTTCCGCGAACCTGACAGTTACCTTGGTTTCGTTGCCGGCACCATGACCATGGGACAGTTGCTGTCCCTGCCCATGGCGGTGGCCGGCATCGCGCTCATCATGATGGCGCGCCGTCCGACATGACTGCCCTGGCAGAGAGAATCGGCGAGACCGGACCGATCACCGTCGAGCGCTACATGGAACTCGCCCTGCTCGATCCCGATCACGGCTACTACTCGCGCAAGCAACCCTTCGGTGCCGCCGGTGACTTCGTGACCGCGCCGGAAATCAGCCAGATGTTCGGCGAACTGCTCGGACTGTGGTGTTACACGGCATGGCAGGCCGCAGGATCGCCACGCCCTGCCATGCTCGTGGAGCTCGGGCCTGGAAACGGAACGCTCATGGCCGATGCCCTGCGCGCCATCGAATCGGCCACTGGCGGATCCCAGCCCTTCGACATCGTGCTGGTCGAGGCCAGCGTCCGTCTTGCCCGCCGGCAACGCGAAACTCTTTCCGGCAGGGCGGTCTCGTGGCGTTCCGCCGTGGAGGACGTTCCATCCCGCGGACCGGCCTTCATCATCGCCAACGAGTTCCTCGATGCCCTGCCGGTCAGGCAGTTCGTGCGCACCACCGCCGGCTGGCGGGAGCGCCTGGTCATGGTCGAGGATGACACGGTCGCATTCGTCCTCGCCACGGACACCGGTGGCCTGGCCCTTTCCCTGCCTGATGCGCCAACGGGACGCGTGGGCGAAATCTCGCCGGCCCGTGACAGCATCGTGCGAAGCCTTGCCGCCAGACTGGCGGCCGAGGGTGGCGCCATGCTGGTGATCGACTTCACGGCTCCCGGCATGCCGCTGCGCGATACCCTCCAGGCGGTCCGGCACCACCGGCATGCCGACCGCCTGGCCGCCCCGGGAGAGGCGGACCTTGCCGCCGCAGTGGACTTCACCTCTCTCGGCAGGGTTGCCGCGGCGGAAGGTCTGAAGGTCTTTGGTCCGGTATCCCAGGGCGCGTTCCTGAAAGAGCTGGGGATTGCCGTGCGCTCCGAGCATCTGAAACACTCCGTCACGCCGGAAAGGGCACACGGAATCGATCAGGACGTCTACCGGTTGACCTCGGCGGATGCCATGGGAGAGGACTTCCGGGTGATGGCGCTGCTTCCCGCCGGATGCGTACCGCCAGCGGGCTTCGAGCGATGATAACCGACCCCCTCCTCACCGGTTGTCCCGGAGTGCGTCACGGATTCTTCGAGCGCACGGGCGGCACCAGCCAGGGTCTCTATGCCTCGCTCAATGCCGGCCTCGGGTCCGGCGATGACCGGCGGCGCGTGACCGCGAACCGCGCGCTCATCGCCCGTGCCCTCGACCTCGAGCCGACCCGCCTCCTCACGCTCTATCAGGTCCACAGCGCCGACGTCGTCACCGTCAGGGACGGAACCGAGGGCGCCAGGAAGGCCGACGGCATGGTGACCGGCGAGCCCGGTCTGGGGCTTGGCGTCCTGAGTGCTGATTGTGCGCCCGTGCTGCTGGCTGATGGAGAAGCCGGCATTATCGGCGCCGCCCACGCCGGCTGGGGAGGCGCGTTGCGGGGAATCACCGACGCCGTGATTGCTGCCATGGTCACCATCGGCGCCCGGCACGATCGCATCGTTGCCGTGGTGGGCCCGGCGATTGCCCTGGAGTCCTATGAGGTCGGTCCGGAGTTTCACCAGAGATTTACCGACGATGATTCCCGCAACGCGCAGTACTTCCGCTCCGCCCGCAGGCCAGGTCACTTCCACTTTGATCTCCCTGCCTACGTTCTCCATCGCCTTCAGCTGAGCGGCATCCGCCATGCCGCCTGGACGGGTGGCGACACCTGTCTCGAGGACAAGCGCTTCTTCAGCTATCGCCGGAGCGTGATTCGGCATGAGCCGGACTATGGCCGACAGATCTCCGTCATCTGCCTTGCCTGACAGGATTTACAATGTCGGAAGCCCTTTGCTATGAGTGCGCGGCATTCGAGGGTGCGGAACATTTCATGAAACTCGTTTCCGGCAACAGCAACCGGCCGATGGCCGAGGCCATGGCCGCCGGTCTGGGCATCAGCCTTGCCAACGCCAGTATCAGGCGCTTTGCCGACATGGAGGTGTTTGTCGAGGTCCACGAGAATGTGCGCGGAGAGGATGTCTTCGTGATCCAGTCGACCTCCTTCCCGGCAAACGATCACGTCATGGAACTGCTGATCACGATCGATGCCCTGCGACGCGCCTCCGCCCGGCGCATCACCGCCGTCATCCCCTACTTCGGATACGGCCGTCAGGACAGGAAGGTCGGTTCGCGCACCCCGATTTCGGCCAAGCTCGTGGCCAATCTCCTCACCGAAGCCGGCAGCAACCGCATCCTGACGCTGGACCTCCATGCCGGCCAGATCCAGGGATTTTTCGACATTCCGGTCGACAACCTCTACGCCGCTCCCGGCATCGTTCAGGATATCCGCGCGACTCTCGGCGACAGCAACCTGACCATCGTCTCCCCCGATGTTGGTGGTGTCTTCCGAGCCCGCCAAGTCGCCCAACGGCTTGACGCAGACCTTGCGATCGTCGATAAGCGCCGCGAGCGCGCCGGTGTTTCCGAGGTGCTGAACATCATCGGGGACGTCAGCGGCCGGCGTTGCATCATTGTCGATGATATCGTCGATTCGGGGGGCACACTGTGCAACGCGGCCACAGCGTTGCTCGAGGCAGGCGCCTCCGGGGTTGACGCCTACATTGTTCACGGCGTGTTGTCTGGAAGTGCTGTCGAGCGGATTGATGCATCGGAGATCGCCAGCATGACGATCACGGATTCGATCGAGCCCACCCCGGAGATCCTTGCGTCGCAGACCCTGAGAGTGATCACCGTGGCTCCGCTCATGGCCAGCGCCGTCCAGAGAATCAGTGAGGAAAGTTCGGTATCGAGCCTCTTCGACTAGGTGAAGCTTCTGCCCGGAGTAAGAGAACATGGACAACCAGGCCACCATCGCAGCCGAGCTGCGCAGTCGTTCCGGAACCGGCGCCGCCCGCGAGGCGCGGCGCAATGGTCTGATCCCGGGCGTGGTCTATGGCGCCAGCGTTGAGTGCATCAGCATTTCGGTGCCGCGCGACGTGCTCGCCCGGGAAGCCGGGACCGCGGGTTTCTTCTCCACGCTGTATCGCCTGAAGGTGGCGGACCGGGACCTCGATGTGGTGGCGCGCGACCTGCAGCTCCATCCGGTCACCGACACCATCCTGCATGTCGACTTTCTGGCGGTCGCCGCGGACTCGACCATCACGGTCAGTATCCCTGTCACCTTCCTCAACGAGGAGGACTGCCAGGGACTGCGCCGTGGCGGCGTGCTCAATGTCGTGCGTCACGAAATCGAGTGCCACTGCCCGGCCAACGCCATTCCCGACACCATCGAAATCGATCTGGCAGGGCTCGACATTGGCGACAGCGTCCATATCAGCGCCGTCAGCCTGCCGGCTGAAGTCGCGCCCACGATCGACGACCGGGACTTCACCATCGCCACGATCGCCGCGCCAACGGTGCAGACCGACCTCGTCGATGAAGAGGAAGAAGAGGAGGACGAGGAAGAGGTCGAGGAAGGCGTGGATGTGGGAGAGGTCGAAACCGAAGAGTAAGCCGGTCACCCCGTACGTTCCTGACATGTTGCTGCTCGCCGGGCTGGGAAACCCCGGTTCCCGGCACGCACGCCAGCGCCACAATGTCGGGTTCATGGCCGTCGACAGGATTGCGGCGGCACACGGGTTCGGCGCCTGGCGGAAACGCTTCCACGGCGAAGCCGCCGAAGGGCGACTCGGCGGACTGAAGACGCTGCTGTTCAAGCCCCTCGTCTACATGAACAACTCCGGGCGGGCACTCGGCGAGGTGGTCCGCTTCTTCCAGTTGCAAGGGTCCGGGATCGTCGTCCTCTATGACGAGATAGACCTGGCGCTCGGCAAGGTGCGGGTGAAACGGGGGGGTGGCCATGCCGGACACAACGGCATCAGGAGCATTCACGCCCATATCGGCGCGGATTACCGGCGCGTGAGGATCGGAGTCAGTCACCCGGGCCACAGGGACCTCGTGATCGGACACGTTCTGAAGGACTTTCCGGCGTCGGAACGTCCCCAGGTCGACGGTGTTCTCGATGCGATCGCCGATGCCGCGCCATTCCTCGCCGAAGGCGCGGATGACAGGTTCCAGAGCCGGGTCGCGCTCCTGGTCGAACCGGATCCCGGTGACGGCGATGTCCGGGATTAGGTGCGGCATCGTCGGTCTGCCCAATGTCGGCAAGTCGACGCTGTTCAACGCCCTGACGTCGACGGCTGCGGCCCAGGTCGGCAACTTTCCGTTCTCGACCATCGAGCCCAATATCGGGCGCGTCAGCGTGCCCGATGAGCGTCTCGATTCCCTTGCCGCTGTCAGCCACGCACCAAAGACCGTTCGCAACCACATCGAATTCGTCGACATCGCCGGCCTGGTCAAGGGCGCGAGCCGGGGCGAGGGACTGGGAAACCGCTTTCTCGCCAGCATCCGCGAAGTCGATGCCATCCTCCATCTTGTCCGCTGCTTCGAGGGAGGCGATGTCGCCCATGTCGATGGCGCGGTCGATCCGCTGCGTGATATCGCCACCATCGAAACCGAGTTGATGCTGGCCGATCTGGAGAGCCTGGAACGCCGCACCGAGGCGACGTCGAAACGCGCCGCGGGGGGCGACGGGGAGGCGAAGGAGATTCTGCCCCTCATGCAGCGGGCGCTCGAGGCCCTTGCCGCCGGCAGGCCGGCGCTCTCCTTACAGCCTTCTGCGGGCGAGGCGCGGGCATTCACCATGCTGCAGTTGCTGACCGCGCGGCCGGTCCTCTACGTGTGCAACGTCGACGACGACGCCATGACAGACGACAATCCTCTCGTCCGCGAGGTCATGTGCCATGCCGAGAGCAACGGCAGCCGCGCCGTCGCCATCGCGGCCTCGCTCGAATCCGAACTCGCCCTGCTGCCCGACGGCGGCGAGCGCGAGGCCTTTCTCGAGGAACTCGGTCTCGGAGAGCCCGGCCTCTACCGCATCATTCGCGCCACCCACGAATTGCTCGGGCTCATCACGTTCTTCACCACGGGTCCGAAGGAGGCACGCGCATGGTCGATTACGAACGGTTCCACGGCAGCCCAGGCCGCGGGAGCCGTCCACAGCGACATGGAACGCGGCTTCATCTGCGCCGAGACCATCACCCACGGCGATCTTGTCGCCTGTGGCAGTGAGCAGGATGCGCGGTCGCGGGGTCTCATGCGCCGCGAGGGACGCAACTACAGGGTGATGGACGGCGATGTCTTCTGCTTCCGCTTCAATGTCTGAACGCCGGATCCGGCCTCGCGCCGTTGCCGATCTCATCCGTCACGAGACCGACCGGTTTCACGAGGAGCGGCCACAATCGGCAGCCTTGGTCCGGCGCGCTGGTGAACTCATGCCGTCAGGCGTGCCCATGGCATGGATGCGGGGACTCCAGCATCATGAACCGGTCTTCGTCGAATCGGGACGCGGCGCCACCTTCACCGACGTCGACGGCCACCGCTATGTCGACTTCAACCAGGCCGATCTTTCCTCGACGGCCGGTTATGCCGTGCCCGGGGTCGTGGAAGCCGTGTCGCGACAGATGAGGGCGGGGGCGCAGTTTCTCATGCCGTCGGAGGACTCCGTGGCGGTCGCCGCTGACCTAGCCGACCGCTTCGCCCTCGGCCACTGGCAATTCACGCTGTCCGCCTCATCGGCCATGACCGAGGCCCTGCGCCTGGCGCGCCTTGCCACGGGACGTGACGGCATCCTCATGTGCGACGGCAGCTACCATGGTCACATCGACGAGACGCTGGCCGACTATTCCCACGATGAACCGTCGATCTCCTCCCTGGGACTGCCGCACGATCATGGCCGGCATACCACCATCATTCCCTACAACGACCTCGAGGCCGTTCGCCGGGAACTGGCCGGCGGCCGGATTGCCGCCCTCGTTGTCGAGCCGGCGCTCACCAATGTCGGGCTGGTGCTCGCCCGTGACGGATTTCTCGACAACCTGCGTGCGCTCGCCGACGCTCAGGGTACGCTGCTCGTGGCCGACGAGACGCATACCCACATGTTCGCCTGGGGAGGCCTGGCACGGCGCGCAAACCTCCGCCCGCACATCGTCGTCATCGGCAAGAACTTCGCCGGGGGCGTGCCGATCGGCGCCTACGGTTTCGAGGCGCACCTGGCGGACCTGATGGACCGTCACCTCTTCGATCCTCTCAGCGATGCCGGCGGTCTCGCCGTCGGCGGTACGCTCTATGGCAATGCACTCTCGTTCGCCGCCGCCCGTGCCTGTCTCGAGCATGTCATGACCCGCGAGGCCTACGAGCGGACATCCGAACTCGGCGCCGTTCTCGCCCGGGGCATCCAGCAGATCATCGATGACGCGAACCTGGGCTGGAAGGCACAACACCTGCATAATCGTGCCGGCTGGCTCTACCACCGGGAAGAGCCCCGAAGCGGCGCCGAGGCGGTGCGTCTCGCCGACACCCCGCTTACCGACTCGCGGCGCATCTTCATGGCCAACCGCGGCATCTGGGAGGCCACCGCCACCGCCGGCCCGACGGTCTCATTCGCCATGACCCGGGCCGACATCGATCTCTACCTCGACGTCGCCCGCCTCTGGATCGACACCCTGCTGGCAACCTGATCTCTCCGACAATATCGGTTAGGACATCGACGACCCGCTCGACTCTCATCCGCCAGGAAAGCGCTTCAAGCCGGGCCCTGATCACATCGTTTGTGGAAGCGTCCTATTCCGAGGCGTCCATGACGGCGATCAGACGTTCCCATGGAACGACCCGAACATGCTCGGTAGACGCCGGTTGCGCGCCGGCTCAAGTGGCCCGCAGGCTGCGATTGTGCAAATTGCAAGTAGCATTTGCAATATTACCATTCGCGCGTTATGGTGCATCATGATCGAGCGCGAAATCACACCCTGCCTGGTCGGACTGTTCAAGCAGTATCCCTTCGTCACCGTGACCGGACCACGGCAGTCCGGCAAGACAACGCTTTGCCGTGCCACCTTTCCACATCTCGACTACGTCAACCTGGAAGCGCCCGACCAGCGGGAATTCGCCGAATCCGATCCAAGGGGCTTTCTTGCCCGTTTGGGCGACGGCGCAATCCTGGATGAAATCCAGCGTGTTCCCGATCTCCTCTCCTACCTGCAGGTCCTGGCGGACGACGTGGAGCGGAACAGCCTCTTTGTGCTGACGGGGAGCGAACAGTTCCGCCTTTCCGATGCAATAGGCCAGTCTCTCGCCGGGCGCACAGCACTGCTCCGCCTGCTGCCGTTCTCCCTTGCCGAACGCCAAAGGACGGGCGCGAGCAACAGCGTCGACGACATCCTGTATTCCGGCTTCTATCCCCGAATTCACGACCGGAAGCTCGAACCCCGGCAGGCACTCGGCGACTACTTCGAGACCTATGTCGAGCGTGACGTGCGCCGGGTCGGCGAGATCCGCAATCTTGCAAACTTCCGCCGGTTTGTCCGCCTGTGTGCCGGACGCGTCGGACAGATGGCCAATCTCTCATCCCTGGGGGCAGATGCGGGCGTCTCCCACACCACGGCAGGCCATTGGCTTGCGGTTCTGGAAGCAAGCTATGTCGTTTTCAGGCTTCCGCCGTTCCATGCCAACGTCCGCAAGCGGTTGGTCAAGACACCCAAGCTCTACTTCTACGATGTCGGGCTGGCGAGCCATCTCATCGGCATTGAACATGCCGGTCAGCTAGGCACCCACCCGCTTCGCGGGCCGCTGTTCGAGAATGCAGTTGTGGTGGAAGTTCTCAAACATCGTTTCAATCGGAGCCGCCGATCCAATCTGTCGTTTTTCCGGGATAGCCGCGGCCTCGAATGCGACCTTCTCCATGAGAACAGCGACGGCATGGGCGCCATAGAAATCAAGTCCGGCGCAACGGTCGCCTCCGACTGGTTCGATCCGCTCGACCGAATAGCGAAAACGCTGCCGGGTATCACCACAAGGGCGATTGTCTATGGAGGTGCGGACCGGCAGTCCCGCCGGAGCGCGGATGTGGTGCCGCTGGCCGGTCTGGCCGAGATGCTCGAACGATTCGAAGGACGGGAGAAAACCTGACGCGCGGAAGACCGGAAGGGTTGACCGGAGCAAGGACCCGCACCGCCGCGCAATGCGAACCGATCGACGCGGTCAGAAGCTGACGAGGGAGTGGCAGGGAACGCCGAGTTGGCGGACGCGGTCGGCGCCACCGAGGGCGGGGAGATCGATCACGAAGCTGGCGCCGACGATGTCGGCGTTGGCGCGGCGCAGCAGGCGAACGGCGGCCATCGCCGTGCCGCCGGTGGCGATCAGGTCGTCCACCACCAGGACCCGCGCGCCTTCCCTGACGGCGTCGTCGTGGATCTCGATCCGGTCGATGCCGTACTCGAGTTCGTAATCCTCGCCGATGGCCCGGCGGGGCAGCTTGCCCTTCTTGCGTATGGCAACGAAGGCTGCCTGCAACTGGCGGGCAACGGCGCCGCCGGGAATGAACCCCCGCGCCTCGATGGCAGCGACCACGTCGATGGCGGAGTCGGCAAAGGGGGCCGTCATGCCGTCGACCGCGTGGGCGAAGCCGGCGCCATGGGCAAAGAGGGTCGTGATGTCGCGGAACATGACCCCCTCGCGGGGGAAGTCCGGGATGGTGCGGATGAGGGGGCGAAGGTCCATCAGCAGGCCCCGAGAACGCGCCCGGCAACCGCGTCGAGCCTGGCGATCACGTCACCATCGCGGGCTTCCGGCCGGGTGATGATGGCATGGTCAAGGGCCCGGTCACAGCCGTGGGGGCAAGGATGATCGTTGTCGGCCATCAGGGGCACGAGGGCCTCGACGAGGCGCCGCGCATTTCCGGCGTTGGCCAGCAACACGCCGATGACCTGTTCGACGGTGACGGCATCATGGTCCTCGTGCCAGCAGTCGTAGTCCGTCACCATGCCGACGGTGAGATAGCAGAGCTCCGCCTCCCGCGCGAGGCGCGCCTCCGGCATGGCCGTCATGCCGATGACATCCATGTTCCAAGACCTGAAGAGATGCGATTCCGCCAGCGTCGAGAACTGGGGCCCCTCGATGCAGATGTAGGTGCCGCCCCGCACCATGGGGATGCCGGCCGCCTTGCCGGCCTGCGTCACGTGCTGCGCCAGGCGTTCACAGGTCGGGTGCGCAAGCGAGACATGGGCCACACACCCCTCGCCGAAGAAACTCCTCGTACGGTTCACCGTCCGGTCGACATACTGATCGCACACCACGAAGGTGCCGGGCGGGAGGTCTTCCCTCAGCGATCCGACCGCGGCAACCGAGAGGAGGTCGGTGACGCCCATTCGTTTCAGGGCATCGATGTTGGCGCGCGCGTTGATGCCAGTGGGCGACACATGATGGCCGCGGCCATGACGCGGCAGGAACACCACGTCGAGGCCGTCCATCATGCCGCGCAGCAACTGGTCCGATGGCGCGCCCCATGGCGTGTCGACCGTGACCCACTCGGCACCCTCGAGACCTTCGATGTCGTAGACGCCACTCCCGCCGAGGACGCCGAGAACGGTACCGCTCATGGGTGGAACTCCGGCAGAATGAGAGAGCCGTCACGCACGGGCGGGCACCAGAACAGGCTCCCGGTCACCGGACGCGTGAAGCCGAAGAGGGCATCGACGATTCCGTCATCGAGACCCGCCATGCGCCGCATCTGGGCGACGAATGGATCGACTGTGGCGGTGAACGACACGAACATCAGCCCCTCCCCCGTGGTGTCGGCCCAAGGCATCGAACGGCGCAACAGGAAGGCCTCGGGTTCGAAGTCCTCCTGCGCCGTGCGGGAAACATGGGCTGCGGGGGGAGCATCGTCCAGTTCCTCGTTGTCGTCGAGACGCCGACCGATGATGCGATCCCGGACGCCAGGCGGATGCGAGGCGAAGAGGTCGAGATCATGCATCCACTGCTGCACCGCAACGAAGCTTCCGCCTCCGGCATCGCAGGCGGCGGCCACGGCGTCGTCTCCCTTGGGATTCTCGGTGCCATCCTCGTAGCCCGTGAGATCACGGCCATCGCGAAAGCGAAAGCCGTCGACCATGCGCTCGATCCCGAACGCATCGGCCACCTCGCGTTCGATGGCACGGGCGTTCAGGAGGATGTCACCGGGATCCTCGCCCCTCACCCATGCCCACAGGTCCGACTGCGTCGACGGCACCTCGCAGCCGGGGCCCGAGAATGCCGGAAAGGACATGTGTCCCGGAATGGCGGCTCCCAGCCCCGCGAGGAGCCCCGGACCAAGGCCGATCACCGCGCCGAGTTCAACGCTGATGCCGGCGAGATCACGCAGCACCACGGCCGCCGGCACGTCCCCGGGACGCCGGTGGAACTCCAGAAATCGGGCATGGGACGGGATGCCGTCGAGGATCCCGGGCTGGGGACTGGACATGGCCGCGAACCTATCGGCATGGATCGCAAAATCAAGACATGCCGCGACCGCGCGTCACGCTATGATGCCGACATGCCTGCCCGCCTGTCACTCGATGCCCGGACCGCGCGTCGCCTGCTTCTCCACCTCCAGGGACTTGGCGAATCGCCCGGGAAGAAGCTTGGCAGACAGGGGTTGCTGTCGTTGATCCAGCGCATGGGATTCGTGCAGCTCGACAGCATTTCCACCGTGGAACGGGCCCACCATCTCACGCTCCATTCGCGCAACCGGACCTACCGCAGGGAGGATCTGGCAGCGCTTCTGGAGAACGAGCGCCGTCTCTTCGAGCACTGGACCCACGATGCCAGCGCCATTCCGCTTGGATGGTATGCCCACTGGAAGCCGCGGTTTGCCCGCATGGCAGCGAATCTCGAGAACAGCGCCTGGTTCCGGGAGCGCATCGGCGATGATCCCGCCCATGTCATTGCACGCGTGCTCGACCGGATCACCGAGCGCGGACCGACGATGTCACGGGAACTCGATGGCGAAGCAGGTGGGCAGAGTGAGCCCTGGTGGGGCTGGAAACCGGCCAAGGCAGCGCTGGAATACCTGTGGTGGAAGGGAACCATCCAGGTGGTGCGGCGCCAGAACTTTCAGAAGGTATACGATCTTACCGAGCGAGTGATACCCGGCCATGTCCTCAACCAGGACGTGTCGGCCGGGGAACACCTCGACTGGGCCTGTTCATCGGCTCTCGATCGCCTGGGCACCGCAACGCCAGGGGAGATTGCCGCCTTCTGGAACGACGTGTCCCCGAACGAGGCCAGGCAGTGGGTCGAGGCCAACCGGCACCGTCTGATGACAATCGAGGTCGAGGGAGTGGGCAACGGCGCTCCGAAGAACTCTCTTGCATGGACCCATATCGAGGACACCCTCGTCCAGCTCAGCTCTCCACCTTCGACCATGCGGTTCCTGAGCCCGTTCGACCCGGTGCTGCGCGACCGCCGCCGTGCGTTGCGCCTGTTCGGCTTCGACTACCGTTTCGAAGCCTTCGTTCCCAGGGCGAAACGGCGCTACGGCTACTACGTGCTGCCGATTCTCGAGGGAGATCGCCTGACCGGACGTGCCTCGATGAAGTTTCATCGATCGACCGGCGAACTGGCAGTCGAGGGCCTGTGGTGGGAGCCTGGTGTCGTCGAGGGCAAGGGGCGGCGCACGGCGCTCGCCACCGCACTCGCACGTCTCGGCCGCTTTCTTGGCGCCACGTCCCTCAGTCAGCCCTCAAGGAGGTCTTCGAACCGTGCATGATCGACCGCGCCTCGTACCCGACGACTTCGACGTCCCGGTGACGTTCGAACATCCCCGCTTTCGCCTGCGCATGCTGACGGTGAACGATCTCGTGAGGGATTACGACGCTGTCATGTCAAGCGTCGATCACCTGCGCTCGACCTACTCGCAGGATAGTGGCAGCGACTGGCCCGCCGGGCTGACGCTGGAGGACGACCTCGTCGATCTCGGCTGGCACCAGCGCGAATTCACCCTGCGCGTCTCCTTTGCCTACACGATGATGACTCCCGACGAGAGCCGCTGCCTGGGCTGCGTCTACATCATGCCGACACTCAAGCGCGACCACGACGCGAAGGTAACGATGTGGGTCCGGGCCGACGAGCTCTCCAGCGGCCTCGATGACGTGCTCTACGCCGCAGTCAGTGACTGGATCATCACCAGATGGCCCTTCCGCTCGCCAGCCTTTCCAGGCCGCGACATCACCCTCGCCGACTGGCATCGCCTGCCGGCCGACTCGCCGGAACCCGCCACCGGCTGAAGGTGCGGTCCCTGGGCCCGGTTCGTTGACACTGTTCCCATCGCCTGCAGCATCAGACAGTCCTGTCTGCGGTCTCGCACGCCCGCCACTCAACCCTGACCGGAGGCGCCGTTAACCGCGCTATGCCTGCGACCGTCACAGGCCCGTGGTGCCTGCCTTGCGAACGGTGGCGTCCGGACATAGGTTCCGGGCACATTTCGAGGAGGTTCTTCGTTGGTGGAGTTGTCTGAAGAACAGGCCCGCGCCATCAGGGCCTGGCCGTTCGAGGAGGCGCGGAAACTCCTGGGAAGGCTGGGAGGCCGCGCCCCGAAGAAGGGCCATGTGCTGTTCGAGACAGGCTACGGGCCATCGGGCCTGCCCCACATCGGCACGTTCGGCGAGGTCGTGCGCACCAGCATGGTCCGCCATGCCTTCTCGCAGATGTCCGACGTGCCGACGCGTCTCTTCGCCTATTCCGATGACATGGACGGATTGCGCAAGGTGCCGGACAACGTCCCGCAAAGGGAGATGATGGCGCGCCACATCGGCCAGCCGCTGACGAGGATTCCCAATCCCTTCGACAGCAGCCATGCGAGCTTCGGGGACCACAACAACGCGATGCTGAGGTCCTTTCTCGACCGGTTCGGTTTCACTTATGAGTTCGTGAGTTCCTCGGAAATGTACCGGTCGGGCGCCTTCGACGACGCCCTCATGCGCGTCCTCGAGCGGTTCGACGCCGTCATGGAGATCATGCTGCCAACCCTGAGGGAGGAACGCCGCAAGACCTATTCGCCCTTTCTGCCCATTTCTCCCACGAGCGGCCGGGTCCTCTACGTGCCTCTCCTGGAGCGTCATCCCGGAAAGGGAACGATCGTCTTCGAGGACGAAGATGGCACCAGGACGGAGGTTCCGGTCACGGGAGGGCACTGCAAGCTCAACTGGAAGCCGGACTGGGGCATGCGCTGGCATGCCCTGGGCGTCGATTACGAAATGGCCGGCAAGGACCTGATCGATTCGGTGACCATCTCGGGGCGTATCTGCAGGGCCCTTGGCGGCACGCCGCCGGAGGGTTTCAACTACGAACTCTTCCTTGACCAGAACGGCGAGAAGATCTCGAAGTCCCGCGGCAACGGCCTCACCATCGACGAATGGCTGCGCTACGGCACTCCGGAGAGCCTTGCCCTCTTCATGTACACCAAGCCGCGTACCGCCAAGCGCCTCTACTTCGACGTCATCCCGCGTCACGTCGACGAGCACGCGCGGCACCTCGAACTCTACCACCGGCAGGACCATGACGAGTGCCTTGCCAACCCGGTATGGCACATCCACGCCGGCGACCCACCGGCCGAGGAACAGCCTCTCTCCTATGCGGTGCTTCTCAATCTCGCCAGTGTCTGCAATGCCGACGACGAGGCCATCCTGTGGGGCTTCATCAGCCGCTATCTTCCCGGAACCTCACCCGAAACCCACCCCCTGCTCGACCGCCTGGCGCGCCTCGCCGTCCACTACTACCGGGATGTGGTGAGGGAGCAGAAGCACTACCGCGTTCCCGACGAGAAGGAACGGGATGCCCTTGCCGACCTCGCCGGCCGCCTGGAAACACTTCCCGAAACGGCAACCGGCGAGGACTTCCAGAGCGAGACCTATGCCACGGGGCGGGACCACGGCTTCGAACCGCTGAGAACCTGGTTCGCAACACTCTACGAGGTTCTCCTCGGCCAGCCCTCCGGGCCGCGTTTCGGCAGTTTCATGGCCCTCTACGGACGCAGCGAGACCCTCGCCCTCATCCGCGGCAAGCTCGCATGTGACTGACCGCGCCATGACCTGGGCCGAGGCGCCGACACTCGTGGCGGGTGCTGCCAGCGCCGTCTGGCTGACCGCCGACGGTGTCATCGAGGAAATCGAACGCGAAGAGGCCGGCCAGAGGTGGAAGAGCGGCGCCGTGCCCCTGCTGTGCCATGCCGTGGCCACCGGCGGGCGCACCGCAACCCGGCACCTGCCGGCCTTCGACATCCTGGAAATCCTCGCATTCGTGCGCCCGGGTTCCTTCGTCGTTCCCACGCCATTCGGCGTTGCCCGGGCGCTCGGCGCCGGCCTGCCCCGCGACATGGCTGATCAGGCGATGGCTCTGCGGACCTGTGCCGCCCTTCTTCTCGACGAACTGGCGGCGTTCGACCGCGAGACGAGGGACGAGGCGACTGCCATCGCGGCCGTCATGGCCGACAGCGCCTGGCCCTGGGGAGGCGATGTCGCGGCTGCACTGGACCTGGCGCCGGATGCGAAAGGCAGTCTCGATGTCTGGTCCGCCCGCCAGGAATGGTCGGACAGGGAACCGCGGCCACCACCACTCACCGAAGCCATCGCCAGCGACGACGTGGCATCACGACTGGTATCACTTCTCGGAGTCGATGCCGAAGACAGGCCCGGACAGATCCGATATGCACAGTCGCTGATCCCCGGCTTCGCCCCGCGCCGGGAGCCGGGTGCGGTCGGCGCGGTGCTGGCAGAGGCGGGCACAGGTGTGGGCAAGACACTCGGATACATCGCACCGGCGAGCCTGTGGGCGGAAAAGAACCGCGGCACCGTTTGGATCAGTACCTACACCAGGAACCTGCAACGCCAGATCAACCAGGAACTCGACCGGCTCATCCCGGAGGGCGAAATCAGACGGCGGCGAGTCGTGGTGCGCAAGGGCCGCGAGAACTACCTGTGCCTGCTCAACTTCGCCGATGCGGTCAATCGCCGTGGAGGTTCGCTCGAGGACACGGTCCGTCTCGGTCTCATCGGACGCTGGATTCAGACCACGTCCGATGGCGACATGCAGGGTGGCTCCCTGCCCGGCTGGCTTCTCGAACTGCTCGGGTACCGGCGAACCATGGATCTCGCGGACCGCCGCGGCGAGTGCATCTACAGCGCCTGCGACCATTTCCGAAAGTGCTTCATCGAAGGGTCCGTGCGCCGGGCGCACCATGCCGACATTGTCGTCTCCAATCACGCGCTCAGCCTGCTGCAGGCCTGGCACAGCGGCGAAGGCGATCCCCATGCCCCGACGCGTTACGTCTTCGATGAGGGGCACCATCTCTTTGATGCGGCCGACCGGGTGTTCGCCACCGAACTCACCTGCCGCGAGGCAGAAGATCTGCGCCGCTGGCTGCTTGGGGCGGGAAGCCGCCAATCGCGGGCCCGAGGCCTCATGCAGAGGGTGCGGGATCTCATCGGTGATGAGGGTCGCGCACTCGTCGCCGATATCGCGCGCGCCGCCACCGTGCTGCCGGCGCCGGGCTGGCCGGACCGGTTCGCCGCCGGCGCCCCAACGGGGAAGGCGGAAGCCTTCTTCTTCCTGGTACGCAGCCAGGTGCTGGACCGGACCGGTGACGCCCGGGGCCACTACAGCCTGGAATGCCTGGCCGATTGCCCTCCTGAACCACTCCTTGCGGCGGCCATCGACCTCCACGAAGCGCTGGGCGCCCTTGAGCGGCCCCTGTCGGATCTCATCGGACATCTGGGCGAGGAACTGATCCGCCTGAAGGACCGCCTCGAGGAACACACAGAGCAGCGCATGGAGGCGACGATCCGGGGCATCCGTCTTCGCGGTGTCGACGTCATTGCCGAGTGGCGGCACATGCTCGAGACCCTGGGTGCAGAGACCCCTGCGGAGTACCATGACTGCCTGTCGATCAACCGCATCGACGGCCGCGAATTCGATACGGGCATGCACCGTCACTGGATCGATCCGGGTTTGCCCTTTGCCGAGAATGTCGCATCGAAAACCCATGGCATCGTCATCACCTCGGCGACACTGCGCGATGCGCGTGACCACCCGCAGACAGGCGAAGGATCCTGGCTCACGGCCGGCCTTCGGACCGGTCTTCGCCATCTCGCCGATCCACCGGCCTGTTCCGCCATCTCCTCCCCGTTTGACTACCCGGAACTCACCCGGGTGATCGTCGTCACGGACGTTCCGCGTCAGGACGAGGTGAGGGTCAGTATCGCCTTTCGCGATCTCTTCATGGCCTCCGGAGGAGGAGGTCTCGGAATCTTCACGGCGATCAGGCGCCTGAGACGTGTCCAGCAGCGCATCGCCCTTCCCCTCCAGGAGGCAGGGCTGCCTCTCTACGCACAGCACGTCGACGCCATGGATACCGGGACCCTCGTGGACATCTTTCGCGCCGAGGAGGATTCCTGCCTGCTCGGCACCGATGCCGTGCGCGACGGCGTTGATGTCCCCGGCCGCTCCCTGCGCCTCATCGTCTTCGACAGGGTGCCATGGCCACGGCCGGATCTGCTGCACAGGGCCCGACACGCCGCCTTCGGGGATCTGCAGTGGAACGATCTCATCACGCGGTTGAGGTTGCGCCAGGCCTTCGGCCGCCTCGTGCGACGGATGGATGACCGTGGCGTCTTCGTGCTCCTCGATCCGCGCTTGCCGTCGCGCATGGTGAGCGCTTTCCCGGATGGGGTGGAGGTCCGGCGGCTCACACTGGACCAGGCCATCGACTGCGTCAGGAAACACGTTCGGGAAAACGCGTGTTCGCCGGCAAGGGCCGGTGCTACCGTGCGACCCCGTGACAGCAGCACCGGGGCCGGCGATGCATCCTGAACAGTTCTTTTCCGCAACCTATCGTGAAGCGCGCCAGGCCTTTCTCGATGCCTGCCTCTTGAATGGTGCCCAAGTCGACCAGCACCTCCATCCCAGACGAGGCCGGGACGGCGAGATCCTGGCCACGGATGTCGCGCGCCTGGGTCCCGATGACGCCGGACGGGTCTTCATGACCATGTCGGCCACCCACGGTGTCGAGGGTTTCTGCGGTTCGGGCGCGCAGACCGGCGCCCTTGCATCAGGCCTCTACGACGATCGGGACGACGACGTTGCCGTTGTCCTGATCCACGCCATCAATCCCTTCGGTTTCTCCTGGTTGCGCCGCGTGACCCACGAAAACATCGATCTCAACCGCAATCACGTCGACCATGACCAGCCCTACGCCACCAACGAAGGCTATGAGGCGCTGAAGGGGGCCTTGTGTCCGGACATGTGGACCGCGGAATCGCGGGCCGCGTGTCACGCAGCGATGGAGACCTATCGCGAACGCCGGGGAGACATGGCTCTGCAGGGCGCCATTTCGGCCGGTCAGTACAGTCACCCGCCGGGCCTCTTCTACGGCGGATCGGCCCCCTCCTGGTCGGCCACCACGCTCACCTCCATCGTCCGCCGGCATGCTGCGAGCGCCCGCCACATCGCCTTCCTCGACTACCACACCGGGCTGGGTCCCTTTGGCGTCGGTGAACTGATTTCGGATCACGAGACAGGTGAACCCGGTCACCGGCGCCTGGTCGACTGGTTCGGCGAAGGCGCCGTGACATCGACCAGTGACGGCACTTCGGTCTCCGCACCGCTCACCGGCACCAACAATCTTGGAGTCGCCAGGGCCGCAGACCACGCCAGCCTCACCATGGCAACCCTGGAATACGGCACCTCACCCCTTGACGAGGTTCTTGAGTCCCTGATGGCGGACTGCTGGCTCCACAACCACGGGGATCCCGATTCGGACCTTGGCCGCGCCATCAAGGCGGAGATCCGGCGCTGCTTCTATCCCGACACTGGCACCTGGAAGGAGATGGTTTTCGAGAGGGCGACCGCTGTCGAGAAGACCATGCTGGCCGGTCTCGCCGCTCAGCAATGATCCCTTGGAACATCGTGATTCCATGAACGCGAATGGACCCGCCGGTCTCCCTCGAAGGCCTCGAGATCGCTCGTCACATGCCAGGTGTCCACCGACGAACTGATTTCCATCCGCACCTTGACCCCGGCATCCCAGTCGCCCCGGCTGCGGCGGCTCCACCAGTGCCAGACGGCCCGTGCCGAAAGGGGGTCACCCTTCGTGATGCGGTACTCGAACCTGGTGCCGTCGACGCATTCCATGTCGATGGCCTCGAGGCGGCAGACGCCTCCGTCCTCCACCAGGTGCATCACCTGTTCGCCGCTCGCGAGGTCCCGCTCGACCCTCCTCGATGACGAGGGAGGCACCAGGACCGTCATGTCGGGAGGCGGCGCCATTTCGGCTTCGCCGAATACCACTCCCGGATCATCATCGTCCCTGAGGGGACGGACGGGCAGCATCAGCCTGCTCCCGGCACCGCCGGTGAGCGAAAGGGTGAAGGCTTCCGGCGCCGGCCAGACGACGGGAAAGTAGCTCGTCGAAACGGCGACACGGACCCGGTGTCCCGCATCAAAGGCGTGGGCGCAGTCATTCAGCCTGAGGCGGATCGTCACCGTTTGTCCCGGTGTCATCGACGACGGTTCCTCGTGGCTGCGGGCATGAGAGAGATTGAGCGCACCCCATGTCACGCGCATGGATTCTCCGGTCGGCGCAACGTCGTTGAGCCGAACCACCACCATCGCCTGGGGACGGTCCACCGCAACCTCGAGCACGAGTTCCGGCGCTCCGAGGATCTCCAGGCGCTCCTCGAGGGGTTCACCGTCGAACACGAGCGACACGGCATCGTCCTCCCGCTGGTCGAGCGGCAGGTCGGGGCTGGAACCGCCAAGACCGTAGGGGCACCAACTGCCGGCAGTCACACCGACGGTCTCCGGAGACCGGTGGTCCATGGTGACCTGCGGGCCGGCTGACGCCGCCAGGCCATCGGCGTTGAGGAAGAGGGTTTGGGTGACGGTGCCAGGTGACGGCCAGACGGCCTCGCTCACCCAGCGCCCCTTCGACTGCGCCAGGCAGGCGTCCGGCGACTGGAACTCGTCCAGCCAGACGGTCAGTTGAGGTTCGTCCGCGAACTCCGGGTCCCCGCCTTTCAGCCAGTGATCCCACCAGCGCAGGCCCTGTTGAAGGAACCCGATGGAGGGTCCCGGAATGGCGTCCTGGGGGTACTTGTGGCCCCACGGACCGATGAGTCCCCTGGCCGGACCGTCGAGATTCTCGAGCATGCGCGGCACGGCATTCGAGTAACCGTCGTTCCAGCCGCCCACGGCGTAGACCGCACAGTCGATGTCCGACCAGTTCTCGCAGACCGATCCGTGCTTCCAGTAGGCATCCCGCCGCTGGTGGGCGAGCCAGAGGGTGGCGGCGACCGGCTCCTGGTTCTCCAGTCTTTCCAGCCACTGATCCCGCCATCTCTCGCCCTGGATCAGCGGATCGCCGGAGCGCGCCATGAGCATCAGGTAAGCCGATCCCCAGAAGAAATTCTCGAGCAGCAGGCACCCGCCCATGTAGTGCACATCGTCGCTGTAGCGGTCATCGGTCGAACAGTGCGTGATGATCGCCTTCAGGGCCGGTGGCCGGCGCGCGGCCACCTGCAGGCTGTTGAAGCCGCCCCACGAGATGCCCGTCATGCCGACACGTCCGCTGCACCAGGGCTGGGAAGCAATCCAGGCGATCGCTTCCACGGCATCGTCCTGTTCCTGGAGTGCATACTCGTCCGTGATGAGACCTTCCGACTCGCCGGTGCCCCGAATGTCGAGCCTCACACAGGCATAGCCGTGCCCGGCCCAGTAGTGATGCCGGGGGTCATCCCCGACGCGCGTGTGATCGCGCTTGCGGTAGGGGATGTACTCGAGAATCGCGGGCACCGGGTTGTCTTCGGCATCGTCGGGCATCCAGATGCGCGCCGACAGACGCACCCCGTCGGCCATGGGGATCCAGACATGCTCGATCTCCTTCACATGGCACGGGAAGTCACTGACGATCCTGGTTGCTCCGGCGTCGGTCATCTTTCTTCTCCCCCTGGGATGGTCAATCCGGTTGACCGCGCACCTTCCTCGGTCACGATCCAGTCGAGACGGACATCATGGGTCTGGCGGGGCACCGCGTCGACCTCGAGGCCGGCATAACACACACCCACGGCGGTGACCGGCCGGCCACCGCGTCTGAGCCCCTGGAGAGTGCGATCGTAGAACCCGCCACCATAGCCCAGACGATATCCCCTCGAATCGAATGCCAGCATCGGCACAAGAAGAAGGCGTGGGATCACGGGTGGCGCATCGACGGGCGGGACCGGAATGTTCCAGGCGCCGGGCTCCAGACTGTCTCCCGGGGCCCATGCCCGAAAGGCCAGGGGCCGGTTCCTTGCCACGACAACGGGCATGCCGACCTCGTGCCCGCCGGCGTGGGCTGCCCTGGCGAGCGGCAGGACGTCGAACTCCGAACTCACCGGAATGTAGGCGGATACGGCGGCGCCGGCGGGAAATCCGATCGCGGACAGGAAGTGACGGCACGCCCTCTCGCCGGCATCGACGAGGGAGGCATGAAGTTGCCTCCTCATCTCCATGCAGCGCCTGCGCTGCAGCGCCTTCTCGTCCATCAGGGGCGGCACCACCCGCGCCGTTGTCCCATGGGCACTCCTCCGTGGCCTGCGTGTGCAGGTGGGCGCCGTGATAACGGGGGCACACCCCCGCCAGGGACAGCTCCCGGATGATGTGCATTGGCCCCGGGGATTGATGTGACAACCTGCCGGGCAGACATCCGCCCCGGTCCCCTTATAGAACCGGTCCTCGACCGATGGATACAGGGAATTTCGCGATGTCGCGGCGGAACCTTCACGCCCAGTGCGCTGCGGGGCCGGCCGGACCGGGCGTCACGTGCCGCCCTCGATGCGCTCGGCCACGCGCTCGATCCGCTCCGCCAGCGCATCGATGGCATCGGCCCTGCGTGCCTCGACCGCCTTCGTTGTCCCCCTGGCTCCAGCCTCCTGGTAATCCCAGAGTTCATCGACAAGATGAAGCGACGCCAGAAGCAGCAAGCGCTGATCGCCGAGATTGCCGAGCTGACCGACGAGCTGCTTTATCTTGCTGTCAACATAGTCGGCAAGTTCGCAGGTGCGTCTTTCCTGTCCCTTGCCACAGGCTACGTCGTACTCATGACCGTTGATCAGTACCGTCACCTGGGGCATCACCGCGCTCCAACATCGTTTTCAGTTCCGAAATCACGGATCCCAGGCGGGAATCCGCCGTCTTCAGCTTCTCTTCGAGTTCCCTCATCCTGTCCCCGGCATCGCCGGGTCCCCCCTGAAGCTGGCCCTGCTTGACTCCTTCGCGTGCATCCTGCGACAGGTCGAGGGCACGTTCCAGTCGCTTGACGGCCTTGTCCAGCCTCATCAACGTCTTGTCCCGTGAAGCCATGTTCGCCCCTGGTCCGAAGTCCGGGCGACAATAGCGCCATGGAGCACGCCGATAAAGACAGGCGTTGCAGAATGCCATGACGTGGCGGACCTTGTCCCGGTTCCCTCCACTCTTTATGTAGGGTCGCGATGCCACCAGGCACGGGGAAGGCAGCGAGGGGTTCACGATCCTGATGGACGGGCAATCGGTGGAGCGGATCACACAACGCAGGATGGCTAACGCCATCAGGGCCCTTGCCATGGATGCTGTCGAGGCAGCAGCCAGTGGCCATCCCGGCATGCCCATGGGCATGGCGGACGTTGCCACCGTGCTCTTCACCAGATTTCTGAAGTTCGACCCCGGTCATCCGGAGTGGCCTGACCGGGACCGCTTCGTTCTCTCGGCGGGCCACGGATCCATGCTGCTCTATGCGTTGCTCCATCTTTCGGGGTACGCCGACATGACCCTGGACGAGATCCGCAGGTTCAGGCAGCTGGGGAGCCGTACCGCGGGCCACCCCGAATACGGCGCAAGTCCGGGCATAGAGACCACCACCGGACCGCTCGGTCAGGGTTTCGCCAACGCCGTCGGCATGGCGCTGGGCGAAAGGATCATGGCGGACCGCTTCGGCGATGTCGTCGACCACCGTACCTGGGTCATCGCCGGCGACGGCTGCCTGATGGAGGGAATCAGCCACGAGGCCGCCTCGCTGGCCGGCCACCTCGCGCTCAACCGCCTGATCGTGCTGTTCGACGACAACGGCGTCTCGATCGACGGGCCGACCTCGCTGGCGGTCTCCGATGACACCCTGGCGCGTTTCAGGGCCCTGAACTGGGCGGTGGAAAGCGTGGACGGTCATGACGGCGAGGCGATCGCCGGTGCTCTGGGACGGGCCCTCGACAGTGATCGTCCAAGTCTCATCGCCTGCCGCACCGTCATCGGTTTCGGTTCTCCAGGCAAGGCGGGAACGGCGGCGTCCCACGGCTCTCCCCTGGGCGCGGACGAGGTTTCCGCGGCACGCAGCGAACTCGCCTGGGAGGCCGATCCCTTCGTCATTCCCGGTGACATTCTCGATTCCTGGAGAGAGACCGGGCGGCGCAACGCTCCTCTCCGCGAGGCGTGGCAACGGAAGCTTGATGCACTCGATGCCACCACACGCCGGGAATTCGAGCGGCGCATGGCCGGCGATATCGACGACCGGGTCCGCGATGTCACGGCCAAGCATGTCTCGCGCCTGCTTGCCGACCCGGTCCGCGTCGCCACCCGCAAGGCGAGTGAACTGGCGCTTGACTGCCTGACCGAAGCACTGCCCGAGATGATCGGCGGATCGGCAGACCTCACCGGCTCCAACAACACGCGCACAGGCGCGATGGCCGACATCACGGCCGGGAACTACTCCGGAACCTACGTTCGGTATGGAGTCCGCGAACACGCGATGGCCGCCGCCATGACCGGCATGGCCCTCCATGGCGGCCTCATCCCCTATGGCGGGACCTTTCTTGCCTTCACTGACTATTGTCGCCCCTCCATCCGCCTTGCCGCGCTCATGCAGCAGCGTGTCATCTACGTGATGACACACGACTCGATCGGACTTGGCGAGGACGGGCCGACACACCAGCCGGTGGAACACCTCGCCAGCCTGAGGGCCATTCCCAACCTCCATGTCTTCCGTCCGGCGGATGCCATCGAGACCGCCGAGTGCTGGCAGCTGGCCCTGACGTCGCAGACGACGCCATCGGTGATCGCACTCTCCCGACAGGGTCTTCCCCAGGCTAGGCATGAACCCCTTCCCGGCAATCCCTGCAGCACGGGCGCCTACGTGATTCGCGAGGCGGTGGCAACGCACCGGGCGACCATCGTTGCCAGTGGATCGGAGGTCGCGATCGCCATCGAGGCAGGTCGTGTTCTCGAGGATGACGGGGTCGGCGTGCGCATCGTGTCAATGCCGTGCCAGGAACTCTTCAGGAATCAGGATCCGGTCGACCGTGCCGCCCTGATCCCGCGCGACCGGGTGACCGTTGCCGTCGAGGCTTCCCTGCCCTTCGGATGGACGGACATCATCGGTGAGGAAGGCGGGTTTGTCGGCGTCAACGGGTTTGGAGAATCGGCGCCTGCCGGAGCACTTTACGAACACTTCGGCATCACGCCTCAAGCCGTCGTCGAGGCAGTCAGACAGCGTCTCTGACGAGGGATGCGTTGACCGGCCGACCTGGAAACAGGTAGGACAGGGTCTCCCGTTTGTCCTGGAGGAAGGTATGGCGGTTCGCGTTGCCATCAATGGATTTGGCCGTATCGGCCGCCTTGTGTTTCGTGCCGCAATGGAATCGGGACGCGACGACGTGGAGTTCGTGGCCATCAACGATCTGGGTACCGCCGAGGCCAACGCTCACCTCCTCAAGTACGACACCGTTCATGGCATCTACCCGGGTGAGGTTTCGGCGCGCGGCACGACACTCGAGGTCGACGGAAAGAGTGTTGCCGTGCTCCAGGAACGACAGCCTTCCCAGCTTCCCTGGCGCGACCTCGAGATCGATGTTGTCATGGAATGCACGGGCATCTTTGCCTCCCGCGAGAAGGCCTCACAGCACCTCGAGGCCGGCGCCCGCAAGGTCCTGATCTCCGCGCCGGCGCGAGGAGCCGATCTCACCGTGGTTTATGGAGTCAATCACGGCAAGCTTCGCAAGACGCACGATGTCATCTCCAACGCCTCGTGCACCACGAACTGCCTGGCGCCGGTCGCCGCCGTGCTTCACAAGGCGGTCGGCATCCGTCACGGGTTCATGACAACCATTCATGCCTTCACCGGGGACCAGCGAACCGTCGATACCCTGCATGCCGATCCACGCCGGGCACGCGCCGCATCGGCGTCCATGATTCCCACCTCGACCGGAGCTGCCCGCGCCGTGGGCCTGGTGCTGCCGGAACTCGAAGGCAAGCTCGACGGCACGTCGATCCGGGTTCCCACGCCCAATGTCAGTCTCGTCGACTTCAAGTTCGAGGCGCCGGAGGAGACCACTGTGGAGACCGTCAACCGTGCTGTCACCAGGGCGGCCCGCGGCCGTCTCAAGGGTGTGCTTGCGGTCAATGACGAGCCACTCGTTTCCAGTGATTTCAACCACAACCCTGCAAGTTCCGTCTTCGATCTCGGCGAGACCAAGGTCATCGACGGACGCTTTGTCAGGGTACTCTCCTGGTATGACAATGAATGGGGATTCTCGAACCGGATGAGCGACACGGCGGCGGCGCTCGCCAGGTTCCTCTAGGAGAACACCCTGCCCGGCCGTGGGCACCTTGCGCACACTTGATGACATCAGCCCTGCCGGCAGGCGGGTTCTGTTGCGCCTCGACCTCAACGTGCCCATCGACGGTGGACGTGTCACGGGAAGCGAACGGATCGAAAGGAGTCTCGCCACCGTGCGAGAGCTCGCACACACCGGGGCCCGCACGATCATTCTGGCCCACCTCGGCAGGCCGGGGGGGAGACCCGATCCCTCCCTGTCGCTCGCTCCCGTCGCAGTGGCCGTCGCGGATGCGCTTGGCCGTCCGGTAGCCTTCGCCACCGACACGATAGGTGACAGCGCCGCCGACACCATTGCGTCGACCGGACCGGGTGACGTCGCCATGCTCGAGAATCTCCGCTTCCATCCGGGAGAGGAGGCTGATGATCGCGACTTTGCCCGTGCCCTCGGCGCCCTTGGCGACATCTGCGTCAACGACGCCTTTTCGGTCAGTCACCGCGCCCATGCCTCGGTCACGTCCCTGGCCCGTCTGCTGCCATCCTGCGCCGGGCGTCTCATGGAGGAGGAAGTGAACGCCATTGGCCGGGCGCTCAGTCATCCGGTGCGCCCCGTTGCCGCCGTGGTCGGCGGAGCCAAGGTGTCCACCAAGCTCGCCATTCTGGAGCATCTGTCGCGCTGGGCGGACCATCTCGTCGTCGGCGGCGCCATGGCCAACACCTTCCTTGCCGCGCAAGGCACCAGGATCGGCGCCTCGCTCCACGAGGCCGACATGACCGGCATCGCCGATCGCATCATGAGATCGGCCCGCGATCGCGGTCATGCCGTCCACCTGCCTGTCGATGCCGTCGTCGAGGAAGATGGCCGACCAGTGACCTGCGGCCTTGATGCCATCGCTCGTGACGCGCGGATTCTCGATGTCGGACCGCTGACCGTGGCGGCAGTCTCGCGCCTCGTCGAAGGGTGCAGGACCGTGGTCTGGAACGGGCCCATGGGGATGTTCGAACGCGACGGCTTTGACAGGGGAACCGTCGATCTCGCCCGCGCGATCGCGGACCTCACGCGGAGCGGATCGGTCTTCTCGGTAGCAGGTGGCGGTGACACGGCAGCGGCTCTCACACACGCCGGCGCCACGGACGGATTCTCCTACGTCTCCACGGCGGGCGGCGCTTTCCTGCAATGGCTCGAGGGGACGCCACTGCCCGGACTCGCAGCGCTGGAGGCGGCCTGACACCCCGCGTCGTCGAAACCCTGGAGCAAGCCCGCACGGCCGTGGTGGACGCCCGGCGGTGCGGCCAGGAGATCCTGCTTGTCACCGCGCCGGGGGCCTGTGCGCGGCTGGGGCCAGGCTATCTTCTGGAAATGATGCGCCAGGCAGGCGCCGGCACCCCCTCCGTGCGTGCGCTGATCGATTGTGGCCCTGATGCCGGATACGCCATGCTCGCCCTGCGCCTGGGCTGGCGCGACATTCACCTCAAGGGCGAGCCTTCGATCGTCGCCCGCATCGCCGACATGACCAAGGCATGCGGCGGCACATTCCACCATGAACTGCCTGCTCCTCGAACAGAAGGGTGAAGCGCCTGTCGCTACCCTGCCGGGCCGTCATCTCACACCAGTCCGGGTCCGATCTAGGTGACGAGACTGTTGACATACGACGAGCACATCGTGAACGCGGGACAGCGCCGGACAGAGACGGTCCGGACAACCGATGGATCGCACCTTCTCACTCCGTGGCCTTCAGGTACCGGGCGTCGTGACTCCGGCCCCAGCAGTGCATGAGTTCATCGATGATCCAGGCTGGTGGAAGCGCTCTCCTGGATGTCGCCTGCAGAGAAACGATGATGCAGATGTGCGTTGCAGCACTGTCGTTCGGCAACCGGGTCTTGATGAACCGCTCGCAGGAACGACCCTGTCGCAGAGTGGGCATCCGGTCCGGGAACTCGTGAACGGGAGGTCCGTGTTCTTGCCTTGGACAGGGGGTGGTGCTAGCGTCCGCGCCGCTCGAAACTCCCAACATCAGGCAGTGATGTCATGAAGATCGACGGCAACGCGATCCGTCCTGGCATGGTGATCCACCACAAGGACCGGCTCCTGGTCGCCACCAGGATCCAGCACACCCAGCCCGGCAAGGGTGGCGCCTATCTCCAGGTGGAACTCAAGGACATCCGCGACGGCACGAAGCTCAACGAACGGTTCCGGTCGTCGGAGTCCGTGGAACGGGTGAGGCTCTGGGACACGCCGCACCAGTTCCTCTTTGCCGATGCGGATTCCTTCACGTTCATGAACTCCGAGACCTTCGAGCAGACGATCATCAGCCGTGACATGCTGGGTTCCGGCGCAGCCTTCCTCCAGGACGGCATGGAAGTCATGATCCAGTCCCATGAAGACGAGGTTGTCGGAGTCTCCCTGCCGGAGACCGTCGTTCTCGCCATTGCCGAAACCGAAGCAGTGGTCAAGGGACAGACAGCCGCGTCGTCCTACAAGCCCGCCATCCTCGAGAACGGACTGCGCATCATGGTTCCACCACACATCGAGACCGGTGTCAGGGTGGTGGTCAACACCGTGGATGCGACCTACCGGGAACGCGCGAAGGACTGAACGGCAGTCTTGGCCTATCAATCGCCCCTCATCACCGTCATGGCGAAGGCGGCGTCGAAGGCCGCCGTCGCCCTGATCCGGGACTACAACGAGGCCGACAACCTGGTGTCGTCGAAGGCGGGCGCGGCGCAGTTCGTCGAGGCATCCAGGCGTCGCTCGGGCGAGACCATCAGACGTGAACTCGCGCACGCCCGTCCGGATTTCTCCTTCGACAGCCCGGCGAAGGGCAGCCGCTGGATCGTCAGTGCGCTTGATGGTGTGAACAATCTCGTCCACGCCATTCCCCATACCTCCGTTGCGGTCGCGGTCGAGATGACCGGCGAGATCGTCGCCGGCGTCGTCCTCGATCCCCTGAGGGACGAACTCTTCTGGGCCGAACGGGGACACGGCGCCTTCATGCGATCACGGCGGCTGCGGGTGTCCGGAACCAGGTCGCTCTCCGGGAGCGTCCTGGCCCACGGCGACGGAGTGCCGAGTGCCCTCGGCATCGCCCGGCTGCTGAAACAGGTGCCACGGCTGCGTTGCCTTGGCGCTCCGTCACTCGATCTCGCCTGGCTGGCAGCCGGCAGGCTTGACGGCTACTGGGCGGACGGCGCCGATCCGGACAGTCTGGCAGCCGGCACCATCCTGATCCAAGAAGCGGGAGGTATCGTCACCCGCCTCGACGGCAGCCCGCCTGGCACCGCACCACCTTCGGTTCTCGCCGGGAATCCCGGAATCCACGGACACATGCTCCGGTCACTTGCCTGACACAATGCCGCCACCTCGCGGTGATCAATGGACGACACACTCACGGACATGGTAACCACACCCATGACGGTTGCCGGCGGCGTCACGGTGGGACGAACCGGCAATCCAGAGCATATCGGGTTGATGTGGAGCATCGCATGACGCGCCCGAACCGCTACATCATCAGGATGGCCGCGTTCCTCCTCGTTGTGCTGTTCATCACCGGATTCCTGTCAGCAACGCTGCTCGTCGCCTTCCAGGCGAACCCCCTGCTCAACGGGCTGATTCTCGGCGTTCTCCTGTTCGGCATCCTCTACATCTTCCGGCAACCGCAGATGCTCTACCGGGAAGTTGCCTGGATCGACAGTTTTCGCAAACCGCATCTGCGCATCCAGACGACCCCGCGACTGCTCGTGCCGATGGCCGCCATGCTCGGCAAGCGCCGGTCTTCCGGTGCGCAGTTCAGCCTCACCCCGACGTCGACGCGCTCGATCCTCGACAGCATCGGCGCCAGACTCGACGAATCCCGCGAAATTTCGCGGTACCTCATCGGTCTCCTCATCTTTCTGGGACTGCTGGGAACATTCTGGGGTCTCATCAAGACCATCGGCGGAGTCAGCGCAACGCTCACCACGCTCAATCTCGATCCTGGACAGGACATTGTCGGTCTCTTCGAGAGCCTCAAGGAAGGCATGGCGTCGCCACTGTCTGGCATGGGAACGGCCTTCAGTTCATCACTCTTCGGACTTGCCGGATCCCTGATCCTCGGCTTTCTCGACCTGCAGTCCGGCCAGGCCCTCAACCGGTTCTACAACGAACTGGAGGAGTGGCTGTCATCGGTGACACGGCTCCATTCGGGGCGCGGCGACGGGGACACAGCGGAAGGCGGTGAGGCACCGGCCTACGTCAGCGCCCTCCTTGAGCAGACCGCCGAGAGCCTCGACCGCCTCAACATCACCCTCGACAAGAACTTCGCGAACCATCGGCAGATCGACGAGAAAATCTCCACGCTCACGGACAGGCTCGTCTCCATGATCGACCGCATCGGAGCCGAACAGAGACAGCTCGGCACGCTGATCGAGAGCCTGGCGGATCTCAAAGTGGTCATCCATAACCTGATCGAGACCCAGAAGAACACGGCCTTCGACGAAGCCAGCCGGATGCATCTTCGCAATCTCGACGATGCCATAAACCGCCTCGTCGAGGAGACCGCTTCGGGACGGAGTGCCATCGCCAACGACGTGCGCTCGGAAATCAGGTTGCTGGCACGCACCATCGCGGCGGCACGCTCCGACGACGGAGGCACCTAGGTCCATGGCCTCCCGCGGCCGCCGTACGCAGTCGGGTGGTGAGACCTGGGCAGGATTTGTCGACGCGCTGTCAGCCTTGCTGATGGTGCTGATCTTCGCCCTGTCGGTCTTCATGATTGCACAGCTCTTCCAGGGAGCCGCCCTGACTGGCCAGGACCAGGTGATGAGCCGGCTGCAGGCTCGGGTCAATGAACTCACCGACATGCTGTCCCTGGAACGCGGCAACAATGCGACGATCCGCGAACAGCTGACACAGCTCTCGGCAGAACTTCAGCAGTCCGCGGCGGCCCGGGACGACGCGAACCGGTCGCTCGCCCTCCTGTCGAGTGAGCGCGACGCCCTGGAAGCGGAGCGTTCGGCTCTCGAAGCGACGGTACTCGCCAGCGAACAGGAGCTTGACGACGCGCGGGCGCGCCTCGAACTGGTGGGAGAGGATCTCGACAGCACACGGGACGATGCGGCTGCCAGCAAGGACGCCCTGGCTCGCAGATCGGCTGAACTCGCCAGCCTGCAGCGCGACATCGATGCCCTTGAGCAGGTGCGGCGCAATCTCGAGGGTGAAGTCGGACGCATGCTGCTGGTTCTCGAAGAGGCTCAGATCCTTGAAGCGGAACTCGAGCGCCGCCTGGCAGGCCTCGACGCTGAACTCTCGCAAGCACGGACCACGCTTGCAGAACGCGACAATGAACTCAGCGAGACGCAGGCCGTTCTCACCGAACGGGAAACCGAGCTCGACCAGACTCAGGCCACCCTCGCCGAACGGGAGAGTAACCTCGAACGGATGGTGGCTGCCCTTGCCGAACGGGAAAGCGAGCTCGGGCTGACGAGAACCACGCTGGCTGAACGCGAGACGGAGCTCAGCCGGACCGAGGCCAGTCTCCAGGAGTCGCAGGGCAGAGAGGAAGAACTCGCGCAGGCCCTCGAAACGGAGCGCAGTGAACTCGAACGCCTCGCTCTCCTGCTCCAGCAGTCCCGCGAGGCGGAGGAGCGGACCGGCGAGGCCCTCACGGCGAGGGAAGAGGAACTCCAGGATGCAGGGGAGAGGATTGACCAGCTCATCGCGTCCCTCTCCTCAGTGCGCGACCGCACCCTGGAATTGGAAGCCGAGCTTTCCACCGAAGAGGAACGCACGCTTCTCGCCCAAAGGGAAGTGGCCGACAGCAACCAGCAGATCACCGAACTCACACGGCGTCTCGGCATTGTCGAGGGCGAGCGGGACCTGGCCGTGGAACTGGGTGATTCGCAGGCACAGCAGATCGCCGGCCTCAGAGACCGTCTGACCTCGCTCAACAGCGCCCTCGAGGCAGCAGAGGTCAAGGCCGCCCAGGACCTGGTGCAGATCACGTCGCTGGGCGAGAGGCTCAATGCCGCGCTGGCTGCCCGGGTCCAGGACCTCAGCCGTTACCAGAGTGACTTCCTTGCCCGCCTGCACGACCACCTCGGCAACCGGGAGGGCGTGAAGGTCGAGGGTGACCGGTTCATCATCCAGTCGGGCATCCTGTTCTCCAGCGGCAGCGCGGAGATTTCAGGAGCGGGCCGGGAGAACCTGCGCCAGATTGCGGATCTCATCCTTGAGCTTGTCTCGGACATTCCCGACGATGTGGACTGGATCCTCAGGGTGGACGGTCACACCGATTCGAAGCCGATTCAGACGGTCCGGTTCCCGAGCAACTGGGAGTTGTCGACGGCCCGAGCCACCTCCGTCGTCCGCTTCCTGATCTCCCTGGGTGTGCCCGAACAGCGTCTGATGGCCGCCGGTCTCGGAGAATTCCAGCCCCTGGCCAGCGGCGAGGATGTCGACACCATGCAGCGCAACCGCAGAATCGAGTTCAAGTTGACCGACCGCTGACGGACCGACCGGCAACAACACGGGCTATTCTCCGGGGCGCCTCGTCACCCTTCCAGCTGCTGCAGAAGGCCTTGACGCCGGCCTCGATGGCGTCATCAACGTGCGTGCGTTCCCAGGCACGCATCAGTCTTTTCTGGGCACGGATGGCGTGCGGTCCGGCATCGAGAATGTCGTCCGCCCACGTGGCCACGACATCGGCGGGATCTTCGGCCACGGCCTCCACCAGGCCAGCGGCGTGTGCTTCGCTCGCGGTCAGCGTGCGGCCGGTGAACAGCAGTTCCGCAGCCCGTCCCCAGCCCATCAGCCGCGGCAAAAGGGCGGCCTCGATCACCGAGGGAATGCCGAGCCGCACCTCCGGCATGGCGAAGGTTGAGCGTTCGGATGCGGCGCGCAAGTCGCAACTTGCGGCAAGTTCGAGGGCTCCACCCAGACACGGACCGTCGATTCTCGCCATCACCGGAACCGGACAGTCCCTCACCGCCAGGCAGGCGGCATGCAGGCAACGGATGAACCGTTCCGCGTTTGACGAGTCCAGTCGGCGGAGATCAGCCAGATCGGCGCCGGCGGAGAATGCACGGCCGGCGCCGGAGAGCACAACGCAGCGCATATCGTCATCGTCCCCCAGGCTGTTCAAGGTGTCGGTCAGCTCCCCGAGAAGGGTGATGGAGAGCGCATTGAGCTTGTCCGGCCGATCGAGGACAACCTCGATGCAGCCGCGTGCCTGACGCTGAAGATCGATGAAGCGGCTCACGTGTTTCTCCCTCAGACCAATTCGGCGACAATGATGATCGAGTGATTGTGCCACATGAGCAGGGAATGGATCGCCATGACAAGACTGGCGCTTGTGACGGGAGCGTCACGGGGTATCGGCAGGGGCATCGCTTGCGCACTTGCCGCCGCAGGCTACCGGGTGGCGGCCAACTACCGGGCCAATGACGATGCCGCCCGCAGCCTGACAGAAGAACACGCCATCCCCGCCTACAAGTGGGATGTCGCCGACTACCAGGCTTCCAGAGAAGGTGTCGAGCAGGTGGTGGCCGATCACGGCGCCATCGACATCCTGGTCAACAATGCCGGCATCTCTCCGGACCGCTTCATGCACAAGATGGGTGACGACGTCTGGCGGCTGGTGATCGACACCAATCTCAACGGCTACTTCAATGTCACCCACCAGGTCATCGCGCCCATGCGCAAGGCCGGTTTCGGACGTATCGTCAACATCGCTTCACTGTCGGCCTTTGCCCCGAACTACGGCGAGACCGCCTACGGAGCCGCCAAGGGCGCCATCATCTCCTTCACCAAGGCGCTGGCGAAAGAGAGCATTGCCCGGGGGATCACCGTCAACGCCGTGGCGCCTGGATACATCGATACGGACATGGTGCGTGTCGCTCCGCAGGAATGGCTCGACGATCTCGTCCGCAATCACATCCCGGCAGGGCGTCTCGGGCGGGTCGAGGATGTCGCTCGCTGTGTTCTCTTCCTCGTAGCCGACGAGGCCGACTTCATCACCGGCGCGACCGTCGACGTCAACGGCGGCCAGATCATGCGGTGACGTGCATCGATGACAGGCGCTTGTCCATGACGGCCGTGGCATCAGCCATGATCCGCTCGACAAGGTCCCCCACGGGAGGGACGTCATTGATCAGGCCAAGGACCTGCCCGGCGGACCAGATTCCGGACTCGAGATTGCCGTCGTCGAACAGCCTGCGTCCTTCGGCACCGGCGACGAGCGGCGCCAGTTCATCGATGGTCACACCACCTGGCCTCGCCTCGAGTTCCGCCACCCTTTCTGTGACGGAGTTGCGGAAGAAGCGGGCCGTGTTGCGGAAACTGCGCAAGATGAGCTGGGTGTCGCGTTCCGTAGCCTGAACCGCGGCCTCCTTGACCCGGTCGTGAATGGCGGCTTCCCGGGTAACCATGAAGCGGGTGCCCATATTGATGCCTTCCGCGCCCAGGGCCAGCGCCGCCACCAGCCCACGACCATCGGCGAATCCACCGGATGCGATGACCGGAATGGTGATCCGGTCGACAACCACCGGGATCAGCACGAGTCCCGGCACGTCGTCCTCGCCTGGATGTCCGGCGCACTCGAAACCGTCGATGGCGATGGCGTCGCAGCCGATTTTCTGGGCCTTGATTGAGTGGCGCAATGAGGTGCACTTGTGAATGAGAAGCGCTCCGGCTGCCTTGATCCTTGGCACAAAGCGCTCCGGGTTGTGGCCTGCGGTCTCGATGATCGTGACGCCGGCCTCAAGGGCCGCATCGAGGTACTCATCGTAAGGCACCGGCTTCAGCGTCGGCAGGATCGTGAGGTTGACACCGAAGGGCTGGTCGGTGGCGTCGCGCAGGCGGCCTATTTCGCGCTGCAATTCTTCTGGGTCGGGCTGGGTGAGTGCCGTCAGGAACCCGAGAACACCGGCTTCGCATACGGCCGCGACAAAGGGTGCACGGCCGACATGGGTCATGCCCCCGCAACACAGGGGGTGTCTGGAACCGAAGAGTTCGGTAAAGCGTGTCTTCAGCAATGGGGATTCCTCCGCATTCCGCCTTATCCTTGAAGAGGCAGGGTTTCGTCGAACTGCAACCGGGCAAGCCGCGCATAACGGCCATCGGCCACCATGAGATCTCCATGGCGGCCGCTTTCGACGATCCGTCCCTCGTGAAGCACGATGATCCGATCGGCCTTGAGGACCGTCGCCAGCCTGTGGGCAATGACCAGGGTTGTCCTCCCTGACATCAGTGTCTTCAGGGCCTTCTGGACCTCCCGTTCGCTTTCGGCATCAAGTGCGCTGGTCGCCTCGTCGAGAAGCAGCAGGGGCGCATCCTTCAGGATTGCCCGGGCAATGGCGATCCGTTGACGTTCACCGACGGAAAGCCGCGTTCCGCGTTCACCCACAAAGGTGTCGTAGCCTTCCGCGAGGCGTTCGATGAACCCGGCTGCAAAGGCACTCCGGGCGGCCGCACGGACATCGCTCAAGGTTGCTCCGGGCCTGCCATAGCGGATGTTGTCGGCAATCGAAGCACCGAAGATCACCGGTTCCTGGGGAACGAGGGCCATGCGCTGCCTGAGGCTGGCGATGGGGGCATCCCGGACGTCGACGCCGTCCACGGCGATGGAGCCCTCCTGTGGGTCGTGGAACCGCAGGAGGAGACGAAAGAGGGTGCTCTTTCCGGAGCCTGATTGCCCGACCAGGGCCACGGTCTCGCCGCGCCCGACATCGAACGAGACGCCGTCGAGGGCCGGCTCGTCGGGGCGTGCGTCATAGCGAAAGATCACATCACGAACACTGACGACACCCTGTGGCGGCTCGGGCAACGCCACGGGACGTGCCGGCTCGCGTATGTCCGACCGCGCCTCGAGCAGTTCGCTCAGGCGTTCTGCGGCGCCGGCGGCTCTCTGGAGTTCGCCCCAGATTTCGCTCAGCACGCCGGCCGCGGCCGCCACGATCACCGCATAGAAGACGAATGACGCCAGGTGTCCGCCACTGATGCGTCCGGCGAGGACATCATGGCCTCCCATCCACAGGACGCCTGCAATTCCGCCAAACAGCAGCAGGATGACGCTGGAGAACAGGAAACTGCGGGCAGTGATGCGCCGCACGGCCGTATTGAACGCCATCTCGACCGTGTCACCGAAACGCTGGCGCTCGAAGATCTCGCGGACGAAGGCCTGCACGGTGGGAACGGCATTCAGTGTTTCGTCGACCCGGTGTCCGACGTCGGCAAGGCGATCCTGCGACAGCCGTGACAGGCGGCGTACCCGGCGGCCGAACACCAGGACCGGCATCAGCACCACCGGCACCATGAGAACCACGATCGCTGTCAGCCTGGCGCTCGTCACTGCCAGCATGGCCGTGCCGCCGACCAGCAGCAGGATATTGCGGAGCGCCATGGACACCGATGATCCGACGACCGTCTGCAGGATGGACGTATCCGTCACAAGCCTGGAATGAACCTCGCCGATGCGGGTCACCTCGAAGAAGGTCGGCGACATGGCGATCATCCGGTCGAAGACGTCCTGGCGCAGATCCGCCACCACTCGCTCACCGATCCAGGAGACCAGCCATGATCGGGCAAAACTGGCGATGGCGAGGACAACGACAATGACCATGAGAACGACAAGGGCCTGGTCAAGGATGCCGGTATCGGTCTCGGCCAATCCCCTGTCGATCAGGACTCGCAACCCGACGCCAAGGCCCAGCACGGCCACCGCAGCGACGATCAGCGCCAGGACGGCGCCGGCCACCTGAACCTTGTAGGGTGCGAGGTAGGGCAGAAGGCGTCGCAATTCGCCCAGATCACGACTGCCCTCGCGTTCCGGAGACTCCGTCCTGCTGCTGCCAGGGCGCCTGGTCTTTGGACCTGATCTCGACACGAGCGCTGCTATATCAGCGGTCGACCGGGCCAACAAGTGAACCGGTCAGGGCCGCATCGGCGATCCGGGGCGCTGTGTCGTTTCCCAGTCCTCCTCAAGAGGGATGTCGACGGAAGCCGGGAGTTCGCTCATCCCCCGGATCATGTCGGACACCTTTTCGCCAATCATGATGGTCGGGGCGTTGGTGTTGCCGCTGGTGATCTGCGGCATGACGGATGCGTCGGCCACCCGCAACTGGTCGATGCCGCGTACCCGGCACTGCGAATCCAGCACCGTGTCCTCGCCCATGCGGCAGGTGCCGCAGACATGGAAATTGGTGGTGGCGGTATCGCGTATGAAGGCGTCGATGCCCTCCCCGCTCACCACGTCGTCTCCAGGCAGCAGCTCGGGTCCTCGCAGACCGTCGAAGGCCGGCTGGCGAAACACCTCGCGCACCAGGGCGACCGCCCTTCGCATGTCACGCCAGTCCTCACTGGTGGAGAGATAGTTGAAGATGATCCGGGGTGGCTGGAAGGGATCCGACGACCGCAACGCGATCCGCCCGCGGCTGGCCGGTCTGAGCGGTCCCATGTGGACGGAAAACGCGTGGGGAACGGGTGCAACCTCCCGGTTCTCGAGAAAGGCCGCCGGCATGAAGTCGACCTGCAGGTCAGGTTGCCGCACCCCGGGGCGGCTGCGGATGAAGGCCACTGCCTCGCCCTGGGTGCGGGCGGCAACGCCGGTTCGTGTCAGCAGCCACCGTGCGCCCGTCAGCCAGCGCCGAGGAGGACGGGCATGGGGTTGCAGGCTCACCGGTCTGAGGCAGCGCCACTGCATGTAAAGGCACAGGTGATCCATCAGGTTGGCGCCGACATCCGGATGGTCGACGATCACATCGATGCCGTGACGGGCAAGTTGATCCGCCGGGCCGATGCCCGAAAGCATGAGAAGATGTGGCGTGTTGACGGCCCCGCAGGCGAGCACAATCTCGCGTCGTGCCCCGACCACCCGCTCGTGTCCGTCCATGAGATACCGCACGCCCGTGGCCTGCCGGCCGTCGAGCACCACCTCGAGAGCCCGGGCGTCTGTCCTCACCTCGAGGTTGCGCCGGCCGGCCGCGTCACTGAGGTACGTGCGTGCCGTGCTTGAGCGACGGCCCTTCCAGACCGTGCTGTCGCAAGGGCCGAATCCCTCCTGCGTGCGGCCGTTGAGGTCCGGGTTGAACCGGTATCCCGCCTGGATACCAGCCTCCATGAAGCTCTGGAAGAGAGGAGAATCACGGCCGGCAGACTGCACGCGGAGCGGTCCGCTGTCGCCCCGGTAGGTGTCCGCACCCCTGTCGTAGGTCTCCATGCGGCGGAAGTACGGCAGCACATCCCGCCAGGCCCAGCCGCTGGCTCCCTTGGCAGCCCAGTTGTCGTAGTCAAGGGCGTGACCACGGATGTACATCATGGCGTTGATGGACGATGAACCTCCGAGAACCTTGCCGCGGTGTTGCCACATGCGGCGGTGGCCGAGGTGTGGTTCGGGTTCACTGAAGTAGGTCCACCGCACGCTTTCGGCATTGAGAACGTCCATGAAACCCGCAGGAATCGGCATGTAGAGGTGCCGGTCACGACCTCCCGCCTCGAGCAGGAGGACCGTTGTCCGGCCATCCTCGGTCAACCGGTTGGCAAGAACGCATCCCGCCGAGCCGGCACCGACGACAATGAAATCGAAGACTTCCTGCATGAATTGCTCCGGTTTCGGACGGCCAGAGTATGCCGGGCGTCTTTCAGGGACCACCTCGGCGTACCGGCCTTGCGTGTCCGGGGTTGGTTGCCTATAAACCGGTGCCGCACAACGGGGACTGGCCATGAAGGACGGTATTCATCCTGACTATCACGACATCAGGATCGTCATGACCGACGGTACGGAATTCGTGACCCGCTCCACGTGGGGCAGCGAAGGCGACACCATGACGCTGGAGATCGATCCGCTCTCCCATCCCGCCTGGACCGGGGGAAGCCAGCGTCTCGTCGATACCGGCGGACAGGTGGCGCGGTTCTCCAAGCGGTTCGGAAACCTCAAACTGGGCTGAACCAAAGGGGGTCCGGCCGGGAGGCTCTCCATGTCACGGCCCGTCATCATCACGTGTGCGGTCACCGGTAGCGGTGACACCGTTTCGAGAAGCGACAAGGTCCCCGTCACGCCGGAACAGATCGCCACGGCCGCCATTGATGCCGGCAAGGCCGGCGCGGCAATCTGCCATATCCATGTTCGCCATCCCGAAACCGGCGCGCCATCGATGAGGCAGGACCTCTACGCGGAAGTCGCCGGCCGCATTCGTGATTCCGACAGTACGATTGTCATCAACCTGACGACCGGACCGGGTGCCGGGTTCATGCCATCGGCTGACGATCCCTCACGCACCGCGGTGCCGGGATCGTTCCGCTCGCCCGGGGAACGGGTTCGCCACGTGGAAGAACTGCTGCCCGAGGTGTGCAGCCTCGACGTGGCAACGATGAACTTTGGCGAGCGCGCCTTCGTCAATGTCCCGGCGCACCTGCAGGAAATGGCCCGGCGTATCCGCGCTGCCGGCGTCAAACCCGAACTCGAGGTGTTCGATGCCGGGCACTTGAGCCTCGCCAGACGCATGGTCGACGACGGCCTCATCGATTCCCCGCCGATGTTCCAGTTGTGCATGGGTATTCCCTGGGGAGCGCCGGCCGCCGCCGAAACCGTGACCTATCTTCGCTCGATGCTGCCCGACGGCGCCCTGTGGGCCGGATTCGGCATTTCGCGACTGCAGATGCCCATGGTGGCGGAAGTCGTGAATCAGGGCGGGCACGTCCGGGTCGGTCTGGAGGACAACCTCTACCTGGAACGGGGTGTTCTGGCGACCAATGCCGAACTCGTCGAGAAGGCGGCCGGCATCATCTCGATGCTCGGCTGCCGTGTCGCGACATCCGACGAGGCGCGATCCATGCTCGGCCTCAGGGGCACCCAGTGATCAATTGCGATCTTGCCGGTACGCGCAGTCTCGTCACCGGCGGCGCCTCCGGAATCGGACTGGCGACCGCGACGCTCTTTGCCCGTTGCGGATCCCGGGTGGCACTCAACGACCTTCCCGGCAACCCGCATCTTGCCAGGGAGGTGGCACGCCTGCGGAATGCCGGACTGGATGTCATCGCCGCGCCTGGTGATGTCGGGGATGAGCGCGACTGCGAGGCCATGGTCTCGGGCGCCATCAGCGAACTCGGCGGACTCGACCACCTCGTCAACAACGCCGGCACGCCTGCAACGCCGAGTCCGGTGCCACCCCGGGATCTTGATGCCATCGACGAGGACATGTGGCTGAAGGTGCTGTCGGTCAATCTCGTCGGCCCCTACCGGTGTGCCCGCGCCGCTGCCGCGGCACTGCGACAGGGTGGCGGCGCGATCGTCAACACCTGTTCGGTGGCCGGTCTCACGGGGGTCGGCTCATCGACGGCCTATGCCGCATCGAAGGCCGGCCTCATCAACCTGACTCAGGCCCTGGCCAAGGCTCTGGCACCGGAGGTGCGGGTCAATGCCGTCGCTCCTGGCGTGGTGGACAGTCCCTGGGAGTGCCGCTGGTCCGAAGAAGGCAACCAGGAACGCCTCGCACGTGTCCCGCTGAACCGGGCCGGCGAACCCGATGACTTCGCCGAGAGCATTCTCTTTCTTGCCCACGCTTCGTACATCACCGGCCACACGCTCGTGGTCGACGGCGGCATGACCGCCTGAACCGGTTCGCCGGATCAGGGCTCTCCGGCGTGGTCGCACATGAAAGTGTCTAGAGGTCGAGGGTCAGCATCGGCGATCGGGCGCGGCTGCAGCAGACCATGATGAACTCGCCGCGCGCCTTTTCCTCGTCGTCAAGCACGAAATCCCGGTGATCGGGCTCTCCTTCAAGCAGCACCGTGGCACAGGTGCCGCAGATTCCTTCCTCGCACATGGTCTCGACCTCAAGACCGTTGGCGCGCAGCACCTCGACGATGGTGCGGTCTGCCGGCACGTCGAGCACCACTCCGGTGCTGGCGATCTTCACCTGGAAGGCAGCGTTTTCGCCATGCTCGACGGATTCGTCGACAGAAAAGTATTCGAAGTGAACGGTATGACGCGGCCAGTGGGCGAGGGCCGCCTCACAGGCCTGCATGAACCCTGCCGGACCGCAATAGTAGACATGCGTATCCGGGCGCACCTCCCTCAGGAGACCGGCGATATCAAGGCCGTCGGCCGGATTGCCGTTGTCATGGTGGAAGATCACGCGATCGGCAAAATCCGATTGCGCAATGTCGGTCCGGAAGGCCGTGCGATCCGGTGAACGTGTGCAGTAGTGCATCTCGAAGGAAGCGCCGCGTGCGCCAAGATCACGGACCATCGCCATCATCGGTGTCACACCGATGCCACCTGCCAGCAGGATGTGATGGCGTGCATCGGCTGCCAGGGGAAAATTGTTGCGCGGACCATGGATCGTCAGGTGATCCCCCGGTCGGACACGATCGTGCATGCAGGTGGACCCGCCCCGGCTCTCCGGCTCACGCAGGACGCCGACGACATAGCGGTCCACATCCCGCGGATCACTCGAGATCGAGTACTGCCGGACGAGACCGTTGGGCAACTCGATGTCGACATGGGCTCCGGCCGTGAACATCGGCAGCAGGCGGCCTTCAGGGTCAACCAGCTCGTAGGAGCGGATGTCAATCGCTTCGTCGATGACCCTGTTCACTTTCAGGGTCAGTACCGCACCACTCATCGGGATTGTCTCCGTTCCTCAAGCGGGCTGGCACTACTATCACAGTGCCAGCCTCACTTGCCATGACATCGTGCGGCCTGTCCGCCTCTGGCAAGAAGGTCGTCAGGCAGCCAGGCGACTGGCGTACTGGGGATAGAACCTCTTGGGATTCACCGGTGCCGTCACGGAACACTGCTTGACGGCCGCCACCGCATGGACCCAGTTCAGCGGCGCCCGGCAGAACCGGTATTCCTCGAGGGCGGCCTGCTGGATCTTGTAACCATGCATTTCGGAAGCGTCCTCGCGGCACGCCAGGCGCGTCGCAAGGGTGAAGAGATCATCGGTATCGTACCCCGCCTGGACGTAGGCGCGAGCGAGATCCACGACGTCCCGGACCGCATCAGGGGCCACCAGTTCATTGATCGGAACCTCGAGTCTCGTGACATCGTAGCCATCGAGAGCGAGAATCGCCTCCTCGATCCGGTCGAGCAGAACCTTCGCCGGTTCAACGACAGCAGGCTCCCTGCCCTGCCAGTCCCAGGTCAGGGTGGCGTCGAGATAGCGAATCTCGTAACTCCATGCCCAACCGAGCAGCGCCAGGCACTTCGAGCGGAACGAGACTTCCGGAAAACCGATCACGTAACGCCGGGCGGAGATGCCGGTGTGAATGTGGACGTCGAAAGGATTGGCGGTGTGGGAACGCAGGAAGATCCGGGCCCCACCGATGGAGAGCGCCTCGCAGGTTCCCTCCAGCGACAAGCCGCTCCCCATGGCCTCGGCGACCATACCCGGCAGCTCCGCAATCGACGAAACAGAGCCCACCCTGTCCGCGAACTCTCCGATCGCCGCCGTCTCGGACGGGCCGGTCTTCAGGGGCACGGTATCCGGTGCGAGGCGGAAGGTGTCCATCAGCGCATCGAGTTCACCGAGCCTGTGGTGAAAGGCAATGCCATCATCGATTGCCTGCTGGTCAAACTCGCCGAAGCCGGTGAACGGAGCATGGCGTGCCAGGTATCTCACCACCGGGCGCAGCAGCACTGGCCCCCACTGCCAGCCGATCCGGTCAAGGGCGCGCATGGCGTAGACGAGGTAGAGGAAATAGTGATCGTCCAGCACATTGCGCTCGAGCGCCACCGGAAGCAGGGAATCGAGAATCCGGCCAGGCGACACGGTCTCGCAAGCCAGGGTCAGTGCCCTTTCGGCAAGGCGCTGCTCATGAGCCCGGACAGAGTTCGCGAGCCGTTCGAGTATCCTTTCCGGACTGACGTCGCGATTGAGGTCGTCGAACCGCACCATGACCGTCGGCCCCATGGAAGGCAGGTGAATATGCTTGCAGACCAATGCCACACTCTGGATGGCGGGCAGTTGACTGTCCTCGCCATCGAGTCGGTCCATCATCGACAGCACGGCGTGAATGCCCGCCACGGGGTGAATCGGTCCGCCATGGTGTCCGGCTGGAAGTTCGCTCGACCGCGAGACCGCAAGAGCCGCAGCAACCACGAGATCGCGCGCGTCCTCGCCCTCCTCCAGGCGGTCGAGTGTCCTGCCCACGATGTCGGCGAGACGAGTCTCCTCGATAAAGCGCACCCGTTCCTCGACATCGGGGTCAAAGCTGACGAGGTGTACCATAGGGTATCCTCCCGACTGCTGGACGTAGCGGCGGCGCATTATGGACCGGAGTGCCAGCAATGTTGATCTCTTTTTTGTGGTTCGCCAGGCGTTGACGTCGGACCGCGACCGGTGCCATGACACATGGCGGGAGTGACGCGAAAGGAGCGAGGCCAAGGTGACTCACCCCATGACACGAGAGGGCTTTGATCGCCTGTCCCTTGAGTTGAAACGCCTCAAGAACAGCGAGCGCCACGCGATCTCCCGAGCCATCGAGGCGGCGCGTGAACACGGTGACCTCAAGGAAAATGCCGAGTATCACGCGGCCAAGGACCGTCAGGGATTCGTCGAGGCGCGCATCAGGCAGCTTGAAGGCGTCCTCGGCGAGGCGCAGGTCATCAACCCGGAAAGGCAGCCCCGGGACAGGGTTGCCTTCGGAGCCCGTGTCACGGTGGTCGACCTCGATACGGGAGACGAAGCGACATACCGCATCGTCGGCGAACATGAGGCCGACACCGACAAGGGGCTGATCTCCATCAGGAGCCCGATTGCACGGGCCCTCATGGGACGGGAATCGGGGGATGACGTCGCCTTCGCGACACCCAAGGGACAACGGGAAATCGAGATCACGGCCATCGACTACTGACCGCGTCGAGGCATCGGTTCAGGATGCGCGGTCGCGGGAGCCCGACTTGGCGACGTAGGCGATGTCGCTGTGTTCCTGGCAATAGGGTTTGCCCGGGACCACGGCCTTGCCGCAGAAATAGAAATCTTCCTCGTCGGGATTGCCAAACGGCCAGCGGCAGAGATGGGCCGTCAACTCGATGATGTCGGTAATGCGCTGCTTTTCCTTCGGGGTGGCCCCAGTCACCGGCTTTTTCTTCTCGCCTGCCCTGACGATCGGCGACGGCCGCGCCGGAAGCTTGAGGCGGCGCGACTTGCCGATCACCGCGTTCTTGGAAACCCCGAGATCCCTTCCTATGGCCGATGCGCTGGTGCCTTTGGCCCACAACTCTTCCAGCCGCTGGATCATTTCGTCGGTCCAGACCATCGCCTCGCTCCACAACATCCTGACATGCGAAGCCGCCATCAATAGGTCAGGACGCCCCCGCGGTCCATACCGGAGTGTCGGGCCGCAGGCAGGCCGGTGGCCGCAGTGTCAACGGATTGGACACATTCGGCGCGATCACCGTGCCGGAGAGAAGAGCGAGTCCTGCAAGAGGACCACGACGGAGACAACCGCATCAGTTCCGAGATGCGACACGCATCGACCAGGATCACGGCCTCCCGCCTCAATCGAGGTGTGGAGGTTCTGGCATGCTGTCTCGCGACGAAAGGTCCAGTTCCACCCCGCCCAACGCGGCGAAACGACGATGAATTGCTTCACCAAGGTTGACCGGTACAGTCGGATCCCCCGACCGCCGCCCGCAGAATCTGTCGCGCCTTCTCTTCCACGGAGCGATGGTGCTTGGCAGCGCGTACCCGCAAGCGCGCTTTCACGTCGTCATCGAGATTGCGAATTGTAATGCTAGCCATCTCCTTGCATTCGAGATTGCCTCAGGATTCAGATATGTGCCGCAGGATCATGCGTCGACCTGGGGCAGGCGGCGCACGATGATCCGCCACCGGACATCTCGCTGAAGCAGCTCGGACGCGAAGTCCGGACTCCTTGCCTCCTGTCGGTCGAGCTCGGTCCAGGGCAGAGGCCATCGAGCCCTCAGGGACTCCTGCATGGACTCGGTCAGTTCGTCATGGCCGAGAAGGTCCAGAAGATACCCGAGACGTTGCACAATGGGCCGCTCCACGACCACTGACAATGCGGCGAGTTGCTCCCGGTCGATCTTGCGTCCGAGATCGGAAAGGACCGTTGCGACATGGTCCATGCCGCCCGACGCCTGCGGATAGCGAAGCAGGTCAAGTGCGGTCAGTGCGGCAGACGAGACCTTCATTGCGCCGGTATCAGTCTTGCGATCCTCGATTCCCATCGTCACCGCTTCCATATCCTTGCGGAAGTAGAAGACGATCATGTTGCGACCGGAGTGGATCCTCGGCAGGCGCTTTGCCGTGACGATCTGAAACTCCATGACTGCCTGGTGCGTCGCGCCGTGCAGTTCCGCCGCCTTGAGTAGTCCGACGTAGTAGGTCTGACTTTCGCGGCGCATGAGCGTGTCGATGTACCAAGCTGGCGGCGGCGCTCCCCAGGACGCGAACTGTGGCGGGACGACAACATAAAGGCCCTGTCGCGGGCTGAACAACGCCTTGCGATGCTGTAACCGTTCCGCGGCATCCAGGAACGCGCCGTGCCTGACGCCAAGCTCCCACTCGGCCTCGTCGGCGGTGAAGGCCACCCGGCCCGTGGAGAGCAAACGGGCCACATAACCAGAGAGAGCGGATCGCCGATCATGAAACATGGTTGAATATCTGCTTTACATGCGGACATATCAACATGAAATTTAGTTCACGACGCAAACTCGAACGCTTCACAGGCGCTCTCGGTCTCCCTTGCGGGGATGCAGCCGGAACATGATTGCGTCAGAACTGTGGCGCGAGAACGGCAGAAAGCCGTGCAGCGTCACGTTCGTGGAGCTGTACGACCTGCACGATGTTGCGTCACAAGGGAAATGCGGGTCATATGAGCCCCTCCCCCAGCGCATCGGGCGGCGACGCATGGAATCGATCTACTTTGTGCTGACGTGGCTGTGCCACCGGCGCTGCCGTCATTGCTACGACGACCGTTTCCGCCCCTATGTCCGGGACGAACTCCAGCAGGTGGTGGAGCAGTCGCAGACCAATGTTCCCCGGATCATCGATCATCTTCCGGAAAGCATGATGGTCACCGACCCTGCCGGCGCAAAGGTGAAGGGACGCATCATCGTTTCGGGAGGCGAGGTGCTCCTGGAGCCGGTCCGCAAGTCCGTACTCTATCCCGCCCTCGAGCAGATCGGTTCGCGCTATCGCGGCGAGGTGCATCTTGTCGTGCAAACGACCGGTGACCGCCTCACCGCGCGCATTCTTGACGAACTCCTTGCCAGGAATGTGAGCACGATCTCGGTCTCGGGCTTCGACAGTTACCATGTCGGCATCAACCGTGCTGATCGCGCCCGGGCCCTGCGCGAACAGCTGCTCGCCATGTTCGAGGCCGCAGGTGTGCGCGAAGCAGGGAACGGGCTCCCTGCCGATGACAGCCCGCCTCTCTTCAACATCTTCGGAGCCAACGAGGATACCTGGATCGGCAAGCTGTGGCCGCGAGGACGCGCCTGGAAGAATGGACTGTCGCGTGCCGGCATGGAGGACAATTTCTGCAATGCCTGGTCCGGAGGACTGAACTTTCTCGAGAAGGGCCGGACGGGCTCGGAGGTCTCCATCGAACCCACCGGAGATGTCTATCCCTGTTGCCTCAAGACGCGCCTTCCCATCGGCAACCTGGTTCACGAACACCTCGATGACATCATTGACAGCCTGCGCGATCATCCGGTCTACGAGGCCATCAACCGGGGGAAGCCGGAGACGATGGGACACGCATTTGGCTGGTCTACGGAGCGCTTCCTGGCCGAGTCGCAGATCGACACCCCGCAGGGCCGTTCCTATCAGAATCTCTGCATCGGCTGCGACAGGTTTCACGACAAGGTCCTTGGTCCGATGATCGAATCGGCCCGCCAGGAGAGACTCGGGCAAGCGTGATGGTCGACCTCATGGGCGGCGCCGATGCTCCGGCCATCGGTGCTCCCGGACGCCAGGCGATGAGCTATCGCGACCTTGCCGGACAGATCTCCGAGACCCGGGACTTTCTCGGCCACGCCGGTCTTGCTGACGGTGACCGCGTCGCCCTTGTCCTTCCCAATGGACCCGAGATGGCCTCGGCCTTTCTCGGCGTTGCCTCGGGTCTCACCGCCGCACCACTCAATCCGGCCTATCGCGGGGACGAATTCAGGTTCTATCTCGAGGATCTCGATGCACGGCTGCTGATTGTCGAGGAGGGATCCGGATCCGACGCCATCGCCGTGGCGCGCGACCTGGGCATGGGACTGGCGGAGATGTGCGTCGGGGAGAATGCGAGGGCCGGTGCCTTCACCTTGCGCCTGCGCGAAGAACCGGGCCGTCGCACGGTGACCCACGATGCCGGAACGGCGCTCGTCCTCCACACTTCGGGAACCACGTCGAGGCCCAAGATCGTGCCCCTGTCGCGGGACAATCTCGCCGCCTCGGCCGCCAACATCGTGCAGAGCCTCGCTCTTTCTCCCGACGACCGGGCGCTCAACATCATGCCCCTCTTCCACATTCACGGACTTGTCGGGGCCGTGCTTTCGACCATGCGGGCTGGCGCCAGCGTTCACTGTGCCCCGGGATTCAATCCCCTGAAGTTCTTCTCCTGGTGCGAGGATGTCCGGCCCACCTGGTACACGGCCGTTCCCACCATGCACCAGGCGATACTCGCCCGTACGCCTCGCAATGCCACGACGCTGGCCTCGATGGATCTGCGGCTGATCCGGTCGTCCTCGGCGTCGCTGCCGTCACGAGTCATGGAAGAGCTCGAGTCAACCTTCGGCTGCCCGGTGATCGAATCCTACGGCATGACCGAGGCATCCCATCAGATGACCTCCAACCCGCTTCCCCCGGCGCCGCGGCATGCGGGTTCGGTGGGCATCGCCGCAGGGCCGGAAGTGGCAATCATGGATGAAGAGGGCGGTCATCTCCTTTCGGCCGGAGAGACGGGCGAGGTCGTCATCCGCGGCGCCAATGTCACCGGTGGCTACGAGAACAACGATGCCGCCAACGGAGCGGCCTTCGTCGATGGCTGGTTCCGCACGGGCGATCAGGGCCTGCTCGATGACAGGGGCTACCTGTGGCTCACCGGGCGCCTCAAGGAAATCATCAACCGGGGAGGAGAGAAGATCAGCCCCCTCGAGGTGGACGAGGTCCTGATGGCACACCCCGCTGTCGATCAGGCGGTCACATTCGCCGTTCCCCATGCCACGCTTGGCGAAGAGGTCGCCGTTGCCATCGTGCCCAAGGACGGAGAGGCTCCGTCGGAGACGGCGCTGCGGTCCTTTGCAGGCTCGCGCCTTGCCGCCTTCAAGGTTCCCCGCCGAGTGGTCGTCCTCGAAGAGATCCCCAAGGGAGCAACCGGCAAGCTGCAACGCATAGGTCTCGCCGCAAAACTCGGACTCGCGCCATGAGGATCGCGATCTACGGCGCCGGCGCCATCGGCGGCTACCTCGGGTACATGCTCGCAGGGAGTGGTGCCGAGATCACGCTCATCGCCCGTGGACCACACCTCGAGGCCATCCGCAAGGACGGGCTGACCCTGGAGTCGGCGGACGGGCGGCAGACCCGCCGCATCAGGGCCACTGACGACCCGCGGGAAGCCGGGCCGCAGGACTACGTCATCATCACCCTCAAGGCACACTCGGTGCCTGCGGTGGTCGGACCCATGCAGGCCATGCTGGCACCCGAGACGGCTGTCGTGACGGCCGTCAACGGGGTGCCGTGGTGGTACTTTCACGGTCTTGACGGTCCATGGCGCGACCATCGCCTGCGGAGCGTCGATCCCGGTGACGTTCAGTGGGACGGCATTGGCCCCGAACGCGCCATCGGGTGCGTCGTCTTTCCGGCATGCGAGATCGCCGCTCCCGGCGTGGTGCGTCATCTGGCCGGTGATCGCTTCTTTCTTGGAGAGCCATCGGGCGAAGCCACGCAGCGCACGCGCGACCTGGCTCTGGCGATGCGCGAGAACGGGCTCAAGGCGCCGGTGCGAACAAGGATTCGCGATGACATCTGGGTGAAGCTGTGGGGCAATCTCTGCTTCAATCCGGTCTCGGCACTGACCGGCGCCACTCTTGAAGAGATGGCCGGTGACCGGGACGTCCGCCGGTTGTGCCGCACGATGATGACGGAGGCCCGCACGGTGGCGGAAACCCTTGGGGTCCGATTCGCCATCGACGTGGACCGGCGGATCGACGGGGCCGGAGCTGTCGGAGCGCATCGCACAAGCATGCTCCAGGATCTCGACCAGGGTCGGGCCATGGAGATCGATGCGCTGGTTTCCTCGGTTCAGGAACTGGGTGAGATCACCGGACATCCCACGCCGACGATCGACATCGTTCTGGCACTGGTACGTCAGAAGGCAGAACTGCTAGGTCTCTACAGGCGATCTTCATGAGTGGAGCGGGTGAAGGGAATCGAACCCTCGTCTAAAGCTTGGGAAGCTCTCGTTCTGCCATTGAACTACACCCGCCTCGCATCTTCGGTGCCGACCACAACAACAGCACATCGAGACTCGACGCATTCTCTTTCAACCACCGTCGCCGGGCAAACGGATTCAAGTCGCTGTCGCATCCCCGGGCGCAGCAGGAGAACGGGAGAATGGAATGTCGAGAGGCCGCCGTCTCACGCAACGACGGGTCAATGCCCTCAGGCCACGAGGAAAGACCCATGACATTCGCGACCCCATGTCCGTGACCTTGGTGTCCGTGTCCTGCACCTACCAAGCGCGACCATAGTTCACCCTCCGACCGAGAGATCGAGGCTGCAACTGAACGTGTTGGTAATGCAATTGACGCCGTCTGCAGCACAGAGATTCCACAATGAAGCTACAACTACCCTGAGGTCGCATTCGTCTTGTCGTCTTGTAGCCGCCGTTAGGACGTCATCGTCAGGTATCGTGGCCCGATGTTCCTTCTCATCACCTGATCCACGGCATCACTTCTTTAGCTTGTGATATGTTGGCCCGCCCATAGTGAGGGACACTCGAACGTGGCTGCACTACACAATCTTCTGGACACGTATCGCAACGCTGCAATGAGTGAGCGTGAGAAGGGGACCGCGTTTGAGAAGCTGGTCGCCGCTTGGCTGGAGGTTGATCCGGTTCAGGCGAAGCGCATCAGGAAAGTGGATTCCTGGTCTGACTGGGCACGACGCCAGAACCTGGACCGCAGCGACACCGGCATCGACCTTGTCGCGACGCGCCATGATGACGGACTGATTGCAGTCCAGTGCAAGTTCTTCGATGCCGACCGAACCATCCGCAAGGATGACATCGACAGTTTCATCTCCGCTTCAGGCAAGGAGATCTTTGCCGAACGGCTGATTGTCGAGACCACCAGTGTACCCTGGAGCCCTCATGCCAAGACCATGTTGGGCAATCAGGTCATTCCGACAACGGCCATCGGTCTGCGCGACCTTCTTGACAGCACGGTGGACTGGTCGACGTTTGCGGCCACCGGGGAGATCGCGAAACCAGAGCCCAAGGCACTCAGACCCGACCAGCAGGAGGCCCTGGAGGCCGTTCGGGCCGGGCTGGCAGACGCCGACCGCGGGAAGCTCATCATGGCATGCGGTACCGGCAAGACACTGACCGCTCTGCGCATCGCCGAGGACCTGGTCGGAAGCGACGGGCACGTGCTGTTTCTCATGCCTTCGCTGGCATTGATGGCGCAGGCGGTGCGCGAGTGGTGCGCCGATGCCGTGGTACCTGTCACGGCCTTTGCCGTGTGCTCGGACAGCCAAGTCGGAAAGCGGCGCAGGTTCACGCAAGACATCGCTGAACTCGAGGTCACCGATCTTGCCTTTCCCGCGACGACGAACCCGGCGCAGTTGTCGTGCGCGGTAGGTGCCTCCGATAGCGCCACGATGCGCATTGTCTTCGCGACCTATCAGTCGATCTCCGTGATCGAAGCCGCACAAGCGCACTACGGTCTTCCCGAGTTTGGTCTCATCGTCTGTGACGAGGCCCATCGCACCACAGGCGTGACCTTCACAGGCGAGGACCATTCGAACTTCGTGAAGGTCCACGACAACGGCGTGATCCGCGGCTGCAAGCGTCTCTACATGACAGCCACACCGAGGATTTACGGCGAGAATGCAAAGTCGAAGGCGCGAGACAAGGAGGCCGTGCTGTCCTCCATGGACGACTCTGCGCTCTATGGTGATCTCCTGTTCCACAACAGCTTCGCGCGGGCAGTCGAGAGCGACATTCTCTCCGATTACCGGGTGGTCGTCCTGGTCATGGACGAGGGCCTTGTCAGCGGAGCGGTCCAGCAACGTCTCACTGATGAGGACAGCCAGCTTCGTCTGGACGATGCGACCAAGATCGTGGGTTGCTGGAAGGCCTTGTCCAGGCAGGGGTTGACAGGGGATGTCGACACGGAAGCCGGTCCCATGCGCCGAGCCCTGGCGTTCTGTCGCAGTATCGACAGTTCGAAGCTTGTTAGGAACGAATTCGAGCAGGTGGTTGCGGAATTTCAACAGGATAGCGAAGACGAGGCAGGACCCGACTTCGCCTGTGAAGTGCGGCACGTTGACGGCACCTACAACGCCAGGGACAGGGGCCAGCGCCTTGATTGGCTGAAGGAGGACGCCAGTGCCGATACCTGTCGAATCCTGAGTAACGCCCGTTGCCTCACAGAGGGTGTCGATGTGCCTGCGCTTGACGCCATCCTTTTCCTGCATCCGCGCAAGAGCCAGATCGACGTGGTGCAGGCCGTTGGCCGTGTGATGCGCAAAGCTTCGGGCAAAAGGACAGGCTACGTCATTCTGCCCGTTGGCATTCCACCGGGCGTGCGTGCGGACCTGGCGCTGAATGACAATGAGAGGTACCGGGTTGTCTGGCAGATTCTCAATGCACTGCGGGCTCATGACGAACGCCTGGATGCCGTGATCAATCAGGGCGGCCTCGGACAGGATGTCAGCCATCGCATCACGGTTCTGGATGGCAGGACCACCTACGACAGTGCGGAACTCAATGCGGTCACAGGCGTGGTAGACGATTTGCCGAGCGAGCATCGGCCACGAGGTTCGGGGATTGGAACTGGTGGAGGCAAGAGCGGTGAAGCCAATGATCCTCAACAGCCTCTGCCTCTCGAGATCGACAGCTTCTCCCGTGCTGTCATGGCCAAGATCGTCGAGAAGTGCGGCACGCGAGAATACTGGGAGGATTGGGCAAAGGACGTCGCCAAGATTGCGGAGCGCCATATCACCAGAATCCAGAGCCTCGTCCAGCAGCCGAGCGGCGACGCCCATCAGTTCTTTCAGGACTTCCTCAAAGAACTGCGCGATGACCTCAATGAGTCGATCTCGGAGCACGAAGCCATTGAGATGTTGGCCCAGCATCTGATTACGCGCCCTGTATTCGAAGCCCTCTTCGAGGATCACGAGTTTGTCGACCGCAACCCCATCTCCGTCGCGATGACCGACCTTCTCGGGGTGATCGACGAGTCTCACATCGAACGCGAGACAAAGGAACTGGAAGGCTTCTATGCGTCAGTCCGGCGACGTGCAGCAGGGATCACTGACGCGGCTGCACGGCAAGCGCTGATCGTCGAACTCTACGACAAGTTCTTCCGGGGTGCGTTTCCGCGCACGACACAAATGCTCGGCATCGTCTACACCCCCGTCGAGATCGTCGACTTCATCATCCAATCCGTGAACGAAGCCTTGCAGGATAACTTTGGCCAGACTCTCGGTTCGGAGGGCGTTCACATAATCGATCCCTTTGTCGGAACCGGTACATTCATCACGCGGCTTCTACAGTCCGGTCTCATCGCGCCAGAGGATCTGGAACGAAAGTATCTCGAGGAGATTCACGCCAACGAAATCGTATTGCTTGCCTACTACATTGCAGCAATCAACATCGAGACCGCGTTCCATGCGACGGCCGAACGTCAAGACTACCTGCCCTACACGGGCATCTGCCTGACAGACACCTTTGCATTGCACGAAGGTGACGACGAGTTTTCCTTCTACATGGCTGACAATACGGGTAGGCGCGAACGTCAGAAATCCATCGACATTCGTGTCATCATCGGCAATCCACCCTATTCGGCAGGCCAGAAGAGCGAGAATGACAATGCAAGGAACGTAAAGTACACACACTTGGACAACAAGATTCGATCAACGTATGCGGCGCAATCTGGCGCCGGATTGGTTCAAAATCTCTACGACAGCTACATTCGAGCCATCCGCTGGGGCAGCGATCGACTCGGCAAGTCCGGAGTCATGGCGTATGTCTCTGGTAGTGCCTGGATTGAGCGCGCCTTCGCCGACGGATTACGAAGATGTCTAGCAGGTGAATTTGCCTGCATCTATGTGTTTCATCTTCGCGGAGATGTGCGCAAGGACATACTATCTGGAGGACGTGCAGGGGAAGGTGAAAACGTCTTTGCCGAAAAAAGTATGACTGGTATCGCTATCACCGTCTTCGTCAAGAACCCAGACGCAGCAGAGCAAGGACGTATCTTGTATCATGACATTGGTGACTGTCTCGATCGCAAGCAGAAGCTCGCGATCATCCGGCGCTTTGGCAGTATCAGTGGGATGGACGCGGCCGATGGCTGGCGCCGGATCAGGCCCGACCAGTATGGCGACTGGTTGGATCAACGTGATGCGCGTTTCGACGCGTTCCCAACAATTGGCGACAAGGCAGGCCAGGGACAGGCTCTTTTCAGCAGCTATTCGCTTGGCGTATCCACCAATAGAGATGCCTGGTGCATCAACCCTTCGCGTTCCACCGTGGCCAAAGGCATGCATTCTTTGGTCGAATTCTATAACCACGAGGAGAAGCGTTATTCGACGGAGACGCGGACTATTCGGGCCGCGGGAGACAACGTCTTCGCCGTAGATGGTTTTGTGGTCAACGACCCCAAGAAAATCAAGTGGTCTCCAAATCTTAAAGCCGAACTCAGGCGAGGTAATCAGGTCTCCATTCAAGAAGGACGGATCGTGCTGTGCATGTATCGGCCCTTCACGAAGCACTGGCAATATTACAGCCGCCGACTCAACGACAGAGTTGGACAAATGCCAAGTATTTTCCCAATTTCAAACGACGCTCTCCCCAATCGGGTGATCGCGGTGACAGGAAAGGGCGGCCGATCAGGCTTCTCCGCGCTGATGATGGATGTATTGCCGAATCTTCACACGATTGACACAGGCCAGTGTTTTCCGTTCTGGCTTTACGAGGAGGCCGGGCTAGACGATGAGGAGATTCCCGGTCTCCAGGAGACAGGATATCAACGCCGGGATGCTATCAGCGTCTACGCCATTGACCTGTTCGGAAAAACCTATCCGTCGGAAGAGGTCACCAGAGAAGACATCTTCCACTACATATACGGCCTGCTCCACTCCGAAGACTACCGCACACGCTTTGCCGCCAACCTTGCAAAAGACTTGCCACGCATCCCCTGCGTAACGTCTGTGGAAGATTATCGCGCCTTACGCGATGCAGGCCGGCGCCTCGGCGAACTGCATCTCCACTACGAGGCTGTCGATCCATATCCTGCAACCGTTGAAATCGATGAGGGAGGAATGGTCACCGACCCCGAGACACTCTACAGGGTTACAAAAATGCGACATCCCGGCTCAGGCAAGAACAAAGACCTCTCCACGGTGATTTACAATACACACATCACCATTCGGGATATACCAGAAGAAGCTTGGGACTATGTCGTCAATGGAAAGCCCGCACTTCAGTGGGTCATGGAGCGCCAGCGAGTGAAGGCCGACAAGGCAAGCGGTATCGTTAGCGACGCCAACCGCTACGCAATTGAGACAGTGGGCAATCCCCGTTACCCTCTCGACTTGTTCATGCGAGTCATAACCGTAAGCACTGAGACTGTGCGCATCACAAACCAATTGCCGACATTAGCAATTTCGCAATAGCGCATTTTTGTTCTCACCCACCACCCCCACAGCTGCACGTCATGCTAAATCTCTCGCCGACCATCGAGCACGAGTATCACAGAGTTGTGTCCACTCTTGACGGGGAAGATCCATATACTGGTCAAGGCTATCTTGGCATCATTGATGTCCTGAATGCTCATTTTTTGATTGCTGATTTTTTCTATCAGGAAAACTACGGATTAGGGGGAATCGGACCAAGGAGCATGAATTTGTTACATTCCGCACTACACAGACAGCACATCTCCTATGGCGGCAAACGTAAGTGGACAGACAAATTTGAGATATGTGCAACGTTGTTTTACGGCTTGATCAAGGACCATCCGTTTTATGACGCCAACAAAAGAACTGCACTATTGTCCATGCTTTATCACTTGGATACACTGGGATACTGTCCTACTCTGTCCCAAAAGAACCTGGAAGACTTTACTGTGTTGGTTGCCGAAGACAACTTGGGACAATTCAAGAGATACAAGGAAATGTCGGACCGATCAGTAGACAAGGCCGATAATGCAGTCCGTTTCATTGCGCGTCATCTCAGGAAACACTGTCGCAACATAGACACGAAGACGTACTCGATCACATATAGGCAACTGCAAACTATTTTGAACAAGTTCGGTTATGACTTAAGGAATCCTCGCAACAACACTATTGACGTGGTGCGGGAAAGGGAACGAAGGACCATATTCGGTATGTTCGGCAAACGTGAGAAAGTAGGGGTCAAAGTTGTCCAGATAGGCTTTCCGAATTGGACTGCAGAGGTCGGCAAGGGTGCCATCAAGACGGTTCGAAAAGAGACCAAACTCACATACAAGTATGGTGTAGATTCCCAGACGTTCTTCAACGATGCTGATCCCATCCAAGTATTGATCTCAAAGTACAGGGAGCCGCTTCGTAAACTATCGAACCGTTAACCGAATACCAGTGCGTTTAACTAAGGTTGTTTCATTATCTAACGCACATTGGATTGCTTGCCGGCTTCGGGTGCGGGTGTGCATCATCACGATGTATCCGATGCCTTCGCATTGAAAAACATGCGGGCATCTGCGACATCCTTGACGCCGGCTGTCTCGCATTCCTCGCCATCTCGTGAGTGTCAGATCATCTGCGGCGTCTTCGTAGGCAAGGCCCTGCTGACGTCGAATGTCATCGCTGTGTCGGCAAAGTGGTTCTTCCACAAGCATCGAACCCGAGCCGGGCGGAATTTCCACACTCAACTCATGCTCTAACTATGTACGCGCATCAATCGCGGTGAACCCACCAAACTACTCACGCACCGCACCGCCACCGTCCGACGGTGCTTGGACGTCACGAACAAGGTAGTCCCTTTCCGAATCTCGGACGGAGCCATCGTTAAGGGCTTGCCCAACTGAAACTTCTTTCCAGTCTGTTCAGCGCGAAGGATCCACGCATACATCGACGACATGCTCTTCGCAGCACCGGGTCGAACGCCGAACATCACAGAGTGCTCCGCGCGGCGTGTCATCACCGTTGTAGTATCCGATGCCCGACGCCCATACATGCCGAACGCCCGCTCTACTAGGAAGCAGCTCTCGGGCGCCGCTCCACGACGTCGACCAGATCCGCGGCGAGTCCGTGGAGTGGGCATGATGCAGGATGATCGTCGGCTTGAACGACTTCGCCAATCGCCTCATCCGCGTGGCACGCCGATATCTCTCGCTTCCCACCCTTAGATTGGCCTTGCTCCGCGCGCTGAACATGTTCAGATCGTGGCATCCCAGCACGAGAACGCGCTGGTCACCAAAGCAGAAGAGGTGCGACTTCAGATCCGCTTCATGGACAAGCGTCCGTTCCTGCCAGGACACCGGGTAGGATTTTCCGGTCCACCGTGCGGGTTCGCGACTTTCCACATCGATAATCGCCACCAACTCCGCATGCGTGCCCCGTGTCAGCCTGTCCATCTTCCGCTTGCCGCTCCGGTCGTTGAGGTCGACTCCGAGCGTCAGGAATTGTGCCCGCCCACGCGCCGCATTGAGCACGTCCCGCGTCAGTACCTCAGCGACCGCTTTGCGGGCACATCCGAGGAGGGCTCTGAAATCGCCCGACCGGGACGACCAGCCGCACCTCCCTTTCCAGTCGTCCGGAAACGGCGCCGACACGAACCCGCCCGGCGTCACCGCGAACAATGCTCTGCCCGGCCAGCGATTGTCCTCGAACGCCTGAAGCAGCATCCGTTGCGCCCATCGAAAGTTATCTTCGCCCGACTTCACGATAGGGCGGCCGTCGACCACCACGCGCGCGACCGCAACATCGGCTTCAGGCATCGTCGCCTTTCGTCCCTCTTGATCCGATCGGCACTCAACGTTCAAGGGCATCCGGACCACGCCTCGTCGTCCATTGGCTTCGATATCGACCTGCAAATGCTCTTCGCACTCGAAACGCGCTTCGCGCGACTCTATTTCGGACTCCCGGGAGGCCGCAACCGGCACGCTGCATGGGTTGACCCGACATGCCGACCGCTGCACCGTTGTCTCTGTCGCCTGTCCGGAGAGATGGACCATGTATGAAGAAGTGACCCGTGGTGTGCGCATCTCGGTCAATCCGGTCTACCTCGAGAGTCAGTCCGAGCCGGACAGCAGCCACTTCGTGTGGGCCTACCAGGTCAGGATTGTCAACGAAGGCGAGGAGACCGTGCAGCTTCTGACCCGTCACTGGAAGATCACCGACGGACGGGGCCGGCTCCAGGAGGTCCAGGGACCCGGTGTCGTCGGGGAACAGCCTGTCCTCCAGCCTGGAGAATCCTTCGAATACACATCCGGGACACCGCTTTCGACGCCATCGGGCATCATGGCCGGGACCTACCAGATGCAGGCCGAATCAGGCGAGATGTTCGACGCCGTGGTCCCTGCCTTTTCCCTGGACAGTCCCTGGCAGGCCCGGCGGATCAATTGAACCCTCATGCGCCAGGGGATATGAGGGGCCGGCCTGACAACGGTCTTGGGGAGTCGAGACGTGAGTGAATCCTGCAAGGACGGCCCCTCCCGTGAAGAGGCCGAGGAGGCGGTCAGGACACTGATACGCTGGGCCGGCGACGACCCGGAACGCAACGGACTGGCGGACACACCATCACGGGTGGTGAACGCCTATGGCGAGTGGTTCTCCGGCTACGGCATGGATCCGGCCGCCTTCCTCGCGAGGACCTTCGACGAGACCGAAGGCTACGACGAGATGATCGCCCTCAGGAATGTCCGCTTCGAATCCCACTGCGAACACCACCTCGCCCCCGTCATCGGCCAGTGCCATATCGCCTACGTGCCTCGCTCGCGTGTCGTCGGCATATCCAAACTGGCCCGCATGGTGGAGATCTACTCCCGGCGTCTGCAGATCCAGGAGCGCCTGACGGCACAGATCGCGGATACCATCAACGACATCCTCGAGCCGAGGGGCGTGGGCGTCGTCGTCGAGGCCACCCACCACTGCATGACCACGCGCGGCGTCCACAAGCCAGGCGTCACCATGGTGACCAGCCGCATGCTTGGCGACTTCCGCATCAAGTCAGCGACGCGCCGCGAGTTTCTGGCCTACATCGGCAATCCCGTACCGGGGATGTCGACATAGAAGACGCCAGACCCTCGAAGAGCGGTACACGTCCGTGATCGACATCAGGCCCATTCTCCAGATTGCCGGCATCCTCCTTGCCATGCTTGCCGTGGCCATGTTCCTGCCGATGACGGCGGACCTTATCGAAGGGCATGACGACTGGCTGGTGTTCCTCGGCGCCGGTTCGCTGACGCTCTTTGTCGGCATGGCGCTCTTTCTCACCAACCTTACGAGCACCTCAGGACTGAGCGTGCGCCAGGCCTTCCTCCTGACGGCCGTCTCATGGATCGTCCTGTGCGCCTTTGCCGCGCTGCCCTTTGCCTTTGCCGATCTCGGTCTCGACTACGCCGATGCCCTGTTCGAGGCGACGGCCGGACTGACGACGACCGGCGCCACGGTCGTCACCGACCTGCAGTCCAGACAGACCGGCATCCTGCTGTGGCGGGCCCTGCTCCAGTGGCTTGGCGGCATCGGCATCATCGTCACGGCCGTTGCCGTGCTGCCCATGCTGCGCATTGCCGGCATGCAGCTCTTCAGCACGGAGTCGTCCGACCAGGAGAAGATGCTGCCGCGCACCGTGCGCATCGCCGCCGTCATCACGATCATCTATGCCGTGTTCTCGGTGCTGTGCTTCCTTGCCTACTGGGCCGCGGGCATGTCGACTTTCGATGCCCTGGCCCATGCCATGACCACGGTGTCGACCGCCGGCTTCTCCACCCATGACGGCTCCATCGGTCACTTCGACAATCAGGCGGTCGAGCTCGTCGCCATGGTATTCATGATCCTGGGCGCCCTGCCCTTCGTCATCTACATGCAGATGACGCGTGGCCACTTCGTCCCGCTTTGGCGCGATGTCCAGCTCCGTCTCTTCATGAGCATCATCATCGCCGTCATCGCCCTCCTGACCGTCTACCGCTCCATCCAGACCGGCGACGTGACGTTCTCCTGGGATGTGCTGCGGGAGGTGTCGTTCAATGTCGTCGCCATCGCCACGAGCACCGGGTACACCACAGAGGACTTTGGCGCCTGGGGCGGCTTTGCCGTCGCCATCTTCTTCATTCTCCTCTTCCTGGGGGGATGTACCGGTTCGACGGCCGGTGGCATCAAGATGTTCCGCGTCCACGTTCTCGCCGCACTGCTCTACATCCAGCTCCGGCGCCTCATCCAGCCGCACGGGGTGTTCATCGCCCACTACAACGATGTGCGCATCAGCGATGGCGTAGCGCAGTCCGTAGCGACCTTCCTGGTCATCTTTGTCGCCGGATTCTTCCTGCTGACCGCCGGTCTGGCGGCTCACGACCTCGATTTCATAACCAGCGCGTCGGGGGCAGTGGCAGCGCTCGCCAACATGGGACCGGGGCTTGGCCCCGTGATCGGACCACATGGCAACTATTCGGAGCTTCCCGATACTGCGAAACTCCTTCTGTGCGTCGGCATGCTCCTGGGCCGACTCGAGTTTCTGACCCTCCTCGTCCTTGTGACACCTGATTTCTGGAGAGAGTGACCATGACACCGGTCGAGATGATCCGCCGCCTGATCGCCTTTGACACCACGAGCCACCGCTCGAACCTGGAGATGATCCACTGGATCGCCGACTACCTGGACTCGCACGGTATCGCGAGCACCCTCGTTCACGACGACGAACGCCGCAAGGCGAACCTGTTCGCGACCCTGGGACCCGACCGGGAGGGCGGCGTGGTGCTCTCAGGGCATACGGACGTGGTGCCGGTGGATGGCCAGCCATGGGACACCGATCCCTTCGAGGTCCACGATGAAGGCGGCAAACTCTTCGGCCGCGGCACCAGTGACATGAAGAGCTTCATCGCCGTTGCCCTGGCATGCGTGCCAGAGTTTCTCGCCTGCGGACTCAAACGCCCCATTCATTTTGCATTTTCCTATGACGAGGAGGTCGGCTGCCTCGGAGTCCACGGACTCATCGGTGAACTCAAACGCCGTGATCTTCGCCCCTCGGCCGTCATCATCGGTGAGCCGACACTGATGGAGGTGGTGGATGCCCACAAGGGGATCGCCGTGTTCCACACGCACGTCAGGGGAGTGCCGGCCCACTCGAGCGCCACGCACATAGGGGTGAGTGCAACCCATGCCGCCGGCCGATTCGTCGCCTTTCTCGATGAGCTCTTCGAGGAGTACCAGACGCGGGCCCGTCCCGACCTCGGGTTCGTGCCGCCCTACACCACCATCCAGGTGGGCATTCTCAATGGCGGAACCGCCAGCAACATCATCGCCCAGGACTGTCATGTCGACTGGCACTTTCGTACCATGCCGACGGACGATCCGGCAGAGATCGAAGATCGGGCCTTTTCGCGTCTCGATCAGTTGCGCGACGACATGAAGGCGCGCCACCCGGACTGCGACATCACCACGACAATTGGCTCCAGGGTGCCGCCGCTCAGGCCGGACAGCGCTTCGGCAGCAACCGAGCTCGCCCTCCAGCTGACCGGCGCCAACAGCACGTCCCAGGCATCATTCGGTACCGAAGCCGGCATTTTCCAGGAGAACAGCTACGCTGCCGTGGTGTGCGGTCCAGGAGACATTGCCCAGGCACATCAGCCGAACGAGTTCATCGCCCTGGAACAGGTGGAGGCGTGCCACACCTTCCTGCGCCGACTCATGGCCCGCGTCTCATGACCGATCTCTGCTATCTCACGGCCCTGGAACACAAGCGCATGCTTGATGAGGGAGCGCTGTCCTCGCTCGAACTCGTCGATGCCCAGATCGCCCGCATCACCAGAAGCAACCCGGACATCAACGCCTTCGTCACCCTGGAAGCCGATCAGGCCCGCGACGAGGCGAGAAAAAAGGACGAGGAACGGGCAAGGGGAAACGCCGAAGGCGTCCTCCACGGGCTCACCGTCGGTGTGAAGGACTGCTTCGCAACACGGGGGATCCGCACCACCTGGGGTTCACGGGCCTTCGCCAGCCACGTGCCGGATCATGATCACCTCGTCGTCGAGCGCGAACGGCGCGCCGGCGCCATCATTCTCGGCAAGCTCAACACGCCTGAGTTCACGATGGCGCGCAACACCTGCGACAACCCGGTGTTCGGGGCGACCCGCAATCCCTGGGACACCCGGCTGTGTCCCGGAGCATCCAGTGGCGGCAGCGCCGCGGCACTATCAGCCGGCATGGTATCGCTGGCCGACGGCTCCGACATCGGCGGGTCCCTTCGCAACCCGGCCGCATGGTGCCATGTCGTCGGTCATCGCCCGACGTCCTGGATGGTGCCGGATGTGCCCAATCCCCTCTACTGGCACAACATGAACTCGCCGGGACCCATGGCCAGATCAGTAGCGGATGCGGCTCTCTTCCTCTCTGCCCTGGCCGGCCCCGACCTGCGCTCTCCGGTGGTCGTGTCCGCTCCCTTTCCGGCTGGTCCGGTTGATCTGGCCATCGATCTCTCCGGCCTCAGCATCGGTTGGAGCTGCGATCACGGATCACTGGATATCGATCCTTCCATCCGCAGCACCTTCATGACGGGACTCGAGGTCTTCACGGGTCTCGGGGCTCGTCTGGCACGGTGCGATATCGATGTCGGCGGCGTAGTCGACCTGAGCCGCCGCCTTTACGAACAGCGCCTTGCCCGCGATGTCGGCGCTGTCCGCGATCCAGGCGTTGATCCGGCCCTGACGCGGCGCGCCGCATCGGCCGAAGCCATGACCGGCAGGGACATTCTCGAAGCCGAGGCCTGCCGTCACCGGGTTTGGGCCGACCTTGTCCGTGCCTTCCAGGACCACGATGTCCTGCTCTGGCCTGACGATCCGTGCGACGCCATCGGCTTCGATGACGACATGGCCGGTGACCTGATCGACTGGACCCTGCTCTACGTGTCTCCCATGGTGGGGCTGCCGACAACCACTGTCCCCTGCGGCTTCTCCGATTCCGGCATCCCCCGGGGATTGCAGGTGATTGCCCCACCCGGACGCGACCTTCTCGCCTTGCAGGTCGCCTTCGCCTACGAAGAGGCGACCGGATTCACCCGCCTCCACCCACCGCTCTGACAATACACAACGCTCGGTGAGGCCGAGTCCTCGACGAGGAGAGGGTCAGGGCCTCATGATCCAGCGCCACAGGTGATCCGCCATCTCTTCCTCGAGCCGTTCGTCGAGGGCCGTGACAACGTTCTGGAACAGGGCATGGAGCGTTTCCTCGCGCTCCACGACCGACAGGCTTTCGGGAACGGTTCGCCTGCGATAGCTCCGGGCCTCGGCGAAACCGTCTCCCGAGGGGTGATCGACAATCTCGATCCTGACCGCCAGCGACCCTTCGAAGGCAACCGACTGCTCGTCCGTGAAAAGGCCCTCCAGCGTCTCGGCCGTATCGAGTGGGACGGCAACAAACCGGCTTTCCAGGAGGATGACACGCGCCTCTCCCCAGTCTCCGGCCGCCCGGAGTCGTTCCTGCGACCAGCGCCTCACCACGTCGTCAGGCCATTCGGAAAGACCAAATCTCATGTCCCGCGCAGGCGCGGCGACGGCGCCATCGGCAATCCCGTTTGCGAACGTGATGGCCGCCACGTCCAGTGGCAGCGTTGCCGGCGAGGCAAAGCCGATCGCCGGCAGTGTGCTGACAACCGGCCGAGGCGTGCAGCCGGCAAGGAGAGCGCCCGCGGAGAGCGCAAGGAAGGTTCTGCGGCAGGACATCATCATCAGCTCGGATTCGAGGCCGGCGCCTGCGTCACGTCACCGGGGGTGAAGATCTGGCGCCGGTTGCAGAACTTGCACACCACCTCGATTTCGCCGTCGACCACGTACTCGTCGATACTGTCGGCCGGAAGACGGCGCAACATCGTCAGCGCCCTGGTTTGCGAGCAGCTGCATGCGAAGCGGACATCCTTCGGTTCATGGACCCTCACGCCGATGTCGTGAAAGAGACGGTACAGCAGACCCCGGGAGGTGAGGAATGGATCGGTCAACTCTCCCGCGGTCACCGAACTTAACAGGACCGTCGTGGTGTTCCAGGCGTCTTCCCGCTCGGCCAGCGAGACCGGCTCGTCTCCGGGCCCGAGTTCGGCGATCCGCTGCAGGGCAATGGCGCCGCTGCGCCAGCACCCTGCCTGGCGTTTCACTGCCACCTCCAGAGCCGTGTCGATCTGGTCCGACTGACGGAAGAATCCGCGCATGCAATCGGCGAGGTCAGATCCGTCGAGTTCGACAACGCTCTGGTAGATGTCGCTCTTCGAACCCTGATCGACCGTCATCACGAGAATTCCCTTGCCGACCAGACCGGACAGTTGGGAAACGCCGGACCCCAGGCGTTGCCGGTCGAATCCTGCATAGGCACGCACGTCTCCGCCACTGGTGTAGTCGGCGACAAGCAGGTGGACAGGCCCGTCACCCCGGGTTTCGGCGGTCATCCGTCCCTCGAACTTGAGACCGGCGCCAAGAACCACGGTAATCGTGATCAGTTCTCCCAGCACCCTGGAAATCGCTTCCGGGTAGTCATGCTGGCTGAGAATCCTGTCGAGCGCCGGACCGAGGCGCACCAGGCGTCCGCCTAGATGGAGCCGACCCAGGTTGAAGGGCTGGATCGCATCATCCCTGCCGGTGATGTTCAGGTCATGCACCATCCCAGGATCGCCTTCTGGGCATGCAACCTGTTCTCCGCCTCGTCGAACACCACAGACTGCGGCCCGTCGGCCACGTCCACGGACACCTCCCTGCCCCGGTACATGGGCATGCAATGCATGAAAATGGCGTTGTCACGGGCAAGCGTCATGGCCCTGGCGTCGATGCGAAACGCCTCAAGCGCTGTCGTGTCAATGTCCCCGATCCGGACGCGCTCATCACTCATGGAAACCCACGTGTCGGTCACCACGCAATCCGCATTCCGGACAGCTTCATCGAGAGTATCAACGACGTGCACACGCGCATCATGTGCAAGAGCCCACTCGATGACCTCCACTGGGGGCCGGTAGCGGGGCGGGCAGGCGATGCGCAATTCGAAGCCGAAACGCGCTGCCGCATGAATCCACGAACAGGCCATGTTGTTGCCGTCACCGGCCCAGGCGACGGTCCTCTCCGAAATCGGTCCCAGGTGTTCCTCGACAGTCATGACATCGGCCATCAGCTGTGAGGGATGGGTGCGGTCCGTCAGGCCGTTGATCACGGGCACCGTGGCGTGGCGCGCCAGGTCGAGCATCTTTGCGTGATCCGTCGTGCGAATCATGATGGCATCGACGTAGCGGGAGAGCACCCGCGCCGTGTCGGCAACCGACTCGCCGCGGCCAAGCTGCATGTCGCCGGGCGCCAGGTTGATGACATGGCCGCCGAGTTGGCGCATGGCGACATCGAACGACACCCGCGTGCGGGTGGACGGCTTCTCGAAGATGGTGGCAAGGACCATGTCGAGGAGCGGCCGCGGCCGGTCGTTCTCGCGCCAGCGCCGCTTGAGGTCGTGGGCACTCTCGAGCATGGCGTGCAGATCACGTTCCCCGAGTTCCGAAATGTCGAGGAAATGGCGTACTGCGTTCATGGCGCGAGATCGCCCGCCGCTCCGTCCAGCGCTTCGAGGGCCACATCGACCTCCTCGTCGGTCACCACGAGTGGCGGCAGGAAGCGGACCATGTTGTCACCCGCCGGCACTGTCAGCACATGTCGACGGTTCATGGCGGCAACGACGTCGACCGCCGGCACGTGACACCTGATGCCCAGCATGAAGCCCAGCCCGCGCACGTGATCGAGGACTGAGGGGTGGTGCGCAATGATCTCCTCCACACCTCGCCGGAGCCGATCGGCCCTCGAGCGGACCGATTCGAAGAAGCCCTCTTCGAGCATGACGTCGAGCACGGCATTGCCGACGGCCGTGGCGAGCGGATTGCCGCCAAATGTGGATCCATGGCTTCCCGGCACCAGGGCTTCACCCGCCTCGCTGGTCGCCAGACAGGCGCCAATGGGAAATCCGCCACCGAGAGCCTTTGCCACAGCCATGATATCGGGCGCAATGCCGCTCCATTCATGGGCGAACAGCCGGCCCGTGCGACCCATGCCGCACTGGACCTCGTCGTAGATCACAAGCAGGCCGAATTCGTCAGCCGCGCTGCGAACCATCTCGAGGAACGTGTGGCTGACCGGGGTGATGCCGCCTTCACCCAGGACCGGTTCAAGAAGGATGGCCGCCGTCTCGGGCCCGATGGCCTCGCGCAGGGCGTTCGAATCGTGGAGCGGAACCTGGTCGAACCCGTCGGCAGGAGGACCAAATCCCTCCAGGTGCTTGGCAGTGCCTCCCGCAGCAATGGCCGTCAGCGTGCGCCCGTGGAAGGCGCCGCCGAAGGTGATGGTGCGGTATCGCTCCGGGTGACCCTTGGTGTACTGGTACCGCCGTGCCATCTTCAGTGCACACTCGATGGCTTCGGCACCCGAGTTGGCGAAGAACACGCTCGATGCAAATGTCGCATCGACGAGGCGCCGGGCCAGCCGTTCCTGATTGGGGATCCTGTAGAGATTGGACGTGTGCCACAGTTCGCCGGCCTGCTGCGTGATAGCGTCGACAAGCCTGGGATGGGCATGTCCCAGACTCGCAACAGCGATGCCACTGCCAAAGTCGAGGTAGCGTTCGCCGTCCTTCGTGAAGAGCCAGGAACCCGATCCCCGCACGAACTCGAGATCGAAGCGGGCATAGGTCTGCATGAGAGGTTCGGTCATGACACTCTGCCGTATCCGGAAAAATGCTGTAGGGAATGATCCTTCCCCAGAAATGATGTGGGGAACGATCCTTCCCCCGACTATCCTTTCCCGTAGTGATTCTGTCAATTCGCCCGGCTGCCGGAAGGGCAATGCAGCCACCGGTTTGCCATATCCAATGTAGCTGTTGTCGCATAATGTGGCGCTGACCTATTGTGCGGCGACGATTCGGGGTGTACCCGGCATCGATGGTGAGTGGGATTGAGTGCATGTCGATGTCTCGCACGATGAAGGTGCCGACAGTTGTTGCTGTCGTCCTGCTTGCCGTTGCCTGTGCCGAAGTGCCGGATGACCCTCTGGAACACGACGTCTTCCTCGAAACAAACGATCCACTCGAGCCCGCCAACCGTACCGTGTTCGATTTCGACGTTGCCTTTCTTGACCATGCGCTGAGCCCGGTCGCCCTCGCATACCGGGATCATGTTCCCAAGCCGGTGCGCGGCGGCGTCAGCAACGTGCTCGACAACCTTCAGATGCCGGTCACCATCCTCAACAGCGGCCTGCAGGGCGATTTCGACAACATGGCCGAGGCATCGATGTCCTTCTTCATCAATTCGACTGCCGGCATCGGAGGACTGTTCGACATCCCCGCCAATTCCGGACGGAAACCCCGCAGCGAAGACTTCGGTCAGACACTTGCTGTCTGGGGATTCGGGGAAGGTCCCTTTCTCGTCCTGCCTGTTGTCGGACCATCGACTGCCAGGGACACCGTCGGCCTGGGAGTCGACATCCTGACCGATCCCCTCACCTGGTTGCTGACCCCAGGGTGGAGTTATCTGCGGTCCGGTGCCGATATCATCGACAGCACGGCGCACAAGCACGACCGCATCGAGGCAGCACGACTGGGCACCATCGATTTCTACGCCACGACGCGCACTCTCTATCGCCAGGCCCGGGCACGCGAGATTGCCAACGGAGTGGCGGATCCCTTCGGACTTGACGATTCTATCGAGGAGTGACCATGGGACGGCACGTCTGGCAACGCATCTCGCCGGCGCTACTTCTTTCGGCTTTTCTCTGGACGCCGGTCAGTGCTGGGTCCCTGGAAGATGCAACCGATTTCGTGGCCCAGAGGGCGGAACGCCTTCTGGCCATCATGACCCTTCCACCTGGCCCTGAGCGACGCGACTCCTTCGCGCGGTGGATCGCATCGACAATCGATCATGACGGTATGGCAAACCGGGCGCTCGGGCGCTATCTCGATGTGGCAACGGACGCCGAGTTGCGGGCCTACACGGTGGCCTTCCACAACTACATCGTCGTCACCTATGAAAGGCGTCTGGAGACCTTTTCCGGCTACTCGCTGAAGGTGGAACGGTCCCGTGCCCTGAACGACAACGATGTGGTCGTGCGCACCACCATCTGGGCGCCGGATGGCGCCCGGACGATTGTTGACTTCCGCATCGGCAACGACAACGGCGGCCAGTGGCAGCTTACGGACTTCGCCATCGAGGGCCTCTCCATGGTGAAGACACTGCGTGACGAGTTTGCCGGAGTGATCCGGCGCGACGGCATCGAGGGGCTGACCGCACTCATCGAAAGCAACGTCGCCGAATCGGCCCTGTGATGCGGCTCACGATTGACAACGGCGGTGTTCCTCTCTGCGTGCGCGAGGACGGCGAAGGAGCCGATCTCGTGCTCGTCCACGGGGTCGGCGCATCCCTGGAAGCCTGGGATGACGTGATATCCTGCCTGGGCGAGGGGTTCCGCACCATCCGCCTGGACCTGAGGGGCCACGGCGCGTCCGGCAAGCCGCCCGGCCCTTACAGCATCGATGACTTCGTCGGCGACGTCATGGCCGTGATGGATCATTTCGGGATTGCGTCATGCCACCTTGCAGGCCACTCCCTGGGGGCTCTGATCGCCCAGGGTGTGGCTCTGGCCCATCCCCGGCGCCTGGATCGGCTTGTTCTTCTCTCCGGCATCGCCGGACGCACGGCCGAGGAGCGCCGCCGGGTGGAAGATCGCCTGGCGATGGTCGCCGACGGCATCCCGGGCGCCCATTTCGAAGCCTCTGTCAGCCGCTGGTTCACCGACGACTTCCTTCGGCGCCACCCCGACATCATTGCCCGTCAGGCCGAGGCCAACCGGCGCAATGATCCGGCAGCCTATGCCGCCTCCTACCGCGTCCTCACCGAGACCGACTTTGCCGAACGCCTGCGCGACATCACGGCGCAGACGCTAATCGTGACGGGGGAACATGATCTCGGTTCGAATGCCCGCATGGCCCGCTACATGCACGCGACCATCCCGCACTCATCGCTCCACATTCTTCCCGATCTCAAGCATGCCATCCTGACCGAAGCCCCTGACGAGGTTGCACGGCTCGTGAAGGGATTCGTCGGGCAGATCGTCTGAATCCGGTCTGCCACGTTTCGGTCATCGGCAGGTTCCCACGATTCCCACCAGGCGCTGGTTCTCATGCAGCGGCTTGGGGTTGCTGAGAAAACAGTTCTGCAGGCCGCGCTTTCGAAGCTGGCTCGTTTGGCACCGCCGACAGCCGGGTCTTGAGATCGTCACCCGGCGCCCCGTGCCCTTTCGATTGGCTTGTTGCGGTGACGCCCGCTCAGAGAAAGATTGAGAGGTTCATGGCAACGACGTTCTGGTCGAGAAGCACCAGCCGCTCCTCGATCGTGAATCCCGCGTCGCCGGCCTGAGAAAGCGTGTCGCGGCGCTCGCAGGCGAAGACCGCGGTGTCGATTTCGCGATGGTTGAAGTAGCAAATCAGGTTGGACACGACATTCAGCGCCTCGCCGTTGGCCTCCCGGTGCGCGATTCGCACGTTGCCGACAATGCGGCGGGTCCGTGGTGGCGGCTGCTCATTCCACGCCATACCGGTTCTCAGCCTCGCAATTCGGAAAGCGAGCCCCTGGCGGTCGTCATCGACATGGGCAACGCCGTCTTCGCCGGTCATTTCGAACCGCGCCATGCGTCCCATGACGTTTCGCCGGATGGGGATGCGGTAGGTTGCATTCTCGCTGAAGAGAGCGAGCCAGTCCTCGAAACGGCGTTCGTCGAGCAGGGCGGCCTCGTCATAGAGGAAGGTCTCCACCCGGGCCTTGAGATCGGTATCGACCGGCCGGCCCGCGACGAGTTCCGCCACGTTCATCGCGCCGCGCTCCGGATCGGACGCTCGACAAGCAGATCGGCTGGCGGGTAGTCCTGCGAGCCTATCAGTTGCGCCCAACGGTGCATGTAGCCACGCGAACCCATCTCCGAGACCACTCCCGTCAGTCGGCCCCCACCGTTCTCCTGGGGCCGCGGCTCGCCAAGTCCCATGACGTTAAGAAGGCGATTCTTGCGGATCTGGTTGCCTTGGAGGTTTTTCTGAATCGCCGACCAGATATCGCCGTCGTCCTGTTCGAAAAGCCCCGCGAGTCCGAACGTCAACACAGTGAACCTGGAAACCGCGCGCTTGATCTCCTCGGGAGCGTCGGCATCGACGAAGACATGGGACTCGACTTCCATCTCTTCGGGGCCCTTCGGTTGCCAGACGCGAATTGTCGGCGTTCCCTGGTAGAGCCACGAGAAGTTCGGGAAGATCGTGCCGTGGCTCTCCATCCTGGCGCGGCTCTCGCCCAGGCGTGCGACGACGTCGCTGCGACGGTCCAGGAAGAACTCGCGAAGCAGGGCCGGCATGATATCGAGGTCCGGGCTCTCCTCGGGCTCGGGTTCCCACCATCCGAACCCGTGACCGTGCGGGCTGCTGAACTGGCCGCCGCCCGCGGAGGACGACTGCAGCGTTTCGTCGCTCCCCGTATCCTTGGTGCCCATCGCCTGATAGGGCGACTTGTGGGCGGTATAGACGTGGTACATGTCCGTCGAGAACTGCTCGGCGCCGAGTTTCCAGTTGCTGGCCACGCGCCACTTGCTGACGCCATCCAGCAACTCGACGCCAGCTTCGCTGCGACCGAATGAGGCCTCCAGGTAGTAGTTGGCGTCGCCCAGGTAGTCCTCCAGCGACGGAACGTCCGAAGAGAACGTGGCCCACACGAGTCCGAAGACTGATTCGACGCGCGGCACTTCGACAAGTCCCAAACCGGGTTTGTCGAGGCCCTCGGCGAACACCTCCTCGTGCGGTACATGAATGAGTTTGCCGTCGAGGCCGTAGGACCAGCCGTGATAGGGGCAGGTGAAGGCCCGTGCGTTGCCGAACTCGGCGCGGCAAACCTTCATGCCGCGATGGCGACAGGCGTTGAGATAAACCCTGATCGAACCATCGCGCTGGCGCATCGCGATGACCGGATCGGAACCCATGTAGGTGGCGATGAAGTCGCCGGTGCGCTTGAGCTGCGCCTCGTGACACAGGAACAGCCAGGTGCGGCCGAACACGCGCTCCATCTCCAGTTCGTAGATTTCGGGATCGAAGAGGATGCGCGGTGCATAGCTGCCCGACGCGGCGTCCACCAGATGCTCGGCACTGCTGATCATGTCGCAAGCTCCTGCTCGCTGCCGGAGTACCATACCGCATTCGCCACCAACAACGCCCATCCGGACTTCCTCGGACCTTCGCACCGGGCGCCTGCTTCGGTCCGCTTCGCGGAGCCTCTCGGGCTCGTGGTCCCCTCAGGACTGTTGCACGGCGTCCAGTGCTGGCCGGCGGCCGGGATCCGGAGATTCATGCCGGTACTCCCCTCGCTACAGATCGACCGCGATCATGCCGCCAGGTTCCCGGGCCCTCGAACAGCATAATGCCACCCGCTGCTGGCGCTGGGGGCCCGACAGGACGAAATCGCGATGCTCCACGTCGCCCCGCGCGTAGCTCACGATGCAGGTGCCGCACAATCCGTCGGAGCACTTGGTATCGACGTGCACGCCGACAGCCTCAAGAGCCTCACACGCGGTCTGATCGGTTCCGACCTCGATTCTCTCGCCCGATCGCATGAGTTCGATGACGAAGGGATGGTTCTCGCGGGCGGGCTGCTCGGGCAGCGTGAAGTACTCGCGGGCAAGCGCTTCGTCCGGCCAGCCCTTTGTCTCGGCCGTCGAGAACACGTCGTTCATGTAACGGTCGCTGCCGCAGGTGTAGAGCCGATAGCCGCGGCGAAAACCCGGGATCAGGTCGTTGAAGTCAGCCCGGCCGCCCTCTCGCGAGAAATGGAACAGAACGCTCTCGGCCCAGGGCATGTCGCGCAGGCACGACGCAAACCCGCTCTCCTTCTCCGATCGGGCGCTGTAGTGAAACAGGAACGGTCGATGCAACGCGTGCAGCCGGTGCGCCATGGCGATCAGCGGCGTCACGCCGATGCCCCCCGCCATGAGAATCGACAACGCTGCGCTTTCGTCGAGCGGAAAGTGATTGCGTGGCGCGGAGATGTAGACGCGGAGGCCCTCCTTGAAACTCTGCCAGGCCTGCAACGATCCGCCCCGCCCGGCGGACTCGCGCTGGATTCCGAGAACGTAGCTGGAGGCGTCGGCAGGATCGCCCGCGAGCGAGAACTGACGCGGAAACTCCGGCGCGATCATGACGTCGATGTGGGCGCCCGCCTCGAAGGACGGCAGGTCGGCTCCGTCAGGACCAGCCAGTTCAAGACGCACGATATCAGGTGCCAGATCGTCGCGCCGCCGGATGACAACAGGGAAGACCGGAGGTGATCCGACGCGGGACGCCGCGTCGGGAGCAATGGTTGTCGTGTCTCCCCTCGCAAGCCGCCGCCGGTGCTCGGCAGGCGACAGGAGTGAACGATAGCGCGCGACCGCCGCGTCCCTGTCGACCGGTTGGACAACCGGCAAGGGAAGGGGCAACAGGTCGGCCGTGTAGGCCGCCAGCGATTCCTCCTCGGGGTTCAGCTTGAGTTCCCTTTGCAGTTGGCGACGGTTCGTGGCGGCAGCTTCGACGTACTTCGTCCGATCTTCATTGAGCTCGATGTCCCACCACCAGATCTTGACCGGATTGATGGCGCCACGACCGAGGGTGTCGTCCAGTCTGGCGAGCATCCCGGCCGAGGCCGGCGCATGCATCGCCAGCCACCGGAACGCGCTGTCCGAGAAGAGTCCCTCGAGATTCCACGGACAGGTCTTCATGCAACGCCCGCACATTCCGCCTGCCGCATTGGTAATCCGATAGCGCGTGCACTTTTCCGGATCGGAGCGCCAGATCTCGTAGCCGTTGAACATGACCTTCGGCCCGGCGGTTATCGCGCCCGAAGGGCACTCGCGCGCGCACTTGTTGCACTGCGCGCAGAAGTTCTGGAGCCCGAAGTCGATCGGCAGGTCGTGGGCCATCGGCATCGACGTGGTGATGGCCCCGGACTTCAGCCTTGGTCCCAGATAGGGATTGAGGATGACATCGCCGATCCGGCTCACCTCGCCGAGGCCGGCCAGAAGCAGGAGCGGAGGCTGAAGGACATCACCTTCCATGACGGTATGGACGCGTGCCGAATAGCCCAGACGGCGGATATGTTCGGCAATCACGCCGCCAAGCAGGGAGAAGCGCAGGTAGGCGCGCATGGATTGCGCTACAGATATCCAGTCGTCCCCGCTCGCCCCCTCCATCGTCTCGTGGCCCTGATCGAAGAGCATGGAAATGGCGTTGGCGTGATAGGGCTCGATCTCTTCGCCCGCGCTGTCGTGGGAGTAGTAGACCCAGTCGGGAGCGTGAGAGAGTCCCACGGCGTCGGCCACAAGGTAGTAGCAGGCCGCCTTGATGTTGTCGGCGTTCCGCGCGGCGTCCGAGGTGGCCGGGGAAATCTCGCCCTTCGCCTCTCCGAACTGAAAGAGTGCGAGGTTGCACAGGGCATCGTGGGCGCAGGCGCCGATCGGACTCTTGTTGACGTAGTTCACGTCAATCGAGGCGTCCTGTGGCCGGCTGCCCAAATCGCCGTAGAGGGCGCGCTCGAACCAGTCAGCGCGCTTCGGCACCCGTGGCACACGTTCCTCGTCGATGAACGTGGTGGGATTCCTGACCCGTTTGATCCTCTCGAACGGATAGGGCCCCATCCGATAGTCCCTCGAGGCAAAGGGATCGAAGTCCGATGCAGTTCGGACTCCGCCCAGTCCCGCGGCCCATTCGGGCCGGCGCAGCCAGCCGCCGCTGCGCGTCTCGCCCGGGTCCAGCGGCAGGTCCGGTGCCAGTTCCATCGTTGTCGTGATCGCGGCAAGTCCGAACCGACGACCGACAAAGGGATTGAGCAGGTCGCCCGTGGCTGGATCCGGAACGCAGAGGCCCGCGGCAACGCTGAGGCGGTTGAGATCCACTTCCGTCGCCGTCAGCGTGTGGGCGCGCGCCTCATGGCCCAACAGGCGGATGTAACTCGCGATGACGACCGCCGTGTTGGCGTTCAGGACGGCCGCCCGTTCCATCTCCACTCCCTGGATCCAGTCCGCTCCCGGTTCATCGGACCTGGGGTCCCGCGTGTAGTGTGTCAGAAGGACGATGGCGCTTCGGTGGTGGCCAACATCGCCCCAGGCGCGCGCCATCGAAGCGAGAATGCCCTCGTAGTGTTCGTCCTTGAGCCAGACCAGGCCGGGCGGCACGCCTCGTGCGAGTTCCTCGCGGATGTCGTCGATGTCGGGATTCGATCGGGGAACAGGAAGACTGTGGCCGGGCGCAAGCGTGGCAATACCGACCATCGAGGCATCAAAGTAGTACGCCGCCGCCTTCAGATGATTGGCACGCTGCTTCGAATCACGGGGAATCTCTGCTTGCTCGTGCACGACATCGCCGTCGCGTACCGTGTCCATCATCGCGAGATAGCGGCGGATCGCCGGACCGATGGAAAGTTCCGGATAGTCCGTCCGCAGTGTCTCCATCGGCACGACGGCCGCGTCGTCGCCGACGTGTTCGTTGCGGCGCAGTGTTTCCAGAGGAAAGGGACCCAGATGAACCGGGCGGTTCCTGTAGGAAAAGAACCTCATGAACGTTGTCCGACAGACCCCTCCAACGGTAACGCCCTCCTCGCCGGCATCACGTCGCGAGCCATGATTTCACGTCCATGAAATAGCATCCTTCGCGCATTCCCGCGAGCAGGTTCTCCTCGACAGGCTCTGACTCGGCGAAACCGGGCAGGTGCGCGACACTCGGTGTCGGTCAGCGGTCGACCGTTCATGGAAACTCTCGTCTCCGCCATGTCTTGCTCGCGACCTGAAAGCGGAGGTGAGGCACGGCCCGCCCTCCCGGTTGCACCGGAAGCAACCGATGCCGATCTCGTTTCATGCACATGGTTCACGAGCGAAACCGGAATTTCCTACGTCTCGAACAGCGCCCGAGGACTTCCCATTTCGTAGTAGCCCAGGAAGCCGGAATTCTCTCTGCCGGAGCCGTCGTAGATCTCGTAGCCCAGGAGTTCGCGGGCGCGCACGGGCAGGCGCGCCACGACTTCGAGCGGCAGGTTGAGATAGCTGTTTTCGACTGGCCGCAGCCACCCCAGGCAGTAGGAGAACGAAATGGCGCGTCGTCTCGCGCCGTCGGTGTTGGCGCCGCCGGCATGCGTGCAGTCGCCGCGGATGACGGCGATCGAGCCGGTCGGCATCACGGCCTGCGCGACTTCCTCGGCGGCGGGCTCGCGCTCGTCCTCCCACAGGTGGCTGCCGGGCACGACCAGCGTGGCGCCGTTCGTCGCGGTGAAATCCGTGCCGGCGAGCATGATGTTCATCTGCAGGAGCTTTGCGCCGACCCGCGGCCAGACAGGCCAGGAGCCGTCGTCGATGTGGAAGCGCTGCGCGGTTTCCCCGCCCCTGATCTCGATCAGCTCGCCGGCGCTGAAGAGGTAGCTCGAGCAGTGCGGCAGCAGGTAGTGATCCATCAGGGTCAGAAGCCGCGCGTCGATCATGAGTTCGGCAAAGCTCGGCGCCTTGGCAACCAGTCCGTGCAGGCGAACCGTCCGGTCACCCAGAAACTCGTCGATCGCTTCGTTGCCGAAGACGTACCGTCTCGCCTTGTCGACGGCGGGCTGGATCTCGGCGTTGAAGCGTTCGAGCCAATCCGCCGTTACGAAATCCCTCACGATCACGACGCCGTCTGCGTCAACCGCCTCGATGATGTCCTCGACACCGGCATCGCCCGGCAGAAGCCTGACTTCCGCAACCATTGACCACTTCCTGCCGACTGGTCCCATCCGAATGCTAGTGCATTGGAAAATTCTTCGCCAACCATGCGGCTCGCCCGGCATGACGTGGGCAGAACGCGGCTGGCCGGTGAGAGGGACCGAAACGCTCGTCAATCCGCCTCTCCGAGACGAGTCAGTTCCGCGAAGACGCGGCCTCGGCCGAGGTCGGGCGACCTGCTACATCTCGGTCACCGGCAGGCGTGGTGTGGCTGCGGGCAGCGGGCGGATTCCGGCATCGAGGTAGTCCCAGCCCGCCAGGGCGATCATGGCGCCATTGTCCGTCGACCACTTCAATGGCGGCAGACAGAGCTCGACTCCGGCATCGCTCGCGAGTTCGCCCATGCTGTGGCGCAGCTGCGGGCTTGCAGCAACACCCCCGACGACCACGAGGGAACGGCCTTGAACGGTGTCGAGGGCGCGCCGGCACTTGGTGACGAGAACATCGATGACAACATCGACGAAGGACGCGGCAAGATCCGCGTGATCGGTGGCTGGCGAACGTTCAAGCGTGCGGGCAACGGCCGACTTCAGCCCCGAGAAGGAGAACTCCAGGCCCTCGCGGATCATCGGCCGCGGCAGGTCGATCACGGGCCGGCCCTGCTTCGCCAGGCGGTCGATGAGCGGCCCCCCCGGAAATCCCATGCCCATGAGGCGGGCGACCTTGTCGTAGGCTTCACCGACGGAATCGTCGCGCGTCGCCCCAAGAACACCGACGTTCCGGCGGTCCGCCATGTGGGCGAGAAAGGTGTGTCCCCCCGAGACGAGGAGAATGGTCGCCGGAAACGTCACCCTGGCCTCCTCAAGATCGGCGCTGCGCAGGTGGCCCCGGAGGTGATTGACCCCGATCACCGGAACGTCCCAGGCGATGGAGAGTGCCGCCGCCGCGTTGAGCCCTACCAGGAGAGAACCGATCAGGCCCGGTCCGCGTGTCACCGCGATGGCGGCAAGCCGGTCCGGCGATGCCTTTGCGTCCCGCATTACCTGGTCGATGGCCGGAATGATGGCCCGCACATGGGCGCGCGACGCCAGTTCCGGCCACACACCACCCCACCGGGCGTGGATGGCATCCTGGCGCGCCACTCCGGATGCCAGCACGTGGCCTCCCCTGTCGACGACGGCAACAGCCGTGTCGTCGCAGGAGGACTCGATCCCCAGGATGAGGTTCCGGCTCACTCCAGGATCTCCATGATTCGGGACCGGCTGACGACGCCCTCGCGCTCTATGACGGGCGGTTCGACGGCACAGTTGACGAGAGAGGAGGGCACCCCCTCGCGCCGCCCTCCGTCAACCGCCATGGCCGGCTCGCGTGTGAACTGAAGAAGGATGTCCTCAACCGTCTGCATCGTCGGCAGACCATGAAGATTGGCGCTGGTGACAAGCAGCGGACCAGTGGCATGGAGGAGGTCCAGCATGAACGGGTCCGCAGGAATTCGAACCGCCACTTCGTGGCGTCCTTCCAGCCATGAACAGGGACCCTCGTGGCCGAATCCCAGGACCACCGTCAGCGGTCCCGGCATCAGGTCCGATTCAAGCAGGCGGCTGGCTCCTTCGCCGACTCTGACGCCCAACGGAGCGAGGCGGACCGGCGAATCCACCATGACCGGAAGATTTCTCTGCCGGGGGCGCTGCTTGAGAACAAACAGACGATCGATGGCATCGTCGTGTTCGGGGCTGACGGCGAGACCGTAGACCGTATCCGTCGGCAGCAGGACAACGCCACCTGCCCCGAGGGCGCGATGCGCCTTCCCGACGGTGTCGGGCGAGCACGCGGCAAGGATGTCAACCACGATCGTCCCCCCCGGTCGCAAGGGAGGCCGCCGTCAGCGGCTCGAGAGGTTCCCGCGTGGAGCGTCCGTCGGCGAAGGCCTCGTCCGCACAGCGCACCAGGGTGGCGGCGCTGGCCCCGGCAGCGCCGATCCTGCAGCCTGGAAAGAGAGCCGTCACGTCAGGTGTGACGACACCGGCCAGGACGATGTCAGGCAGATGGGCACGGCATTGCCGGGACAGTGTGGCGAGATCATCGACCATGAGCGGCCCCTCCCCTTCCCTGAAGAACCCCTGGCCTGCAGTTGTAGGCCTGATGCAGACCACCGCGGAGCAGGCCCCTGTCTCGGCCGTGACGAGATCGAAGTAGTCGAGTGGAACGAGGGGGACTCCCAACCCCCAGGCCAGCGCGTTGGCGAAGGTCACGCCACCGCGTGTCGCGGTGAGGCCTCCAGGGCCGAGATCGACGGCGACGGCGTCAACATCGCCTTTTCGCAGACCGGTCTCGTCAAGGCCGCGGCGCACAGCGTCACCAAGGTACACGGGTCCCTCCACCCTTCCGCCTTCAGGGCTCTCCTCGAAGAGCACCCGACCGGATTCCCCGAGCGCCACCATGATCGATGGCGCCGCCGTCTCGATGCAGAGGATCGTGGTCACGGGGCGAGGGCACCGGGCAACGGCCAGGAACGGCCGCGTCGTCTGATGGTGCAACGACGGGAGTTGTCGCCCGATCGGCCGAATTCGAGAACGAGTCCGATGTGCTCGGGGTGGGCGTCGGCAACCCTGTCGCCCCATTCCACCATGGTGATGGCGTCGTGGGCGAAGTCCCCGGCACCGAGGTCCAGGTACTCCTCCACCCCCGACAGGCGATAGGCATCGAGATGCAACACCGGCAGGCGAGGCGTTTCGTAGACATGCATCAGCGTGTAGGTCGGACTCGTCACCTGGTCGGTCGATCCAAGGGCTGCCACGAACGCGCTCACGAGGCGGGTCTTGCCGACACCGATGGGGCCTTCGAGCAGCACGACATCACCCGCTCCCAGGATGTCGCCAAGATCTGCTGCCAGGGCTTCGAGCGCGGCAATGTCGGCAAGTTCACGGACGTCGGCGGCGGACATGATGGCGTTCAGGGAAACTCCGGAAGAACGGGTGAACCGGCGGGCCCGGCAGCGTCGCCGAAAGCAACATAAAGAACCCCGCAATTTCAATGGCCTAAGACAGCACCGAGCGGGGCAGATGTACCACCCATGTGCCCCGTCTGACAAGAGCCGGTGATCGTGCCGGGACAGAGCTGTCGTCAAGCCGCGTTTGCATTCGAAACACCGGGGTGGCTCTGTGAACAAGGACCGTCGAAGTGTGCCATAGTGACCGAACTGAATCGGTCTGGCTTTCCATCAGGCCTCGAATGGGCCCGTGCTGCTGAAGCGCGACGCATACTGGGGAAAACTCCGGATGACAGAACCACGTTCCAGGAAACCGCAAGATGTAGCCGTGATCAGCGAGGCCGCCAAGTCGCTTGCGGATCAAGCGGCAGCGACGTCCGGTCGCGACATTAGCAGGCCTGTTTCGGAAATCCGCGAGTCGTCACGCGCGGCCTGCGCATCTGCTTGCAATGCTGCGGTCAGGGAAACCGGAGTGACCTTGTCCGAACAGGTGATATCGGATGTCACGTGCATGGTGATTGACCCGCCCGAGCCGCGCTCGGACCGCCAGATCGTATATCTGTTCGGCGGTGGATTCACGCTGGGCAGTCCGTTTGAGGATTTGCCGATTTCGGCAAGCCTGTCTGCGAAGACGGGGGCACGGGTGATTGCTCCCGAATATCCTCTGGCTCCGGAGTATCCGTACCCGGCCGCCCTTGACGCTTGCACCAACGTCATCGCATCGATCCTCGCGGATGCGCCCGGTGCCTGCCTTTGCGGCGAATCCGCCGGTGGCAATCTGGCCCTCGCCGCTGTTCATCGGTTACGGGCGAAAAGTCACCCTCAACCCCGGGCGCTGGCGCTTCTTTCTCCAGCGGTGGACATGGTTGATTCCGGGGATAGCGGTCTTGCAAACCGGGATCCGTTTGCACGGGCCGCTGATTCCGAGTTCTTTCGATCCTGTTTCATTCCTGACGGCGCCGACCTGGCTGACCCGGGACTCTCGCCGATCTATGGACCCTTCGATGCCGGTTTTCCGCCCGTCATGCTGACAACGGGCACGCGCGATATCATGTTGAGCGGATGTGTGCGGTTGGATCGCGTCCTGCGGGAGGCAGGTGTCGAATCAACGTTGCGGGTATGGGAAGGAATGTGGCACGTGTTCGAATACTACCCGGGCATTCCGGAAGCCGAAGCGTCCCTGACCGAGATCGCTGACTTCCTGGATCGACAGTTCGATTAGGGAGTTATGTACGGTCTAGCCAATCGCCAAAATCTGCATTGTGACTGCCTTTGCAGTTAGGACCCTAGACCCGAACGCCTGTACCTAGATGGGCAGTCTCATCCTGTCAAGTCGTCTTGATCGCCAAGAAGATAAACATCAGGAGAATAATGACTGCAATCACAATGGGAGTGTAGATGATTGCCTTGATCGTTTCCCTGATCAAATAGAGCAACTTCGAGCCTCCCCCTTTCCGTCTTCAGCCAATACGGGACATTCTCCATTTCAAGGTTGAATGTCTGTTGATCCATTCAAAATGCTCAACGACATCGAAGATACCCAAAATCGGAGATTGCGGTCCAGTCACTTGCAAGGAATTGCAAAAAATGCGGAACCACAATCAACTGATCCATGAACAACCTATGCTGCATTGATCCACTCTGGTCGATCCGCCCCCAGCAAAGGCGTCGGACGTGACCAATGGGGCTGCGTCTCGGACATTTTCAACACAGGGCCAAGATGGCGCAAATTTCCATAACCCGTTTCCGTCTCAATTCGCAATGAATCGAGCTCTGCTCCGGATACGGCATCGACGATATTCGCATCGGACTTGATGAAGTCGGTCCTGCCCTGGCGATCCAGGAACATGCCGGACTGACAAAGCGAGACGTTCACGTGATAGCTGCCCCCTTCTTGCGCCCTCCGCGCCAATGCCAGCAAGGCGCCATAGGCGCCAAGATACCCGGTCATGTAGTCACACGCTGTCACATACATGATTCGAGGTCGATCCGGACTGTAGTCCATGCAAATGCCGGTAACGCATTGGGCAATCTGCTCCCATCCAGCGCGATGACTCAGCGGACCGTCCGCCCCGAAACAACTGATGGAAACATAGATGATACCGGGCCTGAGCTCCGCCAATTCCTCTGCTCCGAACCCGCGACGGGCGAGCGTGCCGGTGCGGTAGCCTTCGGAAAACACATCCGCTCCAAGAACCAACTTCCTGAGTTGACGCGCATCTCCCATGTGCTCAAGATCAAGAAAGCAGCTTCGCTTTCCGTGGCAGGTATCCATCACACATTCCGTGATTTGAGGCAGGTGATCTGCCGCGACCATGAGCACATCCGCCCCGTGCTCCGCGAGTGTCCGTGCCGCAGTGGGACCAGCGAGAATGCGCGTGAGATCGAGCACGCGAATGCCACTGAGAGGTCGCGTTCCATCGGGGAAGGGTTCCGGTGCGCTATCCCCGATTTTCCTGATTTCGACGATGGGCTTGTCCGCAAGAAACTGCCCGTGCGGGTGCTCAAGCCATTCCTCGCAACTTCGGACCATGGCGCCGCATCCACGCGCCTCGGCGATAGCTTCTTCGAGATCGAGCGCATCCCATTGCGCGACGGCATTTTCGACCGCCTCCGGGGTGGGTTCGCAACCAAGCACGCCCAGCACCCGTTCCTTTAGGTTCGGCAATGTAAAATGTGGCAAGAACCATCGTCCGTCCCTGGTCAGCCACGGCTCCGTGATCCTGAGTGCTTCCGCCAGTTGCGCGTTGGCCGGACGTTCGTATTCGCCATTCGCGCCTTGCTTTTGCAGATAGCTTACGCTGCACATGGTTGCCGCTGCGGATCGGACGTCAACCGAAACATGCTGAGATTGGCCGGTCTTGAGGCACCATATGTCCGATACCGCGACCCCAACGCCGGCGTGTACAGCCGCTGCGGTTTCACCAATCCTGAAGGGTGCGGAGAACACAGGATCGGAACCGTTGATTTCGACCTGGGTGCCTGACGGAAGCCCTTGGCCCCGAACATCCAGAACTTCTTCAAGAGCCGTCGCCATGTGGCCTGTTCCTGTCTGTACGTGCTCGTTTGCAATCAAAAACTATGTTGATCGTCCAGAAAGAAAGCAAGGCCGATACACAAGCATCTCAATGGTCGCAGGGTTCCTGGACAAGGTGCTGATGAGACCCGCTCGACAGGTCCAGGGCGATGCTGTGATTCGTCGACGTCCTGCGCGATCTCATCGCAGATCCGGGGATCGTCCAGGTTGCCGAGACCGCCGGGGTCCTCGCGCAGCACTTTCGGCGCTTGCTTGCGATCCTCATCGCTGTCCAGATCGGCCTGGATCATGGAACCGCCGCAAGACCAGAAGCCCTGGTGACGTTGCTTGTCCCGCTCGCGCCGGTGACGCTCGAACTCCTCCTCAGGCAACGACGCTTCAGCCTTGATGAGACGGCCGGCATCTTTCCTGTCCCTGGTGCGGCGTGACGTTCTGATCTCCCTCTTGCCCCAGGTTGGTTGGCACAACGATGCGAAGGCAGAACATCCGTGTTCTGTTCCGCTCCCACGGGCAAGTCTCTTTTCTCACGTCCCTCGTGCTCCATTCTGTACCACCTGCTCGGCACATATGATGGATCAGGACATTGAAATTGCTTGTTGTTCCTGGAAATCGACGGGATCTGAGAAAGATGGTGGGCCCGGCAGGACTCGAACCTGCAACCAGACCGTTATGAGCGGCCGGCTCTGACCAGTTGAGCTACAGGCCCCCTCAGTCTGTTCTGGCGTAGCTCCTGAGCTTGCGGCTGCGGCTTGGATGCTTGAGCTTCCTCAGGGCCTTGGCCTCGATCTGCCGTATGCGCTCGCGGGTTACCGAGAACTGCTTGCCGACTTCCTCGAGGGTATGGTCGGTTTCCATGCCGATGCCAAAGCGCATGCGCAGCACCCGCTCCTCGCGCGGTGTCAGGGTCGAGAGGACTTCCGCACAGGAAATGCGCAGGCTGGCGGCGATGGCCGCATCGATCGGCAGGACGGCATTCTTGTCCTCGATGAAATCGCCAATGTGACTGTCCTCGTCGTCTCCGACCGGATTCTCCAGACTGATGGGTTCACGGGCGATCTTCAGCACCTTGCGCACCTTTTCCAGGGGCATGCCGAGCTTCTCCGCCAATTCCTCGGGAGAGGGCTCCCGGCCGACTTCATGCAGCATCTGCCGACTCGTCCGGGTGAGCTTGTTGATCGTCTCGATCATGTGAACCGGAATGCGGATTGTCCTCGCCTGGTCGGCAATCGACCGCGTGATGGCCTGACGAATCCACCAGGTGGCATAGGTCGAGAACTTGTAGCCTCGCCGGTACTCGAACTTGTCGACCGCCTTCATCAGGCCGATGTTGCCTTCCTGGATCAGGTCGAGGAACTGCAGGCCGCGGTTGGTGTACTTCTTGGCAATCGAGATGACCAGGCGCAGGTTGGCTTCCACCATCTCCTTCTTGGCCTGGCTTGCCTCCTTCTCCCCCTTCTGGACGACGCGCACGATGCGCTTGAACTCGCTGATGTCGAGTCCCGAATCGACGGCCACCTCGGCGATTTGCTGTCGGGCTTCGGCGATAATCCGGGCATCGGCACTGGCAAACTTGCGCCACCGCGGATCATCCAGAGCAGCGATGCGATCCGGCCAGGAAACATCAAGCTCGCGGCCCAAGTACTCCTCGAGAAACTCCTCGCGCTTGATGCCACGCCGCCTGGCGGCGCGGACGAGTGAACTTTCCTGCTTGGTGAGCTTGCGGATGGTTCCCTGATGGATGTCGACGAGAGCCTCGACACAGTTGTTGTGGAGCTTGATCGTGCGGACGACCCTGGCAACCTCGTCGCGCAGCTTCGTGTAACGCCCTTTCACGGAAGGAGAAGGTTCGCGTCCGCTGAACCGTGCATCCAGGTACTTCTCCTGGGCGATTTCGAGACGCAGGTAGAGCTTGGCAACCTTGTCAAACGTCGCCGTGATCTCCGGCATGACGGCCTGTTCCATCGCCGCCAGGGTCATGGTGTTGCCGTCATCGTCGACGTCGTCTTCGGACTCGCTGTCGGCCTCCCCGGATCCATTGGTCGGTGCGCCTGGCTTGTCGGCTGCCTCCACGAGACCGGCATAGGTGGCATCGAGATCGATGATCTCGCGCAGCAGACTGCTTTTCTCGGCCAGATCGTCACGCCAGTCGACGATTTTCCCCAATGTCATCGGGCTTTCGAAGATGCCACGGATCATGCGCCCGCGACCGGCCTCGATGCGCTTGGAGATGGCGATTTCTCCCTCTCTGGAGAGCAGGTCGACCCGACCCATTTCGCGCAGGTACATGCGTACCGGATCGTCCGTGTACCCGAATTCCGCCGTGGTCGACGTCTGGGCAGGCGTCTTGCTCTGAACGACCACCTTTGCCTTGTCTTCGACCGGCTCCTCGGGCTCCTCACTCTCGACGACAATGATGCCCATCTGCGAGAGCTTGGTCATCGAATCCTCGATCTGCTCGGACGAGAACTCCTCGGAAGGAAGCGTCTCGTTGATCTCGTCAACGGTCACGTAGCCCCGTTCCTTGCTGCGCATCAGCATTTTCTTGATGGCGACGTTCACGTTGTCGAGGAGCGGATCCTCGACACCGTCACCGGATTCGACTTCGGCCGTATAGGTCGCCATGTCTGAACTCTCCCTAGCCGCGAATCTGAAGCAGATCAGTATACCACGAATCGGCACCGAGGCCGGATGACAACGGTGCACAACCCATCAGCGAATCATCCGGATTCCTGGGCGTCATCATCGGCGAGCACCCGACCCTGCCAGCCCTCTCTCTCCTCGATCTTGGCCACCAGCCGCTGCCAAGCCTGTGCCGTGGGATCGTTCTCCCAGGCATCGGCCTCCGCTCGAATCTCCTGACCCAGGACATTGCGGCAATGGTGAAGATCGTGGACGTGGTGCCACAGGTCTTCCGCTTCGCCAACCGTTTCCATGACAAGGCAGGAGAAGCTTCCCGCCCGGACCACATCCTTCATCAGGTCATCAAGACCTGCTGCTGTCAGGTGGTCCGATATCGTCCGGTTGTCAAGGTCTCCATCCGCCTCGGAGACCCCGATGAGGCACTGTTGCAACCGTTCGTGGCGCGAATCGAGAAAGGCCACTTGGGAGAGGGGCTCGGCAATCCTGTCGAGAAGTCCCGGATAGAGGAAGGGGATGGCGATGAGCGCCCGTTCGGCCAGGTTGGCGTCGCCAGCAGGTCCGCCGCCGGGAACGCTGCCGGGTACCGGTTCCACGCCGCGATGGTAGGTCCACGACTCCCTCCTCCGGCGGTCGAGTCGGCGGCGCTCTCCCGGCCGCAGACGGTCTCCCCTGTAGCGTGGCGGGCCGAAAGCGGCCTTCAGCCGCTGGCTGATCTCGCCGCGGTAGTAGTGGCCAACGGCCCTGTCGGTGATCGTTCCGACCAGACTCATCAACTCCCTTTCCAGTCCGGCGCGACGTTCGGGGGTCTCCAGCGCCCGTCCCCGGGTGCGGCTCTGCCAGAGCATGTCCATCAGGGGAATCGCCCGGTCGATCATGTCCCGCATGGACGCGGCTCCGCGGACCCTGACGATGTCGTCGGGATCCATGCCGTCGGCGAGCAGCACGAAGCGCAGGGACTTGCCCGCTTTGAGAACGGGCAACGCCCTCTCCATGGCACGGCAGGCAGCGGAGTATCCCGCCGTGTCTCCGTCGAAACACAGCACAGGTTCATCCGCCAGCTTCCACAACAGCGCGAGGTGGCCCTCGGTCAGTGCGGTTCCAAGGGGAGCGACGACATGTCGAATGCCCGCCTGGACGAGGGCGATGGCATCCATGTAGCCCTCCACGACAACAACCGTTCCGGCATCGTGCGCCGGCCTGCGCGCTTCGCTGAAGCCGTACAGCAGATGGCCCTTGTGGAAGACCGGTGTTTCAGGCGAATTGAGGTACTTGGCCTTCTGGTTGCCCATCGCCCGGCCGCCAAACCCGGCGACACGGCCATTGCGATCGGTGATGGGAAAAATCAGCCGGTGGCGGAAGCGGTCAACCGGCTCGCGGTCGCCGTCGCCGACAAAGGCAAGGCCCGCCTCGATGATCAGCTCCCGCGAGATGCCTTTGCCGGTGAGATGACGCATCAGACTGGTGCGCTCGTTGGGTGCGTAACCCAGACGAAATCGCTCCCGCGTGGTGTCGCTGACGCGGCGCTCCGAAAGATAGGCGCGTGCCTGGCTCCCGGTGCTGCCGGCCAGCTGGCGTTCAAACCAGCGGCTGGCTTCCTCAAGGACATCGTGGAGGGTCGCGGCACGGCGATAACGCTCCCGTTGCTCCGGACTGCGCTCGGGCATCGCGAGACCGGCGCGTCCGGCAAGCCGTTCCACGGCCTCCGGAAATGTGAGGTTCTCGGTCTCCACCACATAGCGGATGACATCACCGTGGGCTCCGCAGCCAAAGCAGTGATAGAAACCCTTGGAGTCCGTGACTGTGAAGGACGGAGACTTTTCCTGATGGAAGGGACACAGTCCGACATACTCGCTGCCTCGGCGCTCCAGGCGGACGCTGGACCCTATGACCTCGGAGAGCAGAATGCGCGCTCTGATCTCGTCCAGGAATTCCGGAGTGAACAGCACCTTGGTCCTCCTCAGCCGAGCCGTTTCCTGACCAGGGCACTCGCAGCAGCGCCATCGAAACGTCCCGGATAGGATCTCTTGAGCAAAGCCATGACCCGGCCCATGTCCTTGAGGCTGACCGCATCGCACTCGACTATGGCGGCATCAACGCAACGCGCCAACTCATCCGGATTCATCGGGTGCGGCATGAAACGCGTGATGATGGAGACTTCCGCATCCTCCCGCTCCGCCAGGTCTGTCCGGTTTCCCCGGCGGAACTGCTCGGCGGCCTCCCGCCTCTGGCGCACCATCTTGGCAAGAATGCCAATCGCCTGCTCGTCGCTCACCATCTGGTTGACACCGTTGGCGCGTGAAGCGATCTCGTGATCCTTGAGGGCGGCAATGACGAGTCTCAGCGTCGACGTCGCGATCCGGTCCTGGGTCTTGACTGCCTGTTTGAGGGCCCCCGTGATCTGCTGCCTGATGGACATCGCGCTGATCTTGGTCACCTGGTTGCAACGTCGCTGAGCCTTACATCAGATTGCCGCCAAGGGCGAGTCGTTTCCCTCGCGTGGTCTGCATCCGCCTCCGGTGGATAGATTCCAACGGCGTGATAATGTGACGTTTCTTCCCCCATGGACGCTTGACCCCGACACTCAGCATCCCTATAGTCCGGCAACGTCACTCCTTGGCCGGCTTCCATGTCCGCACCCGCTTCACAGCCACCGCCGTGGGCCACGGCGTGCATCATGCTCGCGGATGGTTCGGTGTTCTGGGGTCACGGAATCGGCGCCACCGGCCGCGCCATCGGCGAACTGTGTTTCAACACCGCAATGACCGGCTATCAGGAGATCGTGACGGATCCCTCGTATGCCGGGCAGATCATCACCTTCACCTTCCCCCATATCGGAAACACCGGCGCCAACGGTGAGGATATCGAGGCCCAGACACCGGCAGCCCGCGGTATCGTGGTCCGCGATGCGATCACCGATCCTTCGAGCTTTCGCGCCAGCGGACACTTTGACGGTTGGCTGCGCGCCAACAATCTCGTCGGCATTACCGGAGTCGACACCCGCCGCCTTACCCGGCTGGTGCGATCCCGCGGGTTCCAGACGGCCGGCATCGATCACGGCACCATCGATTGCCCCGGGCTTGCCGGTGAACTCGCCGCCTGGCCGGGACTCGAAGGCATGGACCTCGCCCGCGAAGTCACCTGCCGGCAAACCTACACCTGGACCGAGGGCATCTGGTCGCTGCAGTGTGGCCACGCTCCGGGGCCGTCGCCTCGCCGCCATGTCGTCGCCGTGGACTACGGCGTGAAGCGGAACATCCTGCGTCATCTTGTCTCCCTGGGCTGCCGGGTGACGGTGGTGCCGGCGACATCGGACATTGGCGATATCATGCGTCATTGTCCCGATGGCATCTTTCTTTCCAACGGGCCCGGTGATCCCGCCGCCACCGGCACCTGGGCGGTGCCGGTGATCCGCGACCTCCTTGAAACGGGAAAGCCGGTCTTCGGAATCTGTCTGGGCCACCAGCTGCTGGCGCTGGCGCTGGGTGCAAGGACGCTGAAGATGGTGAACGGCCATCGCGGTGCCAACCATCCGGTGAGAAACCTGGAAACCGGAGGGGTGGAGATCACCTGTCAGAACCACGGTTTTGTCGTCGACCCCGACAGTCTGCCCGGCAATGCCGTGATCACCCACGTGTCACTCTTCGACGGCACCCTGGCCGGCTTCAGGATCAGGGAAAAACCCGTCTTTTCTGTCCAGTATCATCCCGAAGCGAGTCCCGGTCCGCAGGACAGCCGCTACCTCTTCCAGGCCTTCATCCAGGCCATGGAGAACCATGCCTGAAACCACCGACAAGACTGCCTTCGTCTCTGACTGCGCGGACCGGTCAGCACCGGGATCACGGCACCGTCGGGGTGCGACCACGAGGGATCACGTTCCGGTGATCATGGAGAGCCATGCCGGCGCGCACTGACATTGAATCGGTCCTGGTCATCGGCGCCGGACCGATCATCATCGGCCAGGCGTGCGAGTTCGATTACTCGGGCACACAGGCGGTCAAGGCCCTCAAGGACGAGGGGTACCGCATCATTCTGGTCAACTCGAATCCGGCAACCATCATGACCGATCCCGCCATGGCGGACGCCACCTACGTCGAACCGGTGACACCGGAAATCGTCGCCCGGATCATCGAGAGGGAACGTCCCGATGCCCTGTTGCCGACAATGGGGGGACAGACAGCGCTCAACACGGCGTTGAGTCTCGCCCGCATGGGCGTCCTTGATGCCTGTGGCACGGAACTGATCGGCGCCTCCAGGGAGGCGATCGACAAGGCCGAGGACCGGGAACTCTTCCGCGATGCGATGAACCGCATCGGCCTCGAATGCGCCCGCAGTGTCCTCGCCCATTCACTCGATCAGGCCTGCGAAGCCCTCGGGGACATTGGTCTGCCGGCCATCATCCGCCCGAGTTTCACGCTCGGCGGCACAGGCGGGGGCATTGCCTACAACCGCGAGGAGTTCTCGGACATCGTCCGCCGGGGGCTCGAGGCGAGCCCGACCAGCGAAGTCCTGATCGAAGAATCGATCCTCGGCTGGAAGGAGTACGAGATGGAGGTCGTGCGCGACCGCGCCGACAACTGCATCATCGTGTGTTCCATCGAGAACATCGATCCGATGGGAATTCACACCGGCGACAGCGTGACGGTGGCGCCGACGCTGACGCTGACCGACAAGGAATTCCAGATCATGCGCGATGCGTCGATCGCCGTGTTGCGGGAGATCGGCGTCGACACCGGCGGCTCCAACGTCCAGTTCGCCATCAACCCCGTTGACGGGCGCATGATCGTGGTCGAAATGAACCCGCGCGTGTCGCGGTCGTCGGCGCTGGCTTCGAAGGCAACCGGCTTCCCCATTGCCAAGGTCGCCGCCAAACTCGCCGTCGGCTACACCCTTGACGAGGTCCGCAACGACATCACGCGGGTGACGCCGGCGAGCTTCGAGCCGACCATCGACTACTGCGTCGTCAAGATGCCGCGCTTCACCTTCGAGAAGTTTCCCGGGACACAGGCTGAACTCACCACGTCCATGAAGTCCGTCGGCGAAGTGATGGCGATCGGCCGGTCCTTTGCAGAAGCCCTGCAAAAGGCCCTGCGCTCCATGGAAACAGGACTCACGGGCCTCGATCCGGTCGCATTCGATGACACCTCGAAGGACGGCATCGTCTCCCGTCTGGCGCGTCCTTCACCCGACCGTCTGCTCGCCATCGCCGAAGCGATGCGTCGCGGTCTCGATGATGGCGCCATTCACGACATCACCCGCTATGACCCCTGGTTCCTGGGCCAGATCCGCCGCATCGTCGAGGCCGAGAAGACGGTGGCGAGGGACGGCCTTCCCGAAGACGCACGGGGTCTCCTTGAGATCAAGAAACTCGGGTTCTCGGACCGCCGGCTGGCTTCCCTCGCCGGGGTGACGGAACGCTGCGTCAGGACGCAACGGGAGCGTCTCGCCGTGACTCCGGTGTTCAAGAGAATCGATACCTGTGCTGCCGAGTTTCCGGCGAGTACGTCCTACATGTACAGCTGCTACGAAGGCGACGGCGTTGTCGCGGCGGAAGACGAGTCGGACGTCAGCGATGCCAGAAAGGTCATCATCCTTGGTGGCGGTCCCAACCGGATCGGTCAGGGGATCGAGTTCGACTATTGCTGCGTCCATGCGTGCTACGGCCTGAAGGAAGCCGGTTTCGAGACCATCATGGTCAACTGCAATCCCGAGACCGTATCGACGGACTATGACACGTCGGACCGCCTCTACTTCGAACCGTTGACGGTCGAGGACGTCGTGGCAATCGCGCGCACTGAAATGGCGAAGGGAACGCTCGTCGGCGTCATCGTGCAGTTCGGCGGCCAGACGCCTCTCGGCCTCGCGCGGGCGCTCGAGGAGGAGAACATTCCCATCATCGGCACCTCGCCCGATGCCATCGACCGCGCGGAGGACCGCAAGCGCTTCCAGTCACTGCTCCATGATCTGGGTCTCAGACAGCCGGCCAACGGAACCTGCCGGTCGCTCGACGAAGCCCGGCGGATCACCGGTCGCATCGGCTACCCTGTAGTCGTGCGGCCGAGCTACGTGCTGGGTGGCAGGGCCATGGAAATCGTCTACGACGATGATGCCCTGGCAGTCTACGTGGATCGCTCGGTCTCCGTGTCGGGAGATCATCCCATACTTGTCGATCGCTTTCTCCAGGATGCCGTCGAGGTGGATGTCGATGCGCTGTCGGACGGCAGGGATGTCTTTGTGGCCGGGATCATGGAACATATCGAGGAGGCCGGAGTCCATTCGGGCGACTCGGCGTGTTCGCTTCCTCCCTATTCCCTGGGAAGCGACATCATCGAAGGCCTGGCAGAGCAGACCAGGGCGCTGGCCCTGGAACTGGGCACCGTGGGACTGATCAACATCCAGTTCGCCGTGAAGGACGGCAAAATCCTCGTTCTGGAGGTCAATCCCCGCGCCAGCCGCACGGTTCCCTTCGTCGCCAAGGCCATCGGTGTTCCGATCGCCAAGATTGCGGCAAGGGTCATGGCAGGAGAGCCCCTTCGCGCTTTCCGTCTCAGCCCGCCCGAGGTCGCCCACATCGCCATCAAGGAAGCGGTGTTCCCCTTCACCCGTTTTCCCGGGGTTGATGTCATTCTGGGCCCTGAAATGAAGTCCACCGGCGAAGTGATGGGTCTCGATGGCGATTTCGGACACGCATTTGCCAAGGCACAGCTGGCAGCCGGTGGCGCCCTTCCCTGCAAGGGCTGCGTCTTCATCTCGGTGCGCGATCGTGACAAGCCGCACGCCGTCTCATTGGGCAGGCGGCTCGCCGACATGGGATTTCGACTCGTCGCCACGCGCGGCACAGCGCGCGAAATGACGGCGGCCGGTCTCGATGTCGAGTGCATCAACAAGGTGCTCCAGGGATCGCCACACATCGTCGATGCCCTCAAGAACGACAGCATCGATCTTCTGATCAACACCACCGAGGGTTCCAAGTCGATCACGGACAGCTTCAGCCTGCGGCGCACGGCACTGATGAAGAAGGTGCCGTATGTCACGACGATTCCCGGAGCCCGGGCGGTGGTCGAGGCCATTGCCGCTCTCAAGGCTGGCGGTCTCGATGTGAAGCCGCTGCAGGCCTACTCCGGAAGCGCTTTGTGAATGCCGTACATTCCTGGATCGTGACCGACGGCTCTGCCGGCCTGGTGCGCCAGTGCGGCGGTCTTGCCACCCGGCTCGGACTTGAGCCCAGCCACCGGACGATCGTCATCCGCCATCCCTGGCGGGCGCTTCCCCCTCTGTTCTGGCCTTCACCACTGTCTGCGCTGTCGCCCAGGGGGGACCGGCTTGCCCCTCCCTGGCCTCATCTGGTGATCGCCAGCGGCCGCAAGTCCGTGGCGCCAACGGCCGCCATCCGCCGGAAGACCGGCGGCCGCACGGTCACAATCCAGATCCAGAACCCCACCATCAACCCGGCTAGTTTCGACCTCGTCATTGCCCCCCGACATGACCGGGTGAAGGGCGCCAACGTCATCGCCACGACCGGCTCGCTACACGGCCTGACGCGGCGCGCCCTCGACGAGGCGGCCTGCCGCCACGAGGGAGAGGTTGCTCACCTTCCGCGGCCTTTGACCTTTGCCGCCATCGGCGGTCCCAACCGCGTCTACCGGTTCACGCAAGCCGATGCCCGTGACCTTGGCCGGCAACTTGGCGCGCTGCAGGGCGGCCTCATGGTCACCGTCTCGCGGCGCACCCCGCCGCAAGCCGCCGACGCCCTGATGAAGGAACTCGATCCGTCGCGCTCCGTCATCTGGCAGGGCGGGGACAGCAATCCCTACGAAGGCTGGCTAGGTCTCGCCGACTCCATCGTCGTGACGTCGGATTCCGTGAACATGGCCACGGAAGCCTGCATCACTGGAAAACCGGTGTTCATCGCCGGCCTGACGGGTGGTTCGGCGAAGTTCTCCCGGTTTCACGAGGCGTTGAAGCGCGGTGGGCACGCAAGGAACTTCGAAGGCGCACTCGATCCCACCTGGAAACCCGTGGTGCTTGATGACGCCACCTGGGTGGCGCAAAGGGTCAGGGATCTCCTCGAGGAGCGATTCAGTTTGCCTGGATCGCCGTCGGAATGTAGCGGCCGTTCTTAGGACCGGCGAACATCAGTGACACATGGGGGTGTGACACCGGCAGACCGCTCTCGTCTGTCACCAGGTTCTGTTCCGAGACGTAAGCGACGTACGTGGACTCGTCGTTTTCGGCCAGCAGGTGGTAGAACGGCTGATCCTTGGAGGGACGCACATCCTCGGGAATGGAGAGCCACCATTCCTCGGTGTTGGCATAGACCGGGTCGACATCGTAGATCACACCGCGAAACGGATAGTGCCGGTGCCTGACGACATCACCAATGCAGAACCGCGCCCTGCGGAAGCCTTCGTCTTTGGCGTCTTGATCGTCCATGAACATACTATTGTCGCTTGCAGCGTGCGTGGCAAGAGGGCGGATGAGACTGTCCACCCCATTCTTCGCCCCATGCCTTTCACGCCACGGCGCCCTTTACTAGATTGTCGGTGATCGCGATTCCCGGATGGAACGTTATGCCCGAACGCCAGCATGCCAGGGTCCTCATCATGGGATCGGGCCCTGCCGGCCTGACCGCCGCCATCTACGCGGCCCGTGCCGGTCTCGAACCGGTCCTGCTTCACGGAATTCAGCCCGGCGGACAGATGACCATCACCACGGACGTCGAGAACTATCCGGGATTCGCGGATGTCGTGCAGGGACCCTGGCTGATGGAGCAGATGACCGACCAGGCCCGCACTGTGGGCACCACAATGGTTTATGACCTGGCGGCCGAGGTCAATTTCTCCCGCCGCCCCTTCGTGATCACGGGCGACTCCGGGGATGTCCGTACCGCGGATGCGGTCATCATCGCCACCGGCGCCGAGGCGAAGTGGCTGGGCCTGGAGAGTGAGGCGCGGTTTCAGGGCTTCGGGGTCTCGGCCTGTGCCACCTGCGATGGCTTCTTCTTCAGGGGAAAGGAAGTGTGCGTCGTCGGTGGCGGCAACACCGCTGTCGAAGAGGCGCTCTTTCTTGCCCAGCTGGCCGCCCGGGTGCGACTGATCCACCGGCGTGATGAACTGCGCGCCGAGCGTATCCTGCAGGAACGTCTGTTCCGCCATCCACGCATCGAGATCCTGTGGGACACCGTACTGAGCGAGGTTCTGGGCACCAGCGAACCGCCTGGCGTGACCGGCGCCAGGGTGAGGAACGTCGCCACAGGAGAGGAACGCGACCTCGTGCTTGACGGGGTCTTCATCGCCATCGGCCATCGGCCCAATACCGCGATTTTCGCCGGACTCCTCGACATGGATGACGAGGGCTATCTCGTGACGGCGCCTGACAGCACGGCAACAGCCATTCCTGGAGTCTTTGCGGCCGGGGATGTCCAGGACAAGGTGTACCGCCAGGCGGTCACGGCGGCCGGTACCGGCTGCATGGCAGCCCTGGAGGCGGACAAATACCTCGCCCACATGGCGGCGGACCACCGCGAGGCTGCCGAATAGGCAGATGGGGACAGGATGGACTGGGATCGCCTGCGGGTCTTCTTCCATGTAGCGGAAGCGGGGAGTTTCACCAGGGCCGGCCGACAGCTGAATCTGAGCCAGTCGGCCATCAGCCGTCAGATTGCCGCTCTCGAGCTGGAACTGGGCGTCGAACTGTTTCACCGGCACGCCCGCGGTCTCCTCGTGACCGAACAGGGAGACCTGCTCTATGCCACGGCCCGCGAGGTCTTCGGCAAGGTCGCCATGGTCGAGTCCAAGCTCGCCGACAGCAAGAACCGGCCAGCCGGCCACCTGTCGGTGACCGCAACGACAGGTTTCGCGATGATCTGGCTGATGCCGAAAATCGTCGAATTCATGGACCGTTATCCGGAGATATCGATATCGCTCATCATTGATGACGGCGAACTCGATCTCTCCATGGGGGAAGCGGATGTCGGCATCCGCCTTTTCCGCCCGACGCAACCGTCCCTCATCCAGCGCCGCCTGAAGACCATCCGCTTTCACTTCTACGCTTCGCCGCACTATCTCAAGGCATGGGGAACACCGGCATCCCTCAAGGATCTCGAGAAACACCGCATCATCATGTATGACCACGGGCCCTTGCGGGATCTCGTCAATCCGGCATGGCTGCCCCGCTCATTCGGGATCGACAGGCCCCAGCGCCATCCCGCTCTGACCGTCAACTCGGTCCTCGGCATGCGCAACGCCGTGGAAAGCGGTCTGGGCATCGCCATTCTTCCCGACTACGTCCTGCGCAGCACCGACCGGCAGGTCAGGATAGATATCGAGGCTCCCCTTCCCACCCTGACAGCCCACATCGTCTATCCCGAGGAACAGCGGGGATCGGCACGGATTGCCGCCTTCCGTGACTTCCTCGTCGAGAAGGTTCGCCTGGATCATACCTGAACCACGACACCGGCTACATGAAGAGGGCTTCTCCCTCAACACCGGCGTAGAGAGAGGCCACTTCGGCGCCGTAGCCGTTGTAGATCTCGGTGGGGACCCTCTCTTCGGTGCCAAGGACGCGTTCCGTGGCCTGGCTCCAGCGCCGGTGGGGCACTTCGGGATTGACGTTGGCCCAGAACCCGTACTCGTTCCCCGCCACCTCTTCCCAGAAAGTCAGCGGCCGTTCCTCGGTGAACGACACCCTGACGATGGACTTGATGGACTTGAATCCGTACTTCCAGGGAAGGTGGAGGCGCAGCGGCACGCCGAACTGGTTGGCCATGGGCTGTCCGTAGGCGCCGGTCACCATGAAGGCGAGGTCGTTGGCCGCTTCCTCGATGGTAACACCCTCCGTGTACGGCCAGGGATACCACCCCGCCTGTCCGGGAGCGACATCGGGGTCATGGAAGGTCTGCATGACGACATATCGTGCCGAACCGAGCGGCCGGGCGAAATCGACCAGGTCGCGCATGGTGAACCCTGTCCACGGCACGACCATGGACCAGGCTTCCACGCAACGATGCCGGTAAATCCGTTCCTCGAGGCTGAACGAGCGGATCAGGGTGTCGATGTCGATCGTCCGGGGTTCCTCGACAAGGCCGTCAAAGGTGATCGACCAGGGGCGGCGCGGCAGGTTCGCAGCGCGCTGCCAGATCTCCTTGAAACTGCCGAATTCGTAGAAGTTGTTGTAGGTGAGATTTTCCTCTTCCACCGTCACCTCGCGCCCGGCATCGGCAAAGCCCGGATTGAGTGCAGCGGGATAAAGGTCGCTGGTGGGGTCTCCTGAAGCCTGCTCGCGAGCAAGCTCCACCACATCGGAGGCCGCAGGAGCGACGGCGGGCCATCCTGCCGCAAGCACCGGCCCGGCCGCAATCGCCTTCACAAGACGGCGGCGGTCAAGCCAATGGCTTTCGGACGTCACCTGGTTCTCCGCGATTTCCCATCTGCGCGGACTCCTGATCAGCATACCTCACCCTCCATCGAGTGCCCCGATCCTACAGTCATGCAACGATTCAGGAAAGCGAGAGGCCGCCCCCCTTGTTGCCCACAGGACTTCGATGCGCGACAACGTCACGACCGTCGCCAGCCTGAAGGCCGTCCAAACGGCGGCCGGGCACGAAGGCCCCGGTAACAGTCCCTCCTGCGCGGCCAGGCATCAGAGTCAGGCGCGAGCCTCGCAAAGGGGACATAACATTATGCTTTGACGTCTTTTCTCTCGAGTCCCGGTCATCGTGCACTGGCAAAAATCGGGACGGTCCTGGGAGACGGACCCCATCACGGTGGCGTGATACCCGGACCCTGTGCGGGACCGTTTCGCCTGTCCGAGGCGCCGTTGGTCGACGTCTGGCATGTCTGACACCATGCCGCCGTTCCCGTCGGTTCGACACCCACCGCCCCATCCTGGACACAATTCGTGCGGCAAATCAGGGGTCATCGGGACGCTCGAGACTTCCGCGACAAGGCAGAGAGGAACCGGGCTGCAAGAGAGCGCGACCTGAGCGACCGAGGTGCCGCCCATGACAACAGCTGCGCCGGCAAGCCAGCCGCATGAACCGGATCAGATGGAAGTTCTCCCCATCGCCATGCCAGGCTCTCGCCCCTGGATACGCACCACGGACTACCTCAAGGTGCGAATCGGGAGCCGCGCCGCCTCATTCCGGCTGACGATCTGACCGTCCGGGTAGAACTGTTCGCAATAGTGCCGGAACTTGCCGATCGGGCCATCCGAGCGGCAGAGCCGCGGATGAGGCCGATATCGTTTTCGGCCCCAGATCACAACGTCCTGCAAGACGTCCCGTTTCTGGGCCGCCATGATGATCTTGTTCATGACCCGGGTGCGCAGGCGCAGGGGAAGGAAGCGCAACCCGACGATGGGTCGCCTGGGGCGGGTCAGCCGCCGCAACTGGCTGACCAGCGTCAATTCGACGACTTCACCATCGATCGGCGTGGCGAGCACCCACAAACGGGTCTCCATATTGATGTACCGTTCGCGTACCTCGACGTACGAGTAACCGAGCCCGTGCACATGGGTCACGGCAGAGACATCGTAGGTGAAACACCTTATCCCGGCGATGGTCTGGGTCCGCCTGAAGTCGAAGCAGCTCTTGAGCCATGCGCCATCGACCGTTACCGGGCCGACCGCGCTCACGTTGTCGTAGCCGTGTACGTATCGCAGATGCCCTAGATCGACGGAGTTCTCGCTTGTTTCCTGGGGATGTCCGGCGAACCGGACGCTCCAGAATTCCATGTCGCTTTCGCTCCAGCCGGTTTCCACGGGCGGCGGCGCAGGCAGTTCCCATTGCGGCGGTCGTCCGGCCTCGCTCCACCAGGCGAAGAAGAGGCCCAGAATCTCGCGAGTTTCGAACACCCTCAGCCTGGCCGACCTGGGTGCCGGCGCATAGGGCGTCGCAACACACTGACCGGCAATGTCGTATTCGAACCCGTGAAAAGGACAAACAAGACGACCGTTGCGCACCTGGCCTCCGGCTTCCGGCCCCAGATCCGAGCCCAGATGCGGGCACACCGCCTCCGCCACGCAGACCTCTCCGTCATCGTTGCACCAGACAACGATCCCTTCTCCAAGCCAGGTTTTCCGAAGCAGCTTTTCCTTCTCTATCGTCTTGCGGCTGGCGATGAAGTACCAGCCTTCCGGGAACGGAAAAAGCGAAGCGGTGCCGCCTGGCTCGTTCGGATTTGCCTGCATGTGAAACGGACTTTCCCGGGTCCGGTGGCAGCTGATTCGTGCGCCCCGATCAACCGACTCCATGCTGTTGTTTACGGTATCGAGCGGGTTATGGCAACGGACCGGGGCCCTGCCTTCCCTCATGATCAGTGCGCGAGCCGGCGAAGCGCGTGAACGGCCACCACGGGCCAGAGGAGCCCATGAACCGGTTCATGGTCGTTGCCGAAGACTGTTGAAGACCGGTCTTGGTGCCACAAAGGGCGGCACGCAATCGTGTCCGGGCGACGCGTGAAACCTTGACAGGACCGGGGCCTTGCTCTTGTCGGCCCGTGCAGTCAGAATCGTTGCATGACAGCGTTGTGCTTCAACCGATCGCTGGATCCGATCTCCTGCCCAGCGCGCGACCTGAAGTCGTACCGGTTTCCCGATCCCGACCGGACGGATCAACACATGAGCGACGAACATCCGATACGCCTGACCGAAGAGTTCCATCCCGACAACATCGACGTTGCCCATCGGCTGTTCCTGGAGTCCGAGAGAATGTACCCGGTGATTCCGTGGCAGCTCAGGACGGTCATGAACAGCTGCGTCGTCGATGGATTCGAGATACCCCCCGGGATGCGGTTGCTGAATTGCCAGACTGCATCGCATCACCTGAAGGACCTGCACAAGGACCCGCTCGACTTCGATATCGACCGCTATCTGCCAGACCGCAAGGAACATATGGGACGCGGGGCCTGCGCACCCTATGGCCCCGGCATACACCACTGCCTGGGACACCAGTGGGTGGAGCTGCAGATGGCCGTCAACCTCCTGCTCATCGCCTGTCACTCGACACTGGAATTGGTGCCCGAAGACTACAAACTGCGCATCAATCCGTTTCCGACGGCGGCGCCCAACAGGAAAATGAAGTTCCGGGTCGCGGAGCTCGATCCGGCGTGACTCTCGAATCCTGCATATCATTCATCGTCGCTCGCCGATGGCTGACCATTGCGCTCTCCCTGCTCTTCATGCTGGCCTTTGCCGCCGGCGGTCAACACATCAAGGCCGTGGACGTGGACGTTCGGAACCACTTCGGCAAGGACGATCCGCACATCGTCGCACTCGAGCAGCTCGAAGCCACGTACGCCCTCTCTGACGCCGCACTCGTTGCCGTGGCACCACACCATGGCACCGTCTTCACGCGGGAAACGCTCGTTGCCATTGAGGACCTGACGGAGCAACTCTGGCAGACGCCCTATGTCACCCGCGTCGATTCGCTGGCGAACCACTCGCACAGTGAAGGCTTCGAGGACGAACTGGTCGTCGGCTCGCTGATCGGTGATGCCGCGTCCCTCAGCGACGATGACATCGAGCGAATCAGGAAAATTGCGCTTGGCACCGAAGAGATTGCCGGGCGACTTGTCTCGCGTGACGGTCGCGTGGCCGGGCTGGTCGTCAGCGTTGCCTTGCCCGAGAATCGGGAACTCGGCAAGCTGGAAGTGACCGATTTCCTCCATGGCATCGCCACGGAGGCTCGCGAGCAGCATGCGACAATCGACTACCACCTGACCGGCGAACTCGTCCTCAATCGTGCCATGCGCGACGCGATTGACGACGACATGGCCGTTCTCGCTCCCATCGCCCTCGGGACGATGCTGCTCGTTGCCATCGTCCTGTTGCGCTCGTTGTGGGGAACGATTGCCATCGTCCTGATGCTGGTTGTCGTCATCCTCTCGGCGCTGGGCTTCACCGGCTGGACCGGCATGAAGCTCTACGGTGAGAGCGCTGCGGCGCTGTTCGTGCTGATGGCGGTCACCGTCGCACATTCCGTACACATCATTGAAGGAATGATGGCTGGATTGCGCCGGGGAATGGACCGAAAGCAGGCGGCCATTCATTCTCTGGAAATCAACGTGTGGCCTGTCTTCCTCACGTCGCTCACAACCGCAATCGGATTTCTCAGCCTGAATTTCGCCGACATGCCGCCGTTTCGGGTCATGGGCAACATGGTGGCGTTCGGTGCGTTGTGCGCCTTCATCTATTCGGCGACCCTCCTGCCCGCATTCCTGTCGATGGTGCCTCTTGGTGTCCGGCCCGTGCGTCCTGGGACGACGGATTTCTTCGATCGTCTGGGACGGTTCGTCGTTTCCCGCCGGGTGATCCTGCCATGGACCTTCGGCATCCTGATCGTGGTTCTCATTGCCGGCGTCTCGCGCATTGAGCTCAAGGAGAACTGGCTGGAACTCCTCGATGAAAGTTACGAGTTCCGGAGGTCCACGGACTTCATCAGCGAGAACTTCACGGGTGTCGAATCCTACGAATACTCGCTCGACTCCGGACGGGAGAGCGGCGTCACGGATGCAGAGTTCCTGCATCAGGTCGACGCGTTTGCCGAGTGGTACCGGACGCAGCCGGAGGTCGCCCACGTCTTTGCCATTTCCGACGTCATGAAACGCCTGAACAAGAATCTGCATGGCGACGACCCGGAGGCCTATGTTCTTCCGGACAACTCGGATCTGGCGGCACAGTACCTGCTGCTCTACGAATTCTCCCTTCCGGTCGGTCGCGATCTGAACAATCTCATCAACGTCAAGCGGTCGACCACGCGCGTAACCGTCGTGCTGAAGAGCCTCTCGACCGATGAGAAGATTGCTCTCGATGAACGCGCGCAAGCCTGGTTCCGGAACAATGCTCCCGATCTGGAAACCGGGGCCACCGGGGTCTCTGTCGTCGGAGCGAACTCGATACAGCGGAACATAGAAGGGATGCTGCTTGGCACGGCCGTGGCGATGGCAATCGTCTCCCTGCTGCTGCTCTTCGTCTTCAGGAGCGCGCGTCTCGGCCTGATCAGCCTGATACCCAATTTCATTCCCGCCATCATGGCGATGGGCCTGTGGGGATACGTGGTAGGAGAGGTCGGAGTCGCGGCGTCGGTGGTCACTGCCATCGCGTTCGGCATCGTCGTGGACGACACGATTCACTTCATGACCAAGTACGTCAGAGCGAGAAAGGACGGGCTGTTGCCGTCGGAATCCGTTCAATCCGCCTTCCGCTCGGTGGGCAAGGCCCTCTTCGTGACGACCGTCGTGTTCGGGCTGGGATTCATGGTGTTCGGTGCATCAAGCATTTCGACCAATCAGGCTCTTGGCCTGCTCGTGGGGATGACCGTCATCCTGGCGTTGCTGGCGGACTTCCTGTTCCTCCCGCCGTTGCTGATGGCGCTCGACGGGACCAAGGAAACGAGTCAGCAGATCAGGGAACGACTCAAGCGCGAGATCGAACAGGGCGAAGAGACGCGTGTCGCCTGATCCACTCCGAGTGCCGGCGGAGACGTGATCGCGGCGCAGCCGCGGGGCCGCGGCGGAACCCCCTGAACCTCGACGGGACCGGTCAGGAGAGTGCGGCGCAGGCTCTCTGGATGCGCTGGCAGGCCTCCTCGAGCAAGTCAGTCGAGGTGGCGTAGGAAACCCGGAAATGAGGCGACTGGCCGAAGGCAGCGCCCTGGACAACGGCAACCCCTTCCGATTCCAAAAACCAGGTGACGACGTCCTCGTCCGTCTCGATGCGGCGTCCCGAAGGCGTGACCGTGCCGATGAGCCCGGCGCACGACGGATAGACATAGAAGGCGCCCTCGGGAACGGGAGTGGCGAGACCCTTTGCCTGATTGAGCATCGAGACGACGAGGTCACGCCTCTGGCGGAACACCCGGTTGTGTTCGGCGATGAAATCCTGGGGGCCGTTGAGCGCCGCCACAGCCGCATGCTGGCTGATCGAACTGGTGTGGGTCGAGGACTGGGACTGCACCTTGTTCATGGCTTCGATCAGCATCTTCGGGCCGGCCGCATAACCAACGCGCCATCCGGTCATGCAGTAGGTCTTGGAGACGCCGTTGACGGTGAGGGTGCGTTCCTTCAGTCCCGGTTCGACCTGGGCCGGTGTGACGAAGCGGAAACCGTCGTAGACAATGTGCTCGTACATGTCGTCCGGCATGATCCAGACATGGGGATGGCGCATGAGCACGTCGGTGAGCGCCTTCATGTCCTTGTGTCCATAACCGGCGCCGGTCGGATTTGACGGTGAGTTGAGCATCACCCACTTGGTCCGTGGCGTGATGGCCGCCTCGAGACGTCCCGCATCAAGCCTGAAACCGTTGGCCGACGCCGTTTCCACCACCACCGGCTGGCCCCCGCACAGCAGCACGATGTCGGTGTAGCTCACCCAGTAGGGAGCCGGGATGATGACTTCGTCACCCGGTTCCAGGGTGGCCACCATGGCATTGTAGAGCACCTGCTTGCCGCCGCAGCCGACCGTGATGCAATCGATCGGGTAGTCGAGATCATTGTCCCGCGCGAACTTGCCGGCGATCGCCTCGCGCAACTCGGGAACGCCCTGCACCGCGGTGTAGCGGGTTTTGCCGTCCCGCATGGCCCGGACCGCCGCCTCGACAATGTGGTCGGGGGTGTCGAAGTCGGGCTCTCCGGCGCCAAGGCCGATGACGTCGCGGCCACGGGCCTTGAGGTCCCGCGCCTTCTGGGTCACCGCAATGGTCGGTGACGGCTTGATCCTGTCGAGTCTGCTGGCGAGCAATGACATCACAATCCCCCGGTTCAGCGGCCTTTCCAGACGGGAGCACGGCGTTCGGCGAAACTCCGCGGTCCCTCGACCGCATCCTCGGAATCGAGGCACGCGCGATACTGTGGAATCCGGCCCGACCTCATGTAGGTGTACGCCTCCTCGACGGACATGCCGTCGGTGGTGTTGACCACCGCCTTGATCGCCCTGAGCGAGAGCGGCGCACTCCCCATGATGTCGCTGGCCAGCGCGCGGGCCGCATCCATGAGGTCCGCAGCCGGCACGACACGGCTGATGAGTCCCCAGCGCTCTCCTTCCGCAGCCGACATCCGCCGGCCGGTCATCATCATTTCCACCGCCAGCGCCCTTGGTATGCGGCGTTGCAGGCGGATCACCCCGCCACCATCGGGAAGGATGCCGATCTGTGCCTCGGGCAGCCAGCACTCGGCATGCTCCGCCGCCACGATCAGGTCTGAGGCAAGCGCCAGTTCAAACCCGCCACCTGCCGCCATGCCGTTCACGGCGGCAATCACCGGCTTGTCGAGACTCCACAGCTCCGTCAGGCCGGCAAATCCGCCTTCGATACTCGAGGCGGCATCGGTGTCTTCCTCACCGGCAGCTGCGGCCTTGAGATCCCAGCCGGCGGAGAAGAACCTGTCACCGCCGCCGGTGATGATGGCGACGCTGGCCGATCCATCGTCGCGGAACGCGCAGAACGTGTCCGACAGTTCGCGGCTCACGGCCATGCTGATGGCGTTCGCCTTGGGCCGGTCGAGAACGATTTCCCAGATTCCACCATTCCTCGTCACGCGGACACTGTCACTCATCAACCTGCTCCTTCCGGTGTTTCATGCTCGCGAAGCAGCGAGCGCGAAAGAATATGACGCTGGATCTCGCTGGTGCCATCCCAGATTCGCTCGATCCGGGCGTCACGCCAGAATCGCTCCACAGCGAACTCCTTCATGAGACCCATGCCTCCGAAGATCTGCACCGCATGGTCCGTCACCCGACCCAGCATTTCACTGGCATAGAGTTTCGCCATCGCAAAGTCACGGTCCGTGGCACAACCACGCGCTTCGCGGTCCGCTGCCCGCAACACCAGGAGTTCCGCCGCATCGACCTCGGTCATCATGTCGGCAAGCTTGAACGATGTTCCCTGGAATCTGCCGATGGTGCGGCCGAACTGGCGTCTCGTCCCGGCCCATCCGGCAGCCATGGAAAGCACCCGCCGGGCACGCCCGACACACTGCGCTGCGACGGTGAGCCTGGTGGCGCCCAGCCACTCGCGCGCCACGTCGAATCCGCGATGCTCCTCCCCCAGAATGTGGCGCTGGTGAACCCGGCAGTCCGTGAACACCAGCTCGGCATGATGGAAGCCCCTGTGCGAGACGCTCTCGCCCCCCGGGCGCACCTCGAATCCGGGGGTTCCCTTGTCGACAAGGAAGCTGGTGATTCCCCCCTCATCGCCCGTCCTGGCAAACAGCACGACGTAGTCGGCCACATCCGCATAGCTGATGAAATGCTTGGTGCCATTGATGATGAAGTCCTCGCCCTGGCGCCTGGCCCGCGTGGTCATGGAGCGCAGGTCGGAACCGGCACCTGGCTCGGTCATGGCAAGGCATTCGACACGCTCGCCGCGAATGGTGGGAAGCAGGTAGCGGGAGACCTGCCAGCCCGTGCAGGCACGCAGGATGTTGGATGGTCGGGCCACCGCATACTGCAGGGCAAAGGCCGTGTGGCCGAGTTCGATCTCGCAGAGCGACACGGCAAGGGCATCGAGTCCCCCGCCACCGAGTTCTGCCGGCATGTTGATGGCGTAGAGCCCCTTGTCGATGGCGCGCTGGCGAATCTGCCGGATGAGGGCCGGCGGCACGTCGTCGGTGCGTTCGACCTCATCCTCGTGGGGAACGAGTTCCTCGGCGACAAACCGACGCACCGTGTCGACGATCATCGACTGCTCTTGCGAGAGGTCAAAATGCATGGGAGCTCCCGGAAGGGGCAAGGCGGAAATGGATAGTGGCTTGTCCGGGCCGCCGCAAGGATTCAGGGCCAGTCGGCGGAGAGTTCCACCACTTCCCGGCGAAACGGAGGCGAATCGACAGGCACTTCAGTGTCAAGTTCCCTGGCATAGCGATGCCCGCTGTAGACGGCCGAGGCCAGAAGTCCAGGCGCCAGGCAGTCACCGATGGCGGTCACACTCCTGATGACTCCCTCCCGGGGAGCATCGGCGAGTGCCACAAGGAGTTCGTCGCGCGAATCGCGCATGGTGACGAGAACGACCGATCCGCGCTCCAGGCGACGCCGGCGACCGGTGTGGACACAGGCGGCTTCAACCGCTCCGCTTTCGATGGCAACCACGTCGTGGCCGGGGACGAGTTCGACGCCGAGCGAGAGGAGGCGTGCCTGGATCCGTCCCTGCTCCATGGTGTTGTGGGTCCAGGGGGCGACGTCAGCCGACGGCGTGACGTAGATCGTCCTTCGACCCTGGGCGACCGCAACCTCGGCGAGCACACTGGCCATGAAGTAATGGTCGTCATCGAAGATGACCACCGGATCGTCGAGCTCGATGCCCGCCATGACATCGTCGGGAGACAGCACGCCGGCGGTTCCCGCACCGTCGATGGGCCGGCGGTGCGAACGGCCCACACCATCGCGGCGCCAGAGAGAACCGGTGGCGATGGCGACATGGTCGAAATCAAAACCCTTGATGTCATCGCCGGTCAGTTGGCTTCCCGGGTAGATGTCGACATTGGCAAGCTTGTGCAGCTGACCGACTCTCCAGTCGCGCACCCTCATCCAGCTGGAAAGGCCCGGGAGTCGCGTCAGCGTTCTCAGGTGCCCTCCAAGTTCGTCACCGGCCTCGGCCAGTGTCACCTTGTAACCACGCTCTCCGAGCGCCCGGGCCGCCTCGAGGCCGGCGGGCCCGCCACCAACCACGAGAACGCTGGAATCGCTGCCCCGGGTGCCGGCATCTTCCGGGTGCCAGCCGCGACGCCACTCCTCGCCCGTGGTCGGATTCTGGGTGCAGCGCATGGGCATCGACATGAAGTCTGCCGAGACGCAGATGTTGCAGCCGATACACTCGCGGATGTCGTCGATGCGCCCCTCCTCGATCTTCTTCGGAAGGAAGGGGTCGGCGATCGATGGCCGGGCGGCGCCGATGAAGTCCGTCTGACCGCGCCTGACCAGGCTCGCCATGCGGTCGACCGACGTGTAGCGGCCCACCGTTACCACGGGCTTGCCCGTCACTTGCTTCACCCAGGACGTGTAGTCCTCCTGGAATCCCTCCTCGGCAAAGCGGGCGGTCTGGCTGTCGTTTTCCCACTCGCTCAGGTTGACATCCCAGAGATCCGGCAGGTCGGCCAGCAGCTCGACCGCGGCACGGCCGTCACCGTCCGACGTGATGCCCTCATCGCCTTCCAGTTCATCCACCGCCAGGCGCAGGGCAACCCCCATGGTGTCGCCGACTGCCTCCCTGGTGTCCTCGAGAACCTCGCGAATCAGACGCACCCGGTTTTCGATCGATCCACCGTACTCGTCGGTCCGCGTGTTGTAGCGGCGCGACAGGAAGTGCTGCAGCAGGCACAGGTTGTGCCCGGCATAGACGTAGACAACATCGAAGCCGGCTTCCCGGGCTCTCAGCACGGCCTGACGGTGCCAATGCCGGAAGCGGGCGATGTCGGAACGGTCCATGGCCCGCGCCTGGCCCGGATCCCCGTCCTGCAGGGGGATGGCAACGGGCGCCATCGCCACCTCGCGCGACAGGCGGTTGTGACCGGCCATGCCGCCGTAGACCAGTTCACACGCCGCCAGCGCGCCGTGGCGTTTCACGCTGTCGACCATTCTCGCCATGATCGGAATGTCCTGACGGGTCCACAGGCGGGCCTCGATTGCCGGCGTGATGTCACCTGTGTGATGGAAGTCGCACTCCTCGGTGGAAACCACCGCCCAGCCACCCTCGGCCTTCATGCCGCGCATGGCCGCCATGGCGCTGGGATAGTGAGTTCCCATGCCGTTGCAGTGCGGCACCTGGTAGAAGCGATTGCGTGCCGTGACCGGTCCTATGGCCACCGGTTCGAACAGGATGTCGTACTGCGGATCACGGCTCATGTTGTCTTGCCTCCGGATGTTCATTGTCGGGGCGCCGTTGACCGGGATAGCATCCCGGAAGAAGGAAAGGGCACACAAGGGTGGCATTCATTGTCGCACTCGACCAGAGCACAACGTCGAGTCGCGCCATTCTCCATGATGGCGACCGGTGCAGCGTGCATCAGGCGAGTGCGGAAACCAGGTCGAGCTTTCCGCAACCCGGCTGGGTCGAACAGGATCCCGACGACATCCTTGCAACCAGCATCGAGGTCCTGCGCACGGTGCTGGCCGAGTCCGGCGTCGCCCCCTCGTCCATCGCCGCCATGGGCATCACCAACCAGCGCGAAACGGTGGTCGTCTGGGATCGCGCCACCGGCCGGCCGGTGGCTCCCGCCATTGTCTGGCAGGACCGCAGAACCTCCGGCATGTGTCGCCGCCTTGCCGCCGAAGGCCACACCGCGCTGATTGCCGAACGCACGGGCCTGCTGCCGGATCCCTACTTCTCGGGCACCAAGATCGCCTGGATTCTCGACCACATCGAAGGTGCCAGGGAACGTGCCGAACGCGGCGACCTTCTGACCGGCACCATCGACACCTACCTGTTGTGGCACCTGACCGATGGCAAAGTCCACGCCACCGATGCCACCAATGCCTCACGCACCATGCTCTACAACATCCGCGAAGGGTGCTGGGATGACGATCTCTGTCACCTTATCCGAGTACCGGGATCCATGCTCGCCCATGTGCGGGATTGTGCCGACGACTATGGCACCTCCAAGGTCGGGGACATCCCCATTCGCGGAGTGGCAGGCGATCAGCAGGCGGCCTCCATCGGCCAGGCCTGCTTCCGGCCGGGAATGATGAAGGTGACCTGCGGTACCGGCTGCTTCGCCCTTCTCAACATCGGAAGCGAGCCGGTGGTCTCGCAAAAGCGGTTGTTGACGACTGTCGCCTGGCAACTCGCCGGCAAGCGCTGCTATGCGCTGGAAGGATCGATCTTCAACGCCGGTACGGTCGTGCAATGGCTGCGCGATGGCCTCGGTGTCATTCGCGATGCCGGTGACACCCCGACTCTCGCCGAAAAAGCCGACCCGCTTCACACACCCTACCTGGTACCGGCGTTTACCGGTCTCGGCGCGCCGTGGTGGGATGCCGAATGCCGCGGCGCGATCCATGGACTGACCCGGGCGAGCGGCAAGGCCGAACTGGTGCGTGCCGCTCTCGAGAGTCTCGCCTATCAGGTGCGCGATCTCCTTGACGCCATGCTTGATGACCAGACAACGGCTGGCGACAATCCCGTCGTCAGGGTCGATGGCGGGATGAGCGCCAACGACATCGCCATGCAGTTTCTTGCCGACATCCTCGCCATGCCGGTCGACCGGATGGCCAACGTCGAGGCGACCGCGCTCGGCGTTGCCTGGCTTTCCGGACACCACGCTGGCGTGTGGCCGGACATGGACGATTTCGCCAGCACCTGGCAGGGCGACAAGCGCTTCATGCCGGTGATGGAGCGCACCGAGGCCGACAGGCGCTACCAGGGCTGGCAGGATGCGGTGCGGCGCACACTCGTGGGGAGTCCGGGAGAAACGGGATGATCGACAAGGACACGGGAGCACGGCTTGACGCTGCCGTCGAGGCAGGCTTCGAGGAACAGGTCGCCTTTACAGGAGACCTCGTGCGTCTGCCCTCGCTGAGAGGACAGGAGGCGACCGCCCAGGACTTCATCGCGCGTGCCCTTGCAGCACGGGGCTTCGCCGTTGATCGCTGGCAGATCAGAAACGAGGACATTCGCGACCTGCCGGGTTATTCGCCCAAGCTGGACGACTACGACGACGCCTGGGTCAGCGTCGGCACGTTGCGCAGCAGCACGCCCGGAGGCCGCTCGCTGATCATCAACGGTCACATCGATGTCGTGCCCGAAGGGCCGCACGACATGTGGTCGACACCCCCGTTCGAACCCGTGGTGAAGGATGGCTGGATGCACGGGCGCGGCGCCGGCGACATGAAGGCGGGCTGGGTCTGCGGACTCTTTGCGCTCGATGCCATCAGGCGCGCCGGCTTTCGTCCGGCATCGGACGTCACCATCGAGGCAGTGATCGAGGAGGAATGCACAGGCAACGGGGCGCTGGCCTGCCGCCAGCGCGGCTATCTCGGCGACGCCGCGCTCATCCCCGAACCCATGGGTCATGGACTCCTTCGTTCGCAGGTCGGAGTGATGTGGTTCCAGTGCCACGTGCGCGGGCATCCCGTTCATGTCTCCCGAGCCGGCACTGGCGCCAACGCCATCGAGGCTGCCTGGCGCCTTGTTGATGCCCTCCACACGCTCGAGGACCGGTGGAATGCCGCCGGCCACGAACGCTATGCCGGCATGACCCACCCGCTCAACTTCAATGTCGGCCGCATCGAGGGCGGGGACTGGGCATCGAGTGTCCCGGCCTGGTGCCGATTCGACATGAGGGTGGGCGTGTTTCCCGGGACGGATCTCGCCGGCGCTCGGGCCGAGGTGGAGGCCTGTATTGCCGAGGCCGCCCGCAGCGACGGGTTCCTGGCCAACAATCCGCCGGACATCGTGTGGGACGGGTTCCAGGCCGAGGGGTACGTTCTCGAAGAGGGAAGCGATGCGGAGGCCGTGCTGGCCGACTGCCACAGAGACGTCTTCGACGAAGACTTGGCGGCGCTGTCGCTGACCGGCACCACCGATGCCCGGTTCTTCGGCCTCTATGCCGGTATCCCGGCACTGGTCTACGGCCCGCTTGCCGAGAACATTCACGGATTCGACGAGCGGGTCAGTCTCGACTCGTGCCGCCAGGTCACCCGCACAATCGCCCGCTTCATCGCCGACTGGTGCGGACTTGAACCCCTGTGAGCCGGCCGGTCAGGACACTTGCGATCGGTGAACTCTTCCGCCCGGGCGCCGTGTGTATCCCGCGGGATGCAGCTTGTGTCCGCGAACGTTCGAGTGAGCGCGGTTCACAGTTCGACTCCCGGTCACGATACGCCGCACACAAGCGTCACGGCCGGAACGTCGCCTGCCAGGGTTGTCCAACGCGCCGGTGCAGGAAGGTCGTTTCCGCAGTGACGAACGAGTGGCGCATGTCGTCACCGCTGGGTGAACTGGCTCGATCACACTGAACGAAGGCTCCTGCCTGGCTGGTTCCGCCGCCCATCCGGTGTGTTGCTCAATGGTCACGCGGAAAGTATCCAGGCGCACGAGCGCCTCGAGAGAACGTCTTCCGGAAGGCATTCCGCCACCGCGGTTCAGCCGTCGCCACACTCGAGGCAATGTCGCAGGAAGCGACAGATGAGCGCGTACTCACGACGTGCGGCCTCGCCCCGCATACGGGCGCGCATGAAGCCATGGATCATGCCGCGTGCCTCGCGGTAGGTCACATCGCCACCGTCTCGCGCCATCTTGGCGGCGAACAGACGGCCATCGTCGCGGATGGGATCGATCTCGGCAGAATGGACCCAGAAGGGAGCCAGACCGGCGAGGCTCTTGGCCATGATCGGCCGCGCATAGGCGTCATCGGTGTCGCAGTTCCCGGCGAGGTAGAGATCGCGGTACTTGATGGTGCTGTCCCGCGTCAGGCCTGGCCCGTCGGCGTGCTCCAGGTAGCTCGGCGCGTCCTGATCGAGACCCGTCGCCGGATAGATGATGGCGACGCCGGCCAGCATGACGGCGCCGGTGTCGCGTGCCTTGAGCGCCATCACGGCGCCCAGGTTGCCGCCTGCGCTGTCTCCGGCCACGGCCATGCGCCGGGGATCGACCCCGAGACGCCCGGCTTCGGCTTCCAGCCAGAGCAAGGTGTTCCAGCTGTCATTCACGGCGGCCGGATACGGATGCTCGGGCGTGAGCCTGTAGTCCACCGAGACCACGAGCGCGCCGGTTTCCTGGGCGAAACCCCAGGCGATGGTGTCGGAACTGTCGAGGTCGCCCAGCATGAATCCTCCGCCGTGAAGGTAGACAATGGCGGGAACCGGCGGTGTTGCTGCCGAGGGTCGATAGATTCTGACGGGGACCGCGTGTTCCGGGGTCTCGACCCGCTCGTCCCACACATCCATGTCGTCGGGTCGCCGCTCGTCGAGCGCGCGGGTGTAGGACGTCCAGAAGCGGCGCTGTTCTTCGGCGTTCTCTCCCTTGGGGCCGGCGGCATCGCGGGCACTGAGCAGATGGTTCATGTCAGGATGAATGTCGCCCGCCATCGCGAAGCCCTCCCTTGCTGGCCCATCATAGCGTCGACCGGACCGCCGTGCAGGGCACGGACATCAGGAGCCTGTGCATTGCCTGGCGACGGCTGCCGGCATCCCTGCACTGCTTTGCAGTCCGCTTGCCAAGAACACTCGTCGTGATGCGCTTCGATCCATCCGCTCATGCCGATCGCTTAACGCCGGCAGCGGCTTCTGGCATGGTGGAGAGAATGGGCAGAGGACGCAGCCATGGCCATCCAGGGCATTCCCAATCCGGATCTCGTCACCGGGCGCGACAACAAGGCGCGCTGGAACCAGCCCGACACGCGCAGGCAGGGCTTCCATGGTCTCCACACCCGCGCGCGCTACGCCCTGTCGTTCCGCTCGCCTGCCGTACTGCCGCTCTACAAGCGCATCGACTGGACCCTACGCCGTCATCCCGGCGTCGCAGAGATTCTGGAGGCCCCGCACTTCTCCGCGTTCGTTGCCGTGCGCGGCGAACACGTGATCTACGAAGCATACGCGCCTGACTTCGGGCCGGACTGTCCCCATTCGATCCAGTCGATCACGAAGATGGCGGTCAACCTCATGCTGGGCCGCGCGGTTGCAGACGGACTCATCGACATGTCTCGCACGATGGGAAGCTATCTGCCTGAGCTGGGCAGCGGCTATGCAGGGGCGAGAGTGCGGGACACCGCCGACATGAATATCGCCAACGACTATGCCGAAGACTATACCGATCCCGACACTGGAAGCTTCGCCATGGAGACGGCCATGGGCTGGCGCCTGCCGCCGGAGGGAGGCGACGAACAGACCATCCGGCGGTTCGTCGCGGCGGTCACCGGCGGCGATCTCGAGAACCGCACCGGCGCCATGCTCTACAAGTCGACCAACACCGACGCTCTGGCCTGGCTGATCGAGCGGGTGAGCGGCAGACCGCTCCGTGAATGGCTGATCGAGATCGTCGAGGCCGCCGGGGTGGAAGGCTGCTACCACATCACCTGCGACCGCGACGGCGTGGCGCTGATCGACGGTGGCGCCTGCCTCACCGCACGCGATCTCGCCCGCCTCACCCTGCTCTTCGCGCGCGGCGGCGAGGGCGTCGACAGCCGTCGCGTGGGCGATGCCGCCTTCATCGAGGACACCCGGCGCGATCCAGGACCGCCCATGTCGGAGCCGCGCGACTTCATTCGCTACAGCCGCCAGACCATGACCGACGGGATCTGGCTCGGACACGGCGGCTACGGCGGCCAGTTCGCGCTCGCCAACCCCGACACGGACACGGCCGTCGTCTACTTCAGCGTCCTGGAGGACAAGGACGCCTACGATCCGGACTTCTACGCTCCGCTCATACGAACCATGGCAGAGATCGCGGCGACCTGACCTCCTCCTGGATCACGACGCAGACGTCGGTCTCCATGTCCATGCAGGGCCGGCGTTCAAGACGATGTTCATCGCTACGGGAATGGCGCTACCGTCCGGCTGGAGGCACCGCCCTGGTCGAGCGCGCGGACGAGGTTCTTGGCCCGTGCGCTCCTCGTTCCTCCCGGGGACGCCTTCAGCCGTAGACCAGCCTGGGCAGCCAGATGGTGATTTGCGGGAAGAGGACGCAAATGAAGAGGCCCACAGCCTGCAGGAGGAGGAATGGCAGGGACGAAGCGTAGATCTGCCCCATGGTCACCTGCGGCGGCGCCACGCTCTTCAGATAGAAGAGAGCGTAGCCGAAGGGCGGCGACAGGAACGACATTTGCATGTTCACCATGTAGACGACGGCGAACCACAGCGCGACATCGGCCGGATCGACACCCGGCAGGCCAAGCATCCCGTCGAAGCTGAGCGACTTCACGATCGGCAGGAAGATGGGCACGGCCAGCAGGAGAATGCCGACCCAGTCGAGGAACATGCCGAGCATCACGAGGATCATCATCATCACGAGCAGGATGCCATAGGGGCCAAGGCCCGTGCCGATGATCATGTCGGAGACGAACTGCTGACCGCCGTTCACGACGTAGAAGCCAACGAACATGGTGGCTCCGAAGACGATCCAGAGCACCATGGCCGAGACCTTTACCGTGGTGATGGCGGCCGACTGCAGTGCCTCCCACGAGAGCTTGCGCTGGGTGCCGGCGACGATGAGCGCGCCGAACGTGCCGATGCCTGCGGCCTCCACGGGCGTGGCGATGCCCGTGAAGATCACGCCCAGCACCAGGGCGACGAGCGTGATCGGCGCGGCCATGCCCCTGAGCAGAACGAGTTTCTCACGCGTCGTGATGCGTTCAGAGGGATCGAGCGCCGGGCCGAGAGCGGGATTGAGGTAGCAGCGGACGGTGACGTAGGCGATGTAGAGGCTCGAAAGCAGGAGGCCCGGGATAACGGCGCCGAGGAACAGCTCGCCCACCGACTGCTGCGCGACGACGGCGAAAAGGATGGCCAGGATCGAGGGCGGAATGAGAATGCCCAGCGTGCCGCCACCCAGGATCGCACCCGAGGCCAGCCGGACGTCGTAGTTGCGCTTCAGCATGGCCGGAAGCGCGATCAACCCCATGGTCACCTCGGTGGCGCCGATCACACCGCACATGGCGGCGAGCACGGTGGAGGCCAGGATCGCGGCGGTGGCAAGTCCGCCCTTGAGCCCGCCCAGGCACCTGTAGATGACGTCGAACATTCGCTCGATCACGCCCGCGCGCTCCAGGACCGAGGCCATGAAGATGAAGAGCGGGATGGCCGAGAGCTGGTAGTCGGTCATCAGCGGGAAGATGCGCGACGGCAGCATGTTGAGCATCGCCGCGTCGCCGAAGACGAAGAGGAAGATGCAGGCCAGACCGCCGGTCACGAAGCTGAGCGGCAGGCCCGCCAGCAGCAGCACTGCGAGCGAGCCGAACATCAGCACGGTCAGCAATTCGATACCGATGTCCCAGCCCATGTCAGCGTGCTCCGGCGGCTGGCGGGCCGGTCAGGACCGCCACGTCGCGCATGACGCGCGCGACGCCCTGGAGGATGAGGAGGGCGGCGCCGATCATGATGGCCGCCTTCACGGGCCAGTACTGGATCGCCCACTCGGTGAACGAGACCTCCCAGACCTGCACAGCATCGCTGAAGAAAATGTAGCCGGTCCAGGCGAGAGCGCCCGCGAAGACGAAGAAGAAGACGGAGGTAACGAGATCCAGTGTCGCCCTGGTGCGGGGCGAGAGGTTGGCGTAGAGCACATCGACCCGCACATGGGCGTTGTCACGCAGGGCAAAGGCGCCGGCCAGCAGGTACTGCATGCCGAACATCAGGAACATGCCCTCATGCGCCCAGTTGGTCGGCGAGTTGAAGACGTAGCGGCAGACGACCTCGTAGTAGTAGGCAAACACCGCGATCAGCGCCCACCAGGCAACGAAGTGGCCGACCGCGCCGTTGATCCGGCCGATCCACCGGACATAGCCGCTACCGAAGCCTGCGAATTCGGGTTCGGTGCGCGGGCGTTCGTGCTCCTCGACCTCCTCCATGAGGTAGGAAGGCGTGACCCGGCCTGGTTCCTGGTTCCGCCTGCCGCGTACGAGCCGAGGCAGCAGGAGCGCATCAGCCGCGAGTCCGAACAGAATCAGGACGCCCACAGCCCTGTTGATCCACAGCCAACGCCCGACGGCAGCCTCGGCATTGGCGTTGGCCTCGGCGATGGCGGCGAGCTCGGCGTTCCAGCGCTCGACCTCCTGCACCGCGTCGGTCTCGCCCTCGTCCACCTTCTCCTGGGCCGTCTCCAGCTTGAACTCGGCAATCAGCCGGTTGTTGCGCGCCTCGGAGAGATCGTTGCGCGCATCGCCGGACTGGATATTGCCCCACAGGATCAGGAGCACAAACGGAACGAAGGCCCACCACCAGCGGTTCCGCAGGTAAAGCCGGTGAAGGCCCAGGAAACCACCGGCGGCCAGGAAGAGGTAGGCAACCGGAAGAGAAACGCTGAGCGGTCCGCCGGCCGCACGCTCGCGCCGCACCATGAGGAATGCGAAGCACGGAAACAACAGAAGTCCGGCCCAGTAGGCCCAGTGGGGCAGGACGAAGCCGATGTGAGGCATGGAGACCGTCGGGGTCCTGTCGATGGAAGTGCCGTCCGCGGCCCGCCGCGTCAAGCGACAGGCCGCGGCGACGGATCGAACCTAGTGGTCGAGCATCATGCCTTCGATCTGGTCAGGCGTGACGTAACCCAGGCTGCCCGACATCATGTAGTCGAGCTGGATCTTGAAGATGCGTGCGGCCTGCGCGTCCTTGTTGGCCCATGCGTACCAGCGCGGTACGGCGAGCTTGGTGAAGGCCTCGACGTCATCCTGCGACAGGCGCGTGACGATCGTTCCCGCCTCCTCGAACTTCTTCCACGCTTCCTGGTCGGCTTTCTGAATCGCGGCGTGGTGCATGTCCGAATAGACGTGGACCTCCATTTCGACAAACTGCCGCATCTCGGGCGAAAGCGCGTTCCACGCATCCATCGAGACAGTGAGATCCATCAAGTCAACCGGCTGGTAGAGCGACATGAAACCCGGAGGGCCCATGGAGATGAAGTCGGTGACCTGATGGAAGCCGAGGTCGTAGTTCACGGCCGGACCAACATAGTCAGCGACGTCAATCGTGCCCTTCTCGAGCGCCGGGAAGATCTCGCTGCCCGGAAGCAGGGTGGTCTGGGCGCCGGCCGCCTGGAAGACCTCGGCCACCATGCCGCCCGGCAGGCGCATCTTGCGATCGCGGAAGTCGTCGATCGAGCGGATCGGCACCTTCGAGTGGATGATGTTCGGGCCGTGATGGATCGGGCCGACGTAGTGCATGTCAAACGCCGCGAAGAGTTCGCGCGCGATCTCCAGCCCGCCCAGGCCATAGTAGAACACGTCCCATTCGTGCGGGTTCCTGAGACCCAGAGGATAGGAGCTCAGAAACACCGAAGCCGGCATGCGGCCTGCCCAGTAGAGAGTGAACGGGTTCATGGCCTCCAGCACGCCGTTCTTCACGGCGTCGAAGAGCTGGAAGTCGCCCACCACGTCCTTCGCGCCGAAGGGCTCGAAGGCGAGTTCGCCGCCGGTCTTCTCCACGATGGAGTTCGACCATGCCTTGAAGGTCTCCAGCCCGATGCCGCCTGGCCATGATGTCTGAATGCGCCAGGTCGTGGTCTGCGCCTTGGCCGTACCGATCCAGGGCGCGCCCAGTTGGCTCGATCCGAGTGCAACGGCGGCCACGCCGCCACTCGCAGCCGCGCCCGCCAGAAGAGTGCGCCGGCTGAACTCGCGAGCCGCCTTCATCGTCTTGACCGTCTCAGTGTCCTTCGTCATCGATGTGCTCTCCCTTGCATGAATGTCTCCGTTAGCCGCACGAACGCCCCGCGCGGAATGTTGCCTTCTTATTGCACAAGGAGACTTATGCGACCAGACAAAAGCGCGACCTGGCCGCCTCGCCGCTGGCGGTTCACGCCTTCGAACCGGTCTTGCGAAGTCCGGGATTGCGCCCTGTCAAATTGACTGTCTCCGCAAGGCTTGGCATCCTCGGTCCATGATCAACGGCGTCCTGCTTGATCTGTCCGGCGTGATCTATGAAGGCGACCATGCCTTGCCGGGGGCGGTGGATGCTGTGGCGCGCCTCAGGGCGGCCGGACTGCCGGTGCGGTTCCTGACGAACACGACGAGGTCTTCGAAGCGTGTGCTGCTCGAACGCCTCCGGTCCCTCGGGCTTGATGTCGCTGCGGACGAACTCCTGACGCCTGCGGCGGCCGCTCGTGCCTGGATCGAAGGCCGCGGCCTGTCGCTCCATCTGCTGATCCATCCTGACCTGGAGGACGATTTTCGCGGCCTCGGCGGGGAAAAGGGGGCTGCGGTCATCGTTGGCGACGCGGGTCGCGCCTTTACCTACGACACGATGAACAGGGCGTTCCGCGCGCTGGCCGGCGGCGCCGACTTCCTTGCGCTTGCCACCAACCGGACCTTCGAGGACGAGGATGGCGAACTGAGCCTCGACGCCGGAGCCTTCGTCGCTGCACTGGAGTACGCGACGCGGCGCAGAGCGGTCGTCCTGGGCAAGCCCTCAGAGGCGTTCTTCTCGGCTGCGACACGGAGTGCGGGCTGTCCTGCGGCCCAGGCGGCGATGGTCGGTGACGACGCCGAGATGGATGTCGCCGGCGCGCTTGCCGCAGGTCTCGGTCACGGCATCCTGGTGAGGACGGGAAAGTACCGCCATGGCGCCGAAACCGTTGTCGATCCACAGCCGACCGCCGTCGTCGACGACATGGCGGCGGCGGCCGACTGGATCTTGCAGCGCCGGGCCTGCTGAGAGCGGAAGAGGCTTTCAGCGCCTCCGACGAGATTTGTAAATGTACCGGGATTGGCTCCGGTCTCTGACAGACGTCATCAACGAGATGAAGAGGAGGCAAGGAAAGCGATGAAGCCAGCGAGTCGCCCCAAACGTGGCGGGCACGCCCCTCGAACCGTTCGCTGCTCTTGTCGAAGGCCCGGTCAGTCGAGGAGCGTGACGGGATCGCCGGTTTCCAGCGTGCCTTCGACGAGCACGGCCGCGTAGACGCCCGTGGTGCCGGCGTGCTGTTTCAGGACGTGGTTGAGAATGGACGGGTCACGCTCCGCCGAATCGGGGTCCAGGGTGATCATGGCGCATCGCGGGTCCTTCTCGAGGATGGAGATCTCGGCCTTCTCGCCGATCCTGAGGCGCCGCCCGATCCATGTGTTCTCGCCAGGGGAGCCCTCCCCATCGAATTCGAGATAGACGTTCGCCCGGAATCGCCTCTTGTCGACGGGCCTTGCGAGCTCCTGCGAGAGGGCGTCAACCGTGGCTGTCGAGAGGAGTGAGAGAGGACGGCAGTCCGTGAAGGCGCGCTCGGAACGCAACAGCCGGATTCGGTGTTCGCGGCCGAGATGTTCTCCAAGGCGTTGCAGCAATGCCGAATCGTCGATCGCCAGAACCTCGCCGTCCGGAAGTTCGACATCGATCATGAGGGCGTCGAGACCGGGATAGTGAGGAGAGAGGCCGGGCGCTTCAGCCAGCGCCTCGGCAAGGTTGGGGGGCTCGGACGCAGCCACGGGATCCCTGAACCGGGGACGAAAGAGCAGCATGCGGCGCTGTTCGCGCGCCGTCAGCCAGGGAAATCCGGGGCTCGCCTGGTCACTGCTGAAGACGGCCACCCGGTCACCGTAGACGCCGGTAAACCCCAGCCAGGTCCGTTCCAGTTCTTCGCCTGCCATGCTCTTGACGGGATAGCGCCACAGACTTTCGACATGACCGACAACCTTCATGGATCCTTCCCCCCTCTCTTGCGCTTTGATCCTAGCACTCCCGAGTGACACCTGCGCCAGCGATGTCGGGGCCCTGTCAGGCAATCTCCCTTCCTTCAATGTATGGGAGCATCGAACTATGCTAATGAACACTGGTGCGGCAGGAACGACCGCACGGTGGATACAGGTTCCCGCCTAAGGGTATCGACACGACCAGGAGGACAGTGATGAAGAAATCAGGACTGACACGTCGAAAGCTCATCAAGACCGGTGGCTCGCTGGCGTTGGCGAGCGCGTTTCCCATGCCGTTCGTCCGCCGCGCTTCGGCCGCGATGGAACTCGTCCACTGGAGCCCGCTTGCGGCTTCGGACGGGGAGGTCTGGGCCCAGATGATCCAGAACTTCAACGAGGCACACAAGGACAAGGGTGTCTCGATCCGGATGGAGGTCATCAACTGGGATGACTACACAACCAAGGTTCTGGCTGCCGCCGCAGCAGGCGAAGCCCCCGACTTCGGCTGGAACACGGATCCGCGTCCGTCGTTCGTGCGTGACGGGCTGCTGGTGCCTCTGAACGATCTCGCGGCCAATTCGGGACTCGACCTGTCGGATTTCTCGGATTTCTCGATCAATGCCTCGAAGTTTCCGAACTACGGCGGCGACGAACTCTTCCAGATCCCGCTCGACCTGATGTCGATCCAGCCCGAAGTCAACACCGCTCACGTGGCCGAGGCCGGCCTCGACATCAACGACTGGCCCGATGACGGCGAAGGCCTGCTCGAGTGGGCAAAGGCCATGACCGTGCGGGATGGTGACACGGTCGTGCGGTCCGGCATTATGATGACCGGGTCGGGCGTGCAGCCAACGGTCACCTGGGGCATCGTCGCCGAGCAAATGGGTTTCCGGCGCATCAGCGACGACTTCCAGAGCGTCTGTGTGAATCCCGACGCCGGCAAGGCAGCGATGCAGTGGGTGCTCGATCTGTTCGACACACACAGGGTGTCCACCCGCGATGTCACCGACCGCTACAAGGCCTTCGGTACCGGCCAGGGCTCCGTCTTCTGGACCGGTCCATGGACGATCAACGGTTACCTGGCGCAAGGCCTGCCCTTTGTGACCAAGCTGTTCCCCAAGGTCGGCGAGGAACGTGTGACCTACTTCGAGCGTGGTGCCCTCGAGCTCTACATTCAGAGCGATCCTTCACGCTACCAGGCGACGATGGACGCAGTGACGTGGATCTCGGACAACAGCTTCCTGTGGTGCACGGAAGGCCGTGGAGCGTCACCAAGGCAGTCGATTCTCGGCCGCAGCGACTACAAGACAGCGGGTGCTCCCTGGGATGTGCGCGGGGCGTTCGTCGATGGCCTGGAGTTCGCAACCGCCATTGCCGATTTCCCGATCATCAACGGCGCGGACTTCAACATCTATTCCGGCGGCAATTTCCTGGCGAAGACCCTGGAACTTGTCTGGGCGGGCCAGACATCAATCGATGATGCCATGGCTAGGCTCGAGGACGGCTGGGGCGAAGCCCTGGCAGAGGGCTGATCAAGGATTCCGGGGGGCTGCGGCCCCCCGGACCTTAGACCTCGGGTCATGGTCCGCGATCTGACGCAGACCCGGGAGATTCCCGCCTGTTGTTGATTGGAGTCATGCGCACGAAGTGTGCAGCATGGGTGGAGAGATGCTGAACTACCGCAGCCAGAAACCACCGGTCGACTGGGCGGCTTACGCTTTCGTCGCCGTCTTCACCGCTCCCTTCCTGGTCTTCAACATCGCGCCGATCCTGTTTGCCGCGTACCTGTCGTTCATGAAATGGGGCATCTTCGGACCGCCAAGGTACGTCGGACTGGACAACTACCAGAAGGCGCTGGACAACGACCAGATCCTCATTTCGTTCCAGAACATCCTCCTCTACGGCCTGACGATCGTGCCGGGAGTGCTGGTTCTCGGACTCATGGCGGCACTCTATGTCAACAACCGGTGGCCGCTGTCCTCCTTGGCGCGGGTCTGTTTCTTTTCTCCCTATGTGGTCTCGGCAACGGTGATCGGACTGGTATGGGTGTGGATCCTGGACACCCAGTTCGGCATTGCCAATCACTACCTGGGCTATCTCGGGATCGACAACATTCCCTGGCTGACCAGCACCGATTGGTCCCTTTATGGCGTCGGCATCACCTCGATCTGGTGGGACATGGGTCTTGCCTTCGTTCTGATTCTCGCAGGCCTGCAGGACATTCCCGGTGACATGTACGATGCCGCGGAGATTGACGGTGCAACACGCTGGCAGCGATTCCGCTATGTGACCCTGCCCATGCTTCGACCGGTGCTGAGCATGGTGATCACGCTGCAGCTCATTGCGACTCTCAGGATCTTCAGCCAGGTCTACGTGATGACGAGCGGTGGACCGGCTTCGTCGTCCACATCCGTCCTCTACGAGATCTACACGGTGGCGATCCGCAACCAGAAGTTCGGCCTTGGCGCAGCCGTCTCCATGATGCTCTTCGCGGTGATTCTTCTGGTGACCTTCCTCAGTCGCAGGCTGATCCGGGAACAGGCCCCGTGAACCCCCTGGCATACCTCAAGCGGGAATACGGGATGGCCGCCGGCGACATCCCGGTGTGGATCGTCGGACTGGCAATCGCCGCACTCTGGATCATGCCCTTCGTCTGGATGGTCTCGACCTCCCTGAAGTACCCGGGAGACGTGATGACCGTGGACATCGAATGGCTGCCGCGCCGCGTCACCTTCCAGAACTATGTCGATATCTTCACGAAGTACCCGGTATGGCGCTGGACCCTGAACAGCATCATCGTCTCGGTCAGCGCCACATTCCTGTGCGTCATGTCGGGAGCCCTGGCGGGATACGCTCTGGCGCGGATGAACTTTCCCGGCCGCCGCCTGCTGTTCTTTCTCTACGTCGCCTCGCTCATGGTGCCGATCGAGGTCTACGCGGTGCCGATGCTTCTCGGCATCATCAAGGTGGGTTGGGCGAACACATATCAGGCGCTGATCCTGCCGTCGGTCGGCAACGTCTTCAGCGTCCTGATCTTCAGGCAGTTCTTCCTGACCTTCCCGCGAGACCTCGAGGATGCAGCGAGGATCGACGGTGCGGGACACGGGTTGATCTTCTGGAAGATCGCGTTGCCCCTGGCCCGGGCGCCGCTGATCGCCGCGACAATCATCATCTTCGTGCTCAACTGGAACAATTTCCTCTGGCCATTGCTGGCGGTCTTCAAGGAGGAAATGAAGACGCTGCCCGTCGGCATCGCGGCGTTCACGCCGATTTCCGGTACCGCGACCCAGCTTGAAGGCTTCGCGCTCTCGATGGCGGGGGTGACCGTCCTGTGCGTCCCGAGCGTGCTCGTCTTCCTCATCCTTCAACGCTACTTCATCCAGGGAATTTCGAGTGGAGCACTGCGTGGTTGACCAGATTCACCTGAATCACATCGGCGGGGAATCGGTTGCTCCGGCAACCGGCACATTCCTCGACACGATCGACCCGGCATCGGAAGAACCTCTTGCGCGGTTCGCGCGCTCAGTGGGTGAGGACGTCGACACCGCCGTTCAGGCGGCGCACCGGGCGCAATACGGGGACTGGTCCACCATCACGCCGGCGGATCGGGGCAGAATCCTTGAGCGGCTGGCCGGACTGATCGAGAAGGAGCGCGAGCAACTCGCAACGCTCGAGACTCTCGACGCGGGCAAGCCGCTCGACAATTCCCGTGGTGATATCGACGGTGTGGCCGAAACACTGCGCTACAATGCAGGTGCTGCCGACAAGATGGAGGGCATCACGGTGCCGCTCGGCCGTGATGTCGTCGATTTCACGATGCTCGAGCCACTCGGTGTGACAGCGCACATCGTGCCCTGGAACTTTCCCCTGGGCATGGCGGTTCGATCACTCGCCCCGGCACTTGCGGCAGGCTGCACCTGCGTTCTGAAACCGGCCGAACAGTCGCCACTGTCGGCACTCGCCTTCGCCAAACTCGCTGAACAGGCAGGAATTCCCGACGGGGTCGTCAACATCGTCACCGGTCTTGGCGAGGAGGCGGGCGAAGCGCTCGTGCGCCATCCTCTCGTACGCGGCATCACCTTCACCGGATCAGTCGAAACCGGCCGCAGGATCATGTCCACCGCCGCACAGGGCATCAAGCCGGTCGTGCTCGAACTGGGTGGCAAGAATCCAATGATCGTCCTTGCGGATGCCGATCTCGACCGGGCGGTAGATGACGCCCTCGAGGCGTCCTTCGACAACACCGGGCAGGTCTGTTCGTCGTCCTCGCGCTATCTCCTGGCACCCGGGATCCGCGAGGAGTTCATCGAGCGGTTGTGCACAGGCGCGGCTTCGCTCTCCATTGGTCCCGGTCTGGAGAACCACGCCCTGGGGCCGGTGATCTCCAGCGAGCAATACGCCAGGGTACGCGGCCACATCGATGCCGGCGTCGCGGCCGGAGGACGCGTGCGGCAGGGCGGTGGCCGGCCGCCGCATCTGGACCGCGGCTACTTCATCGAGCCAACCGTGTTCGACCGCGTGTCTCCGGACATGGCGATCGCTCGGGAGGAGGTCTTCGGGCCCGTCGGCGTGGCGGTCGATATCGGCGATGACGATCAGGCGGTCACGGTCGCCAACGGTCTCGGTTACGGACTGGCGGCCGGGGTCTACACCCGGGATATCAGCCGCGCGCTACGCATCGCCCAACAGCTCGAACACGGGTCCGTTTGGATCAACGGTTGGTTCATGGGCGGTGTCCAGGCTCCGACCGGAGGCATGAAGGAGAGTGGAATCGGCCGCGAGCGCGGCCTCGCGGGCGTAAGAAACTACCTGGCGGTCAAGAACGTGGCGATCCGGCTGTGATTCGGCGAGGAGGCTTCACTCACTCCCAGTAGCTGTCAGGTGGCGGGCCGTAATCGAGCAACGCGCAGGAATAGACCGCCGTCTCGTCAAACGGATAGCGAGCCTCAATCTCGGGAGTAAGGGTCAGGCCGAGCCCGGCTGCGGTGGAACGGAGAAGTTGACCGTCCCTGATCTGCCCCTCATCACCGATCATCTCGCGGGCCAGCGGAAAGTCCAGCATGGGGTACTCGACGAGTCTGCCACCACCGGCAAAGGCCGCATGATAGCTTGCCATGATCGCCGCCGCGCCTCCCCAGGCATGGACGACGACGTCCGTTTTCTTCTTTCTCGCGGCATCGAAGATATCCATCACCGCCGAGATGCCACCAATCACCGAGGCGTCGGGCTGAACGAAATCGTAGACGTCGTCATTGATGCGCCGGATCATTTCCCGGGGTGTGGTGACGATTTCGCCGCCACAGACCGGAACGTCTATGCGGGACCTGAGTTCGCGGAATTCTTCTGCGCACTCCGGGCCAAGCGCTTCCTCGACAAAGTTCATCCTGGCGTTTGTCCGGGCGTGAACCGCTTCGACATAGGCCACGACATCGTCCACCGCCTGCGGCGGATCGGCAAGGTTCTGGCACATGTCGACCCCCACCCGGATACCCCTCCGGCCGGCCTCTTCCAGCACCCACGAGGTACGCCGGATGTCGCTCTTTACCGCACGGATTTTGTAGGTGGAGATCCCCAGAGATTCGAGCAGGTCGAATTCACGCAGGAACTGATCCTTTTGGTCACAGCAACCTCCGGAGCCGTAGATCGGGATCGCATCTGCCCTGGCGCCGCCAAGGAGATCATAGACCGGTTTGCCCAGCGATTTGCCCTTCGCGTCCTGCAGCGCGATCTCGAAGGCGGAAATGACATGACGGGCGGCTCCCTGGAGGGACCAGTAGTCGCAGAGCGAACGCAGGTCGCGAACACGCTCGGAGATGTCGAAACCGTCCTTTTCCAGAACCTGCGGGACGCAGAGGTCGACGATCGACCGGAAGACCTTCGGCGCGAACACCGCAAGATATCCCTCGCCGAGCCCTGTCACGCCATTCTCGAGCGTCACCTCGACCATTCCGATGGTGCGCCAGGGGCCATTGGGAAAACATTCCCTGATCTCGGGATCATCGGCATCCGCATAGGGCGATGTGAGGAGAATGCAACGGCAATGCGTGATTCGCGGCATCAGTATCCCCGTGTGAAGTCGACCAGGCCGATGAGGGGTTTTCCACTGCGAAACCGGGAGAGGTTCTCGAGAAAGCGGTCGATCTTCCGGTCAATCTCGTCGCCGCTGCCCCCGCCCGAATGCTGAGTGAGGATGACGTTGGGTGCGGTCCAGAACACATGTCCTGCGGGCAGCGGTTCGTCTCGCGTCACGTCAATCACGGCGCCGCTCAGGTGCTCACGCGCCAACGCCTTCCCCAGGGCCTCTTCATCGACAAGGGATCCCCGGCCTAGATTGCAGAACACCGCGCCCGGCTTGAGACGTGACAGGCGGTCCGCATCAAACAGACCGATGGTCTCGGGCGTGTGCGGCACCGTCGCCACGACCACGTCGGCTGTCGCCAATGCGTCATCAAGCGAATCGGTCGTCCAGTCGCGGCCGAAGGTCGTGATGCGGCAGCGAAACGGTTTCAGGAGCTCCGCCAGCCGCAAGTTGATGGTCCCGCGCCCGAAAAGGACAACATGCGAATCACACAGCAATCGCAGGCTGCCGCGGACCGGATCGCCCACCCATTCCCGGCGTTTGCGCAACGCCACCAGGCGGTCGATACCCCGGCCCAGCGAGAGAATGCCGGCAAGGGCGGTTTCCGCCACCGGGTCCGCAAAGAAACCGGCCAGGTTGGTCACCAGTACCGATTGACCGGAACGCGACCAGTCGAGCCCGGCGTATTCGCCGAAACCAACCGATTCCAACTGCAGCCATCGCAGAGAGGAATTGGCCGCCACAACATCGGGCGCAGGATTGCCGAACACGATGGCCGCATCGCAGGGCGTCGCAACCTGGCCGAAGGTGACCGGCCAGTCTCCGACACCACACACGAGCCTTCGTCGCTCCTCACGATCAAGTTCGATGCAGACCGCGATATCCATCGTCCGGTTTCCAGGATCAAGAGTGGCTCAGACCTCGAAGCGTGCGCACTTCAGGATTTGCAGCGGCATCTCATCATTGCTCCATTCATGGTAGGAACAGACTACAGTGCCATCGCTCGCCTGGGACACCGTGGGATAGCCGATGTGCTGGTAAAGGCCCGGGTGGAGGTAGTTGACCGCCCCCTCGTCATAGATTCCCGCTGCAGGGACGACGCGACTTGAAGACGGCTTCGCCACATGCGACGTCGCCGGAATGCCGCCCTCGCTGATCACGAACTCGTTCGCGACATCCCAGTCGATTCCGTTGTCGGAAATGATTCCGCGAACGCCGTAGGACGGCCGTCGATAGCCGTAGACGAGCAGATAACGTCCATCCTGAAGCCGGATGAGTTCGGGAGGATATCCCCAGATCCTGGTCCACTTCGGCTGCGACCATGTGAAGCCGTCGTCTTCGGAGACCACCATGATCATGCACTTGGTATCCTGACTGGGCTGCAGGTGGGTGCGCATAAATGACACCAGCCGCCCATCGTCCAGGCGAACGATCCCGGCCTCCTCGTAGTCAATGATGTTGTTCGGATCATAGGCCAGCGTGCCGTAATAGTCCCAGTTGTCGCCACCATCGTCGGAGCGCACGAGGAAGCAGCGGTTGGTCTCGCCGGTGCCATCTTCGGAGTACTCCCGCATCCGGCCGTAGAGCGCCAGAATGAGACCGCCATCCGGCAGCTCCCAGGCGCCGAGACGGCAGCCGCCGTGCTTCATCGGACGGACGTTGACGGGAATCGGGTCGGTCCATGTGTCACCGCCATCCGTCGAGCGGATCACATAGGTGCCCAACCATGCCTGGGTCTTGAAGGACCAGGTCCAGTCCCCCCATTCATCGGTGAGCGGGAAGGAACTCCACGACGGGCATTCAGCCCTCATTCCGCGCTTGAAGAATCCCGTCATCGTGAAATTCACGATCAGCGTTCCGTCGCCCAATTCGCATATGCCGCAATCCCAATTCCCCTGCGTCGCCGTCCAGGGAACGATGATCCGGGGCTCGGACCATGTCAGCCCTCCATCCCGCGATCGCGTCATCAGGGTCTGACCGCTGTCGTGATGAAATGGAAACCGTTCCTCGTTGAAGACCGCGAGAACATCGCCGTTCTTCAGTGTGCGTTGCGCAATCTGGTTCACGCAATGTTCCGGATGGCGGAAGATATCGTGGTACGTAACGTTCCGGATCGGTGACACGGCCTGTTCCCTTTCTGTCAGAAGCGCCGGCGTGCGGCGAGAGGCCCCCGCATCAGCGGGACTCTGAACTGTACCCGGCTGTCTCATGACTGAACGAGCCGCGGCACCCCGATAGATTTCATCATCGCATGGCAGCGATCCCGGTAGAGCGCGCGGATATCCCTTGTCGGTGGACGGCAGCGGCTTGAAGGAAGACCTATGAGCTCCATGCAAAGCTTGTCGAGGTACCCGTCACCGCTGGTGTGATCATTCTCGATCTCGACCCAGAGCTTGTAGAAGGGCATCGCCTCCTCCACGAGCATGCGGGCGATTTCCGCGTAGTTGCACGCCTTGACCTCATCGATCAGCCGGATTCCCCACTCCGGCCAAAAGTTGCAGTGATGAACCTCGAAGGCGTGGGCGCCGAGCGATGGCATCGCGCTCATGGAGAAAAGGAGATTGTTGTCGATGATCGTGAAACGATCGGAAAATGTCGAGACAACATCCTCGAACTCCATCGCATCTGAGCGTGGGGTCGCCCATTTGAGACCGACGATGTTCGGGATCCCGGCCATCCGTTCGATCATCGCAAAGGAGAGGTTCTGGCTGGTCCAGAACGTGTTGTAGACGATGATGCCCAGGTCTGGTTCGGCAGCGGCGGCGGTGCGTATGTAGTCCTCGAAATCACCCTCGGTATGGGTGAAGTAGAACGGGCAGGATACCTGGATGTACCGGGCGCCGAGCGCCCTGGCGGCCTTGGCAAGGCGCACGAGTTCAAGCGTCGATGTCGTCTGGGCTCCCATCGCGACCGGTGCCGCTCCGTCCACTTCCTCGACAACGATCGTTGCCACGCGGACGCGTTCATCGAAACTCATGGTCGAGAAGTCACCGGCTGCGCCGCCGGCAAGAAATGTGGCGTAATCGCCCCTCAACCCGGAATCGACGAGGAACCGGACGTACTCCCTGAGTGCGGGTTCGTTGACTTCCATTCCGGGGGTATCCGCAAACGGCGTGGGAATGGTGACGTAACAACCCTCCAGGTCCTTTCTCAAGCCTCTGACCGACACAGCGCTCTCCCGTTCTGTCCGGAACACGACCACCGGCGACATGCCTGAAGCGACGATGCCTTCCTGCTGCACGAAACCGTCCAGGCGGTGGAAAGGACCGTCAGAACGTCAATTCCTGCCGGAGTTCCGGCCGGTACCTCTCGAGTTCATGGCTGCTCGTCCGGCGTCGGTACTCGCGTGGTGATACACCGAAGTGGGCCTTGAAACATCTGGAAAACACTTCCGGCGAACCAAATCCGCAAGCGAAGGCAACATCCCGAATCGCCAGTTCGCTGTAAAACAGCATTCTGCGGGCAGCCTGCAGCCGCACCTTGCGATAGTAACTCATCGGCGCATCACCAAGGCTCTCGTGAACGAGACGATTGAGGGCACGGACAGAGACTCCCGCCTGATCAGCAAGGGCTCTGGCCGACAGCGGAGTCTGGATGTTCTCTTCCATACCCTGAAGCACCCTGTTCAGGGGCGACTTCCCTTCCTGACGCGGCGGCCATGGCTCCAGCCTCTGGGGCTCATCGCTGTCGCGTTGCCGATGGGCCACGAAGGCGTTGGCAACAACCTGTGCGAGAGCCGGACCATTGAGCCCGCTTATGATGTCCAGCATCATATCGAGCGTGGCGTGACCACCCGCACAGGTGATGCGACCGCGGTCGATGTAGTAGAGTTGTTCGATCACTTCGATGTCGGGATAGAGTTCCCTGAACGTGAGGAACGACTCCCAGTGCAGGGTGGCGCGTCGCCCATGCAGCAGGCCGGCTTCTGCCAGGGCGAAGGCTCCCGTGTCGATTCCTCCGACAACGCTGCCATGGCGGGCCAGCCGGCGCAGCCAGTTCAGCACACTCTTGGACAGATGCCGCGTCGGGTGGTTGCCGGCGAAGACCAGAACGATCGGCAGCCAACTGGCGTTCGTGATGGTGGTATCCACATTCAGAGACACGCCGTTTCCCGCATGGACCGGTCCACCTGTTTCGGAGATCAGAAGCCAGTCGTAGATCTTTTTTCCATTGTTCTGGTTTGCGATGCGCAGAGCCTCGATGGCAGGGATCAGGCCGTAGAGTGGAAACTCGGGAAGCAGGAGGAACCCGAAGCACACCCGTTCGGGGTTGCCGTCCGACTGTGACGCAACATTCAGTTCCGGCAGGCCCATCAGCGCAGGCCGCACCCTGCGCGGGACCGCATGTCCTTCATGACGGCGATCACATCCGACTCGATCATTGGGGGCCAGCAAGCAGGTCTGAGCGGGGCAATTCCCGGCGCAGCATAGGGCGAAGAAACCTGTTCCGTCCACGCCTGCACAGAAAGGACCGGTCCAATGCCAAATCGGCGGCACCGGCCCGCCATGCAAGAAAGGTTACTCCCGGGACGGCCGCTTTCGACCGGCACTTCGTGCATGGCGGTACGGCGCTCCTCCACCACCCTGCGGGAGGACGCAAGGTCGGGGAACAGGGGGTCTTCCGGCCAATGCAGGGTGAGCGGGACAGGGTTGGACGCCGCCGGTCACGCGAATGGAGAGAAGGTGACAGCAAGGGGATGTGCGAAGGTGGCCGGCGCGCGCCGCCCTCAGAGGGTGAAGCGAGTCGCGAGGCAGTGCTGGAGAGGCTCGGGCGCGTCGTTCCACTCATGGTATGCAGCGACTACCGTTCCATCAGGAAGCTGCGCCACCGTCGGATAGCCGATGTGTTGATATTCGCCCGGGTTGTTCCAGTCTATGGTGCCGGGACGATCAGGAACACCGCCCTTCCTGATGATGAACTCGTCCTTCTTGTCCCACGTGATCCCATCCTCGGAGAGACATCCGAAAGTGCCGTAAGGTGGGCGCCGGTATCCGTACACGCACAGGTAGCGACCATCGTGAAGTGCAACCGCATCCGCCGGATAACCCCAGATGTTTGTCCACTTCGGTGGTGACCATGTGTAACCGTTGTCGTCGGAAACGACCACGACCATGTTCCTTGCGTCTTCACTGGGCCGGTTGTGGGTCCTCAGGAAACAGACAAGTCGGCCATCGTGCAGGCGAAGCAGTGCCGGCTCCTCGTAGTCGATGATGCTGGCGGGATCGAAGGCAAGCGTAGAGAAGTACTCCCAGTTGAAACCGCCATCGTCGGATCGCATCAATGCCGACCGGGTCGATTCGTACTCACCGCTCTCTTCGTAGCCCCGGATGCGGCCATAGAGGCCGAGCAGGAGTTCTCCGCCGGGAAGTTGCCAGCATCCCAATCGACAGCCGCCGTGCTTGAGCGGGCGAATGTTGACCGGAATGGGTCTCGACCAGGTCTCGCCTCCATCGCCGGACCGCACCACGTATGTGCCCAGACAACCCCGGGTATGACGGGACCAGGTCCAGTCGCCCCATTCCCTGCCGCTGGGATGGCTTGCCCAGGATACACCCTCGGGCCTCACTCCACGCCGGAAGAAGCCGGCGACCGTGAAGTTCACAATCAGGGTTCCGTCGTGAAGTTCGCAGATCCCGCAGTCCCAGTTACCCTCGGTCTCTGTCCATGGAACAACGACCTTGGGCTCGGACCACGACCTCCCCCCATCCTTCGAGCGGGAGATCAGGGTCTGTCCGCTGTCATGGTGGTAGGGATATCGCTCCTCGTTGAACACCGCGAGAAGGTCGCCGTTCTTCAGGCACCGCATTGCGATCTGGTTCACGCAGTGTTCCGGATGGCCGGAAATGATGTTCGTCTCAAGATCGCCTGGCGTCACCATGTCTTCCCTCCCGGGTTCACCTCCCGGCTCCATCGTGTCACGCAAGGCTGGCCGGATATTGCTGGAAGCGGTTCGTGCCGAACCCCTCGCGCCATTATGGCGCGGAATTCGGAGTGCCGATTGACGGTTCCTGCCACCATCTTGACAGTTTCGTCACTGTGACGTGGCAATTCTGTTCCCGGTCTCGTCGTCGAACAGATGCAGATTTCCAGGTTTGGCCGTAAGTCTGAGCTGATTGCCTGGGCGCACGTCGATTCGCTCGTTGACCAGAGCGATGAAGGACTGCCCGCCGGCCGAGAGGCCGAACTGAATCTGCGAGCCCAGGGGTTCGACGACATCGACACGCATCTCCAGGGCCTCTGGCAGATCGCTGACAACAAGGTGCTCGGGACGGATGCCGACCCGTATGCGACGCGATGGATCGAGATTGGTCGTACCGGGGAGAACGATCCGGGCACCGATGTCGAGACTGGCAGTGCACGAAGCGCCGTCGTCCTCAACGGTCGCTGCAAACAGGTTCATTTGCGGCGAACCGATGAACTGGGCAACAAACGTGTTCTGGGGGTGGTCGAACAGTTCCAGCGGAGCGCCGATCTGCTCGATTCTGCCCTCACGCAGAACGACGATGCGATCGGCCATCGTCATCGCCTCGACCTGATCGTGGGTGACGTAAATGACGGTGGTGCGCAGACGCTGGTGCAAGGTCTTGATTTCGCTCCTCATCGCGACGCGCAGTTGCGCATCGAGGTTGGAGAGGGGCTCATCGAAGAGGAACACCTTGGGATCCCGCACGATGGCGCGGCCCATCGCCACGCGCTGGCGCTGGCCACCGGAAAGCGCCGCCGGCTTGCGTTCCAGGAGTTCCGTGAGGCCGAGTGTTTCAGCCGCCTCGCGGACACGCCTGTCGATTGTTGCCCGCCGTTCGCCACGAATCTTGAGGGAAAAGCCCATGTTTTCTGCGACATTCATGTGCGGATAGAGGGCGTAGGACTGGAACACCATGGCGATGTCCCGGTCCTTGGCAGGCAGCTCCGTCACGTCCCTGCCATCAATATGGATCCGGCCGCCACTCGCGACTTCAAGACCGGATATCACGCGAAGAAGCGTTGACTTTCCACAACCTGAAGGCCCCACGAGCACAACGAACTCGCCTGATGCGATATCGACGTCGACGTCCTTCAACGCCGCGAACGTTCCGAAGTACTTGTGAATGTCGAGGACCCGAATGTCAGCCATCGGTGAGAGATTCTCCGCCGTCAGGTGTCGCCACCGGAGTTCGGTAGCAAAAACCGCCGCGTTTTGAAACTCGGCACGTAGCAAGATGGCCCGTGAGGCGGACATGACCTGTCACCCCAAGCCGGCCTCGTGTAGGTTGTGCCCATGACGCTGGCACCCGTTCAACTCGACAATCCCTTTGCTCCCGTGACGCCGTCGCTCTTCCGCCTGGTTGCGGATTTCGAACCGGCGGGGGATCAGCCGGATGCGATCCGGGAACTCGTGGACGGACTCATTGCCGGGGAGCGCGACCAAGTGCTGCTTGGCGTCACCGGATCCGGCAAGACCTTTACCATGGCCCAGGTGATCGAGCACATGGGACGCCCAACGCTGGTGCTGGCGCCCAACAAGACCCTTGCGGCACAGCTCTACAGCGAGTTCAGGAGCTTCTTTCCGGACAATGCCGTCGAGTACTTCGTTTCATACTACGACTACTACCAGCCGGAAGCCTACGTGGCGCGGACCGACACCTACATCGAAAAGGAGTCGAGCAGGAACGAGCAGATCGACCGCATGCGCCACTCGGCCACCCGGGCGATCCTGGAGCGTCCCGACACCATCATCGTCGCCAGTGTCTCGTGCATCTACGGCATCGGTGACGTCGAAAGCTATTCGGCGATGACGATATCCCTTCGACAGGGCATGGAGTACCGCCGCGAGGCCATCATGCGCCGCCTCGTCGAGCTGCAGTACACCCGCAACGACACCGCCTTCCAGCGTGGCGCCTTCCGGGTACGCGGCGATTCCCTCGAGATCTTTCCCAGCCACCTCGAGGATGGCGCATGGCGCATTTCGCTCTTCGGTGACGAAATCGAGAGCATCGAGGAGTTCGACCCCCTCACCGGTCAGCGCGCAGGGGAAATGCAGCAGATCGTCGTCTATCCCAACAGTCATTACATCGTTCCCAAGCCGACCCTGCACCAGGCGGCCAAGGCGATTCGCGTGGAACTCGGTGAACGACTGGAGTTCTTTCGCGAACGCGGCCGGTTCCTCGAGGCGGAAAGACTGGAACAGCGCTGCACCTTCGATCTGGAAATGCTCGAGGCGACCGGAATGTGTGCCGGCATCGAGAACTACTCCAGATTCCTGACGGGGCGTGCTCCCGGGGAGCCGCCGCCCACGCTGATGGAGTACCTGCCGGACAACGCCATCATCTTCATCGATGAAAGCCACGTTGCGGTGCCCCAGGTCGGCGGCATGTTCAAGGGTGACTACAACCGGAAGTCGACACTGGCCGAGTACGGGTTCCGCCTGCCAAGCTGTGTCGACAACCGTCCCCTCAAGTTCGAGGAATGGGAAGCGATGCGCCCGCAATCGATCTTCGTGTCGGCGACGCCGGGCCCCTGGGAACTCGAGAGAACGGGTGGAGTGTTCGCTGAACAGGTGATCCGCCCCACAGGGCTCGTTGATCCTCCGTGTATCGTGCGGCCGGTAACGACCCAGGTCGATGACCTGATGGCCGAATGCGCCGAAGTCACCGCGGCCGGTCATCGGGTTCTCGTGACCACACTCACCAAGCGCATGGCCGAGGCGCTGACCGAGTATCTGGCGGAGGCCGGGCTGCGCGTGCGTTATCTCCATTCTGACATCGACACCCTCGAGCGTATCGAGATCATCAGGGACCTGCGCCTCGGCGCCTTCGACATCCTGGTCGGCATCAATCTTCTGCGCGAGGGACTCGACATTCCCGAATGCGGGCTTGTGGCCATTCTTGATGCGGACAAGGAGGGCTTTCTGAGGAGTGAGCGTTCCCTCATCCAGACCATCGGGCGGGCGGCACGCAACGTGGACGGGCGGGTCATTCTCTATGCCGACCACATGACCGAGTCGCTGGAACGGGCGATCGGCGAAACCGAACGCCGCCGCCAGAAGCAGGTGGCGTGGAACGAGGAACACGGCATCACCCCGGAATCGATACGCAAGGGCATCCCGGACTCGCTCCAGAGCATGGCTGATGCCGACCATGTGACGATCGATACCGGCATCGCCAGCGACAGCCTGGACGCGAGTGGCACGTTCGAGGATCGAGTGGAAGACCTGCGCCAGCGCATGCGCGAGGCGGCGAGCAACCTCGAATTCGAGGAAGCCGCACGCCTGCGCGACGAGATCCACCGTCTCGAGGCCATCGATCTTGGACTTCGCGACGCTCCTCTCGAGACCGCCATGGCGCGTCAGCCGCGGCGGCGGCTTCGCAGGCGCAGGGGACCCTAGAGGGGCCCGTGGGCTGCGCCCTTGTCACCGGCGCCGGACGGCGCCTTGGTCTTGCCATGGCAAGGGCGCTGGCGGCCGACGGCTGGCCTGTCGCCCTGGCTGCCCGGACATCGTTCGCCGACGCGAGCGCCGAGGCCCGCAGCATCACGGCAGGCGGCGGAAAGGCTCTGGCGATCAGGGGCGATCTCACCGATCGCCGGACACCGGCAGCGCTTGTCAGGGAGGCCATGGAAGAACTCGGTCCCGTGACGCTTCTGGTCAACAACGCCGCCGTTTTCATTGATGACAGCGTGCGAACCGCGAGCCCGGACACCATCGACGCCAACCTCAACACCAACCTTGTGGCGCCCATGCTGCTCACCCGGGCCTTCTCCGAACTGCTGCCGTCCTCGGAACAGGGGTGCGTCATCAACATGCTTGATCAGCGTGTTGCCAATCCGACGCCCCGCTACATGTCCTACACGGCCTCGAAAGTGGCGCTCGAGGCGATGACCCGGACATGGGCGCTGCAACTCGCTCCGGCAGTCCGGGTCAATGGCATCGCTCCGGGCATGGCCCTTCCGGACCACAGGAGCGATGACGCCGCCATGGCCCGCTGGACCGCCGGCTTTCCCATGGGCCGAGGGACATCTCCCGAAGAAATCTGCGATGCCCTGCGATTTCTCATCCAGGCGCCCTCCGTGACCGGGCAGGTCCTCTATCTTGATGGCGGCCAGCGACTGGGCTGGCAACATCCCCCGGGAGGCTATCCGCTCGGACCCGACGTGGCATGACCCGCACGCGCGTGTTCATCGAGGCCCTGGAACTCGAGGCATCGATTGGCGTCCTCGATCACGAGGCAGCCGCCAGGCAGCCGCTCATCGTCGATGTCACGCTTGAACTCGAGGGCGCGCCCTGGAAGACCGGACGCCTTGAGACCACCGTCGACTACCGGGACATCGTGCTGCGGGCCCAGGACATCATCGGCCGCGGTCACATCCGTCTGGTCGAGGACTTTGCCGAAGACCTGGCGGCAGCCTGCCTGGAGTTGCCGCACGTCGGCACGGTCACCGTGCGCGCCGTCAAGCCCGACGCCGTGGCGGCGGCACGTGCGGCCGGGGTCGAGATCACGCGGTTGCGCGACGCCGGCGGCGTCAGGTGGCGACCAGATGCAAACGCGCCGTCTGCAGGTGGCTGAGGACGATGTCGGCAGCACGATCGGCGTCACGCACGGCAAGGGCCTCGAAGAGCTGGCGATGGTCATGATTGTAGGAATCCATCGCCTGACCGGTCAGCACCTTGTCCTTCATCGCGTTCCACTGGCGGTGTCCGCGAACATGATTGATCCGCCGGTAGAAGGAGCACATCAGCGGATTGTGGGTGGCATCGGCAATCGACTGGTGGAAGATGCGGTCCTGGCGTGTGAATGACTCGGGCTCGCCCGACGACTCGAGGGCGTCAAGGGCAATGCCAATGCGGCCAAGATCGCGCATGGTGGCGTGGACCGTGGCGAGGCGCACCATGTGCGGTTCCACGGCGATCCGCACGTCGATCAACTCGAGAGGACTGGTGATTTCGGCAATGTCGGGATTTTCGGCGTCGTGGCTGAAGGTGACGAACGTCCCGCTCCCCGCCCGGCGGGAGACGAGATTGCTGTCACAGAGAAGGTGCAGGGCCGCACGGATGGTGGTCCTTGAACATGAGAAGGCGTCGGCGAGGGCGCGTTCGGCCGGCAGGCGTTCACCGTCGACGTAGATGCCGTCAGCAATCGCCGTACGCAGCCGGGTGGCGATGGCGGCGGCGGTTCCTGCCCGCGGTAACGGCAGGGGTGTCGTGCGGGCCGGACCCATCGCTGGTCTTGACATCGGCATGAGTTAAGTTCTAGTGTTTTCGGGATTGGTTGTATTGGTTCACTATTGGTATAACTGGCGGGTCACCGATCGTCAAGCACTTTCCCTCCCGTCCTGACGGAGGACGGGAGTTGCGAACAACAGGGGACGAACACCGCATGGCATTCCCGAACAGCTCACCCTACGTGATCATCGGAGCCGGTATCCACGGCCTTTCGACAGCCTACCATCTCGCCCTGGAACTCAAGGCGCGGGGACGGGGCAGTGGCGAGGACATCCTCGTTCTGGACAAAACGGGGATTGCCGCCGGCGCCAGTGGCATCGCCTGTGGCGTGGTCCGCAACAACTACTACCAGCCGGCGATGCGCGAACTCATGGCGCAGTCCGTCGAGGTATGGGAAAGCGACCCTGAAGCCTACAGCTATCACCCGGTCGGCTACATGCAGATTTCCAGCGAGTCCATGCATGAGGACGTCTCGACGATCTACCAGCAGCAGCAGGCAATCGGTTACGAGTCGGCTTTCATCGAGGGCGTGGACGACTGCATGACGTACATGAGGTCGATGTTCTCCGACTGGCGGGCGCAGAACATCACCTCGGTGCTGCACGAAAAGAAGGGTGGCTACGCCAACAACACCGCGTCCATCTACGGGCTCGCCTCCAAGGCGGAGGGCGAGGGTGTCCGCATCATCACCGGTTGCACCGTCACCGGTTTCAGGCGCTCCGGCGAGGCAGTGAGCGCCGTCATCACGGACAGGGGCGCGATCGAGACCGACATGGTCGTGGTGGCCGTGGGCCCGTGGGTTTCCAAGATCTGGGCCATGCTGGATCTCCCCGAGAGCGTCTCCATCAGGGGCGCAGACGGCTCGATGCACCACGGCATCGACATGTGGCGCTACTGGTGCCTCGAAGAAGGGACGCTCGGCGTCGATCCGAACCTGCAGAAAACGAACGAAGGCGCCATGCCGCCGGTCATTCATGTCGACACCGACGCCCCGCTTTGTTCCGATGTCGATGGCTCCGTCATCACCGAGGAGATGTGGGGCATCTACTACAAGCCCGACTTCAATTTTGCCGGCATCCAGGGCGGCGCCATGCCCTACGAGGTCACCACTCCGGTGAACGAGGTGGCGCTCGATCCCTATGGCCCGGAATCGCCGGATTTCATCGTCGGCGACGAGTTCGCCCACATGTGGTGTTCGGCGCTGGCTCATTGCCAGGAGCGATTCTCCGGGCAGATGAGACACTGGAAGAAGGAGCCTTCGGGAGGTCTTGGCTGTTTCACGCCCGACAGCTTCCCGGTCTTCGATACGATGTGCGAGAATGTCCAGATGATCGCCGACTCCAATCACGGCTACAAGATGATCGGGGTCGGCAAGCTCGTGGCGGCCGAATGCGTCGGCGAGACCATGGAGCTGCTCGAGCCGTTCCGCTTTTCACGTTATGCCGAAGGACAACTGCATCCGGTGTCGAACAGCCCCTTCCCGTGGAGCTGACGAACCGCCGGCCCTGGCAATCCAGGGGAGATGGACAACCCAAAGAACCGACCCGAAGGGAGAGCAGGATCCATGCCGATGGACATCGAACGTTACGTTGAACAGGAAGGCCGTGCCGACATGGTGCGCCGGGTGCGCGAGAAGATCGATGAACTGAACATCGATTACATCTACTACCAGTTCATTTCCGTGACCGGACGCATTGTCGGCAAGGGTGTTCCCGCCGATCACTGGGAGACCATTGCCCAACGGGGTTTCCAGCTGGTCTACGGCTCGGTCGCCAATCTCTATGTCGACCGTTACGGAAACTACATCGGCTACGGGCCGGAATCGTCCGAACTTGTGGGCATCCCCGATCCGGAGACATTCGTGCAGTTGCCCTGGGACAAGAGAGTGGCGCGGGTTTATTGCACCTGCTTCCGCAACCGCGAGGAACCCGTCAATCCCGGTGCCTTCTTCACCGGAGACTGCCGCGGCAACCTGCGGCGCATCCACGACGCCTTCCAGGAAAAGCACAACGGCCTGCACCTGCGTCATGGCACGGAGCCGGAGATGATGTGGCTCAAGAGGGGCGAGGACGGCCTGCCCGATGGTGGATTTTCCAAGCCGAACTGCTACCACATCGACCAGTTCGAGAGTCTGCGCCCGGTCTTCATGAAGGCGATCGAGTACAGCCGCGCCATGGGTCTCGACATGATCCAGGGCGACCATGAGGACGCGCCGGGCCAGCTGGAGCTGAACTTCCAGTTCGACGATGCCCTGCGCACCGCCGACCGCCTCGCCACCTACCGGCAGATCTGTGCCCAGGTGGCGCGCGAGAACAACCTCATAGCGTGTTTCATGTCGAAGCCCTTCATGGGTGTCTCGGCATCGGGGTGCCACCACAATGTGTCCCTGTGGACGGGCGGCGCCGACGAGATCAACACGCTGGGCCAGGATCAGCCGGCGGGCATGGTGGAGAACTTCGCCTATCGCAAGGGCGGCACCAACACCTTCCTTCCGGATGGCGCCGATCCGCGCAAGCCCGGCAGCGTCGGCCTCAAGGCCATCGGTGGCGTCATGGCGCATCTCGGCGCCCTCACGGCCATCGGCTGTTCCACGGTCAATTCCTACCGCCGCCTGTGGGATACGGGCTTCTGGGCTCCGGTGTTTGCCGACTGGGGATACCAGAACCGGACCACCGGCATGCGCGTCTCGGCACCGGGACGTTTCGAGTACCGGGCTGTCGACTCCATGGTCAACCCCTACCTCATGGCCAGCGCCCTGATTCAGGCTTTCGACGACGGCATCGACAACGACCTCGATCCCGGCGAGCCCGAAGAGCGCAACATCTACCAGGCCATGGAAGAGGGCAAGCTGGTCAAGAAACTGCCGATGTCGCTGGGTGATGCCCTCGATCGCCTGAGCAATGACGAGGTGATCAAGTCATCGATGCCGGGCGACATGTACAAGGTCTTCATGCACTACAAGACCAACGAGTGGGAGACCTTCATGGCGACCGTCACCGAATGGGACGTCGAGACCTACTGGGATTGCCTGCCCTGACAGGCAGATTGTCGGGGCGGCGGCGGGACACCTCCCGCTGCCGCCCGAAGACAAGGGGAGACAACAAGTCATGTGTGGCATTGCAGGCATCATTCACCGCAACAAGTCATCCGACATCGGCTCGGAAATGACCTCCATGTTGCAGTCGCTCAAGCACAGGGGACCGGACTCAACGGGCTTTGCCATCTACGGCATGCCCCGCGAGGACGAGTTTGTCCTGCGCTTCAAGGTCGCCGAACAGGAAGACGCGGCGAAGGGTTACAACATCCATCAGGAGATACGGGACCGCCGGGCCGAGGTCGACCGCCGCCTCGCCGAACTCGGGGTCGAGATCGTCGAGACCGTCGATGCCACGGAGTACGCCTATCGCTACCGCATCAGGCATGGCGGCGACATGCGCAAGGTGGCCGATTACGTCGAGGACGTGACCTCCACCGAGATCCTCTCTCTCGGCAGCCGCCTTGAGCTCATCAAGGATCTTGGAGACGCATCGACCGTGTCGGACCAATACGCGCTCAGGGGCTTCAACGGCACCCATGCGATCGGACACACCCGCATGGCCACGGAATCGGACGTCGACATCCGCTCCGCCCATCCCTACTGGGCCTATCCCTACAACGACATCGCCGTGGTTCATAACGGCCAGCTCACCAACTACTGGATCATGCGCCGCGAACTCGAGCGCAAGGACTTCCGCTTCATGTCGAGCTGCGACAGCGAGCTCATCTCGGTCTACCTCGCCGACAAGCTGCAGGAAGGCGTCGATCTGGAAGAAGCCATGGTGCAGTCGGTCGACGAGTTCGACGGGGTCTTCACCTACCTCGTGGCGACGTCGGACAAGCTCGGCATGGCCAAGGACGACATGGCCGCCAAGCCCATGGTGCTCTACGAGAGCGACGATCTGGTGGCCATGGCCTCCGAAGAGGTCGCCATCCGCCAGGTCCTGCCCCACGAAATCGACACGCACGATCCTTATGACCGGGAGGTTCGGGTATGGCAGAGCTAAACGAGACTGCACGCTCCCATGACATGGGGCTGCACACCGAGCAGCTCACCGGGCGCACGCAGCAGAGGTTCTTCGACATCAGCGAAGAGGAGAACCATCTCTACCCGGAAGCGTTCGACATTGATTTCAACAAGCGTGTCGTCATCGATGCCATCGACATGGATGCCCGGGACGTGAACCGGAAGATCCGTGACCTGATGGCCGAAGGATACGGCTCAATCGTTATCCGCAATCCCCAGGCCCGCCATTCCCTGGGCGTGGGTATCCTGCAGCGGCTCAACCTCACCTTCGAGGGAAGCCTCGGGTACTTTGGCGTCGGCCTCATTGACGGACCCAATGTCAGGGTGACCGGCCGCGTCGGCTGGTCATGCGCTGAGAACATGATGGCCGGCACCGTGATCGTCGAAAAGAACGCCGGCTCCACCTTCGGAGCGGCCATGCGTGGCGGCGATCTCGTCTGCATGGGGGATGTCGGTTCGCGAACCGGCATCGACCAGAAGGGCGGCACCATCATTGTCGGTGGCCGGACCGGCGCCTTCTCGGCATTCATGATGCAGCGGGGCCGCATGATCGTGCTTGGCGACGCGGGCAAGAATCTCGGTGACTCGATGTACGACGGCACGATCTTCGTCGGAGGCACGATCGAGAGTCTCGGTGTCGATGCCGTGCCGGGGGACATGACCGATCTCGATTGCGCCTGGCTCGAGCGCAAACTCGGCATGTATGGCCTCAAGGCACCGAATGGTGTCGCCAACATGACCAAGATCGTCGCCGGCAAGCAGCTCTGGAACTACGACAATCTTGAACCGTCAGAGAAGAAGATCGTTCTCTAGGCCGGTGGGAGACAACCAGACAATGACCGCAGACGCGAACGGCAGTGGCCGCAACAGGGAAATCCTCGGCCAGAATTACATGTTTCCACCGCGGGTGGTGGACGACATCCACATCAAGGCCGAGCTCGGGCGTTACCGCATGCGCGGCATGGCGCTCTTCAAGAAGATACCGACCTGGGACGATCTCACCTTTCTTCCGGGCACTCTCACCCGCTTCGTGATCGAGGGTTATCGCGAGAAGTGCCAGACCGAGACCGTGATCGGTCCCCGCGCCGGGCGTCCCCTGGTTCTCGACATTCCGGTCTACGTCACCGGCATGAGCTTCGGTGCGCTGAGCTACGAGGCGAAGACTGCCCTCGCCCGCGGTGCCACCATGGCGGGTACGGCGACCTGTTCCGGCGAAGGCGGCATGATTCCCGATGAACGCCGCTACTCGGAGAAGTGGTTCTACCAGTGCATCCAGTCGCGCTACGGCTTCAATCCGCATCACCTGCGGCTGGCCGATGGCTGCGAGTTCTTCATCGGCCAGGGCTGCAAGGTTGGCCTTGGCGGCCATCTCATGGGCCAGAAGGTCACCGACCAGGTGGCCGAGATGCGGTCCCTGCCTGCCGGCATTGACCAGCGCTCGCCGGCGCGTCATCCGGACTGGCTGGGTCCCGACGATCTCGCTCTCAAGATCCAGGAGATTCGCGAGGCGACCAACTACCAGATCCCGATCCAGCTCAAGCTTGGTGCGGCACGCGTCTACGATGACGTGCGCATGGCCGTGAAGTGCGACCCCGACTCCATCTACATCGATGGCATGGAGGGTTCGACCGGAGCAGGCCCCCACCTTGCCACCGAGGAAACCGGCATTCCGGGCATTGCCGCCATACGCCAGGCCAGGCGGGCGATCGATGATCTCGGCAAGCGCGGCGAGATCACGCTCATCTACGCCGGTGCGGTGAGGAACGGCGGCGACCTGGCGAAGGCGCTCGCTCTCGGCGCCGATGCGGTCGCCATCGGAACGACTGCCATGATGGCTCTCAACTGCAACAAGGACATCCCGGAGGCGGACTTCGAAGGCACCATCGGGGTTCCCGCCGGATACTGCTACCACTGCCATACCGGCCGCTGCCCGGTCGGTGTCGCAACCCAGGATCCGGAACTCCGTAAGCGCCTCAACCCCGACGATGCGGCCGAACGCGTCTACAACATCCTCCATACGCTGACCATCGAATGCCAGATGATGGCGCGGGCCTGTGGCAAGACCAACGTCCACAGCCTCGAACCGGAGGATCTGGCGGCACTGACCATGGAAGCCTCGGCCATGGCGGGCGTCCCCCTGGCGGGAACCAATCACACCGTTGGCGTCGATGACTACCACCACCTCTGACGGAGGGCTTGAAGCGAAATGACAGGCACACCTGACAAGAACGCCGACGTCGACTACTTCCTCACCTCGGACGGTCTCGACACCTCCCGCGAGAAGGAGATCGGCCAGCACATCGGCTATCGCTACGATGTCAACCTGCTTCCCGACTATGACCGGTTGACGCCGTTCCTGAAGACCTACATCGAACTCATGGGCTGGGACGATCTCAACTGGCTCGAGGATGTCCACATGGGCTACGAGGAAGGCCATGCAGCGGTCTTCGACCGCAATGCGAACGGCTGGATCCGGGTTCCCGAATCCGTGGACCTGCCCGACAACCAGCAGGACCGCGACATGATCGCCCGCGAACTCCTGATCAAATTCCAGATGTCGGACCGCCATCCCATGCGCGATCTCTACCGCGCCTACCGCAAGTTCTGATCGCCCCTTGCCGGCAGTCCTTTCAGGCGACTGCCGGCAGCAGCACCCGCTCTCCCATACCAGGAACGCACAACGCCCGACGCACCGGGGGACACCTCCTTACTTGTGCTGGGTTTGTTGCAATTTCTGGAGATTGAGGATCACAGTGAGCGCCAGCGAGGACGAGATCTGCGGGCAAACCATTCATGTCGACATTCAGCGAACCAACACGCGACCAACTTAGGCACTACGTCTACCGTCTGATTGATCCCCGTAGCGGGGAGACCTTCTATGTTGGGCGAGGGCAGAACGATCGCGTCTTTAACCACGTCCGGCGGGCCGCGCGATTGACGCCCAACCATGAGGACGATGACCTTCGCATGGATCGTATCTCCAAGATTAGAGGCGCAAACTTGGAAGTCATTCACATCATCCATCGACACGGCATGGATCAGGACACGGCAAAGGAAGTGGAAGCCGCACTGATCGACGTTTATCCCGGGCTCACAAACAAGGTGGGCGGGAGTGGCTCCGACTTCGGACCGGCGCACGCGGATCAGCTCGAAGCGCTGTACGGGGCCAGGCAAGTCGAGTTTACACCCGAGGACCGATGCATGGTGATCAAGACCAAGTGGGCGACGGTGGAAGATCACGGCTGCGTCTACGAGGCTGTGCGCCGGTCGTGGGTAGTGAGCAAAGACCGAGCCTCTCGGGCGAACTACGTGCTGGCAATCATCGACGGCATCTGTAGAGAAGTGTTCAGGGATCTCGTTTGGGAGCGGTCAGGCAAGCCGCCTTCGGGCAAAAGGCAGCGCTTCGAGTTTACCGGAGAGGCCGTCGAAGACACCAATACACGCGAGCGGTTCATAGGTCGCCGCCTGCCTGCTCGCATGCGCCTGAGAGGAGCCGCAGCTCCAGTGTTCTATACCTACGACTGATCAAGTGTTGGTTGCCATTGGCCGAAGTCACCATCGTAGTCTGGTGGGACTTGCACCGACGCACCAAGTTCTGAGCCTCCTCTGACTGCGCTCCTCCCGAGCGACCGCCAGCAGAAGCACCCACTTTCCCATCCAAGGCAGGCACAACACACATCAACCGTGCTTGACCGGAGGGTTGGCGGTGGCGGCGCGCCAGTCGGGAAGAAAGGCAAGGGCGCGCGGCGCTGCGGGTGGCGGGGCAAAGAGGGCATTGTGCCAGAAGAGCGCCGTGGCGAAGGGATCGTCGTCCGGCAGGTCCTGAACGTCGCATGGCAGGATCCAGGACTGGCTGAACTGCTCGAAGTGGAGTGTCGCGCTGCCGGCGGCAACGAGAGCGGCCGCGCCCGGCGACTGCCGGGAGAACTGGGCGAACAGGCGCGGTTCGAACTGCCGCGATGTCTGGAAATATGTTGCCGCCAGGTGTTTCAGCCCCTTCTCGAAGCGCTCCCGGGGATCATGGGTGCCCGAGACGGCCTGGCGAAAGAGAGCGGCCGAGGCGGCCGGCTCCCGCTCAAGGAGAACCGTGCGGATGTGGCCCGGCACGCTTCCGTCGGCAAGGACGACGCGGGGGGTCATGGCGCTTGAGGGACGCCCGTTTTCCCGGCGCATGGCGTGCTGTCGGATGAGACACTGCCACGCCATGAACGCGTCACGCAGGGCACTCTCCCCGGCCATGGTTCCTCAGAAACCGCCGAACCCGCCACCGAGGAGATCGTAGAGAATGGCGGCGATTTCCCCCTCGAGGGGGAAGGACAGCATGCCGAGCACCGAGTATCCGAGGATCCAGGGCAGGGCATAGAAGCGGAAGAGGAAGAAGAACCAGGCCACGAACAGCGGCACAACGGGGTCGATGAGAAATCCCGGCGTCACCGGCCTGAAGACCCGCAGGACCGGGTTGGTCAGCATCACGAACGCCCGCATGAAGAAGAAGTCAGACGTCACGGGAAGGAAGATGTTCATGGCCGAGCGGCCAATCAGCGTCCACATGATGGCGCCGAGGATGTAGTCGAGCCCCACGACCCACCACGGGAGGACAGCCGCAAGGCTGGTCATCGGATCAGGGCTCCCGGGCTCTCATGAACAGTTAAAGGGGGGCGGACAACCTGTCCGCCCCCCTTTGAAACAAGGGTCATACCAACGATGCGTCCTTACGTTTCAGTCAGGATCGTCTTGCCCGTCGGAACGCGGGTTTCATCGACCATGGCCTGCATCTCGGCATCCGGTGCTTCGGTAACCAGTGAGACCACGACCATCGCCACCAGTGAGACCGGCATGCCGATCATGCCGAACCGGAGATGGTCGATCGACCACAGTTGGTCACCGCCGTTGTAGACGTGGATGAGGTAGATCGTCCCCGCCGCAAAACCGGCAATCATGCCTGCGATTGCCCCTGGTCTGTTGGCGCGTTTCCACCAGATTCCCAGAACCAGCGGGAAGAACAGACCCGAGCAAGCGAAGCAGAACGCCCATGCCACAGCCCCCAGAATGCCCGTGAGCTGCAACGATGCGATCAGGGCTGCAAGGGCACCGATACCGACCAGAAGGACACGGGCGACAACCAGACGACGCTTCGTATCGGCCTTGGGATCGATGATCTTGTAGTAGAGATCGTGGCTCAGCGCGTTGGCGATCGCCAGCAGCAGACCGTCGGCTGTCGACATCGCTGCCGCCATGCCTCCAGCTGCCACGAGCCCCGAAATCACGTAAGGCAGACCGGCAATTTCCGGTGTTGCCAGCACGACGATGTCGGGCCTCATGAAGAACTCGTTGAGCTGAACGATGCCATCGCCGTTCTGGTCGACGACCGACAGCATGCCGACCTCGGTCCAGTTCCTGATCCATTCGAGATTGGAGACGTCGTCAATCGCCTTGCCGACCACTGCCGTCGCCAGGTTCGGATCGAGAAGCTGAAGCTTGGTCAGGGTCGCCAGTGCCGGCGCCGTGAAGTAGAGCAGGAAGATGAAGAACAGGGACCAGCCCACCGACTTGCGCGCCTGACGCACCGACGGCGTCGTGAAGTAGCGCATGAGGATGTGCGGCAGGGAGGCCGTGCCCGCCATCATGCAAAATGCGAGAGTCACGAACTTCCATGAATCGAGACCGCCCTGCGGATCGAAGTGGGCCGTTGTCAGAACCCTCAGTCCGGCCACGGCTTCAGCCGCCGCCACCAGACCGTACTCCGCCTCGAGTTCGGCAATGCGCAATGCCGCATCGCCATAGGTGAAGTGCGGGATGATGCCGAAGCCCTGGGCGTTCGACATCCAGATCACCGGCACCAGGTAGGCGATGATGAGGACGATGTACTGCGCCACCTGTGTCCAGGTCACGCCGCGCATGCCACCCAGCATCGAACACAGCAGGATGCCCAGGAGTCCGAACCACACGCCGACCTCGAACGGAATGGCAAGGGCCCGGGCGGCAATCGTGCCGGTCGCGTTGATCTGTGCCGTCACGTAGGTGAACGACGCGACCACGAGAACCAGCACGGCGCAGAACCGTGCCAGATTGCCACCGTAACGGGTACCGATGAAGTCAGGCACCGTGTAGCAACCGAACTTCCTGAGATAAGGCGCCATCAGGGCGTTGACGAGCACGTAACCGCCCGTCCAGCCGATGACAAACCCGAGATAGGGGTAACCACCGAAGTAGATTCCTCCCGCCAGGGCGACGAAGGACGCACCCGACATCCAGTCCGCTGCTGTCGCCATACCATTGTAGAAGGACGGAACCTCGCGTCCGGCAACGTAGTAGGCATCGACCTGCATGGTCCGCGAGAGCCAGCCGATCGTGGCGTAGATCCCAATGGTGAACAGGAGGAAGAGGATGCCGATCAACTGGGCGCTTGCGCCTAGTTGCTCGACAATCGCCATCAGGGCAAAGAAGCCCAGGAACCCCAGGGTGTAGATCCCGTAGACCTTGCCCAGCCTGTCGACGAAGCGAGGCTTTTGTGTTTGATCGCTCATGACACCCTCCTCATTCGTCGCTCAGGCCGCATTCGTCATCAATGCGGTCCTGCAGGAAGTTTTGACCAACGATCAACAGAACGAACACGATGAGCGAACCCTGCACGATCATGTAGTAACCGAGCGGGAACCCCAGGAACGAACCGCCGTCAAGGTCCTTGGCAAAGAACGGAAAGACGTATCCGAAGAGAAACCAGATCGCCAGCACCCAGTAGGTAAGGCGTGACGTCTTGGCCCAGTGTAGTCTTCTGTTATCCTGCGACATTCGCCGCCTCCTTCAACTGTTGGTGCCGCAGACCAGACCCCGGGGCGCGCGTCGATAGCAAGGAAGGGTATCTGAAGCGGCTGCCGGGATTATGGATGAGAATCTCACGATTTCAACAGGGAATGGCGCGGCTGTTGACAACCGGGGCCTCACAGGCGCCGTTGCTGCCCCGAATCCTGAAACTTCGATTCGACCGGTCGAAGCTGGGGACGGTCGAGAATCTGGTCGAGTTTGTCCACACGAGATCCTCCTACATCGCGCAGACCTCGCTCCACGGATATCTCAAGACCCGCATGGGCACGAGCTTCAGGGCATGGTTCGAGGACGATGCCTTCTCTACCTCGATCCGCATCGCATCGGTCAAGGTCTTCCTGTCCTGTCTCTCCGACCTCACGGTCTTTTCCGTCGCCACGGCAGGGCGGCAGACGGTCGTCGACGACGCCACCCTCGAAGCCCTGGCGCTTCACGCATTCCGCAAGGCGGCCATGGCGGGCCTCACCGGTCAACCGGAACGCGACGATCTCGACGCGACGTTCGATGCCTTCGACCAGCGAACGCGTCTCGAGGACTGGCAGGCTGCAGCCGAGGGACGCAAGGCGTTCTACGGCAGCGAGATCGACCTCGTTCGCTACGCACCCGTCATCGATGAATACAGGGAACTCGATCGAGAGATCGTGACCAACTCGATCCGCTTTCGCTGGCGGGACGTTCGCGAGCAGATCCGCCGGCGCATGGATGGCGGAGCACTCCTCGAGGACTGGAAGGCCCGCGCCGGACGCGGAGCAATCGGGTGATCAAGCCGGAAACACGGTACTGGCAGGGCATGATCGTGTGTCTGGTGTCCTCTGCGGGTGCGGCGCTGTGGCTCGCGCTCCTTGCCTTGTGGGCATCGTGGCCGGATCACCTCGCCTTGAGGGCGCTTGCCATCGGAGCGGGGGCCATCATCGCGACAGGCGCCATGTGGTTCGCCGTGACTCTTGTCCGCGGACAAAGGAAGGACATCCAGCGGCTGCGCGGCAGCCTGCTGCTCGCCGGCAGCGAGGGACAGGGCTTCCTCGACCACGCCGATCGCATGGTCACCAACAGCGAACTGAAGGCGCTCGCCGGCACCGTCGACAGTGTTCTGGCCTCCCGGGAAGACCAGCGCCAGCTGACCGAACAGCGCCTGACAGGGATCCTTGCGGCGCTCCCCACCGGCGTGGTGGTCGTCACCCGCACCGGACTGGTGAGCCTGGTCAACAACGCCGCCAGGCACACCTTTCCCTCGGACTCACTCAGCCCGGGAACCAGCGTGTTCGCTGCCATCACGCGCGAGAGCGTCCCGGAGCCGGACAACCCGGAACCGGTCGCCAGCGTCCGGTCCGTGGACGGTCGCGACATTCCCGCACGAATCGCCGCCCTTGGCGACCGGGGAGGCTGGGTCATGATTCTCGAGGCGCTGCCCGGTAACGGGGGCGGCCATGATCTTGATCACGACCTGGCGCTTCACGACAGTCTTCCACCATCCCTCCCGCCCGATGAAACCACGCTTCTTTCCGAACTCCCGGGCATCGTCGTCGATTGCGAAACCACCGGGCTTGAGCCTCGACGGGACCGGATTGTCTCCGTTGGCGCTGTCCGCACCCATGGCACCAAGATCTTTGCCCATGCCAATCTCGACATGCTGATCGATCCGGAAGTTGCCATTCCACGGGCCTCCACGGTCATTCACGGCATCGACAACGCCATGGTCCAGGGCGCGCCAGGGATCAGGGCCGGTCTGGGGTATCTCGAGGCGATCTCCGACAACTGCGTCGTCATCGGCCACAACATCGGTTTCGATCTCGCCATCCTGGCTGCCGAAAGCCGGCGTTGCGGGAAATCCTGGTCCACCCCCTTCTCCCTGGATACCGGCCACCTTGTCGCAGTACTCGAACCTGACCTGCAGGCGCTGGATCTCGATGCCGTCTGCCGGCACTTCGGCGTTGCTGTCGGTGGCCGGCACACGGCGCTCGGTGACGCGCTCTCCGCTGCCGAACTCTTCACGCGCATCGTCCCGCTCCTCGAGGACCAGGGTGTCATGACACTGAGTGACGCCCTCGCCTTCACAAGCCGGGCGCGGCGCACCCGCTCCCGGCAACGTTCCCTGGGCTGGCACGTTCCATGAACCGTCATCAGGTCGACACGTGGCCCTGGCGCTTTCGCGTCCGCGACATCATGACCAGCGATCCCGTGTTCGTGGATTCAGGATGCCTGCTTGCCGACACGGCCTCGACGATGATTGAACGGCGTATCTCGTCGGTCCTGGTTGACCGCGATGGCGAGGCCGGCGGTCCCGGCATCATCACCGAACGCGACGTCGTGCGGGCAGTGGCCAATCACGGTCCAGCCGCTCTCCAGCTGGCATCCGGCGACCTGATGTCGGCACCGCTTGTCTCCGTTCAGGCCGATGAAGCCGCCTACGTGGCTCTTGGCCGCATGACGAGACTGTCCCTGCGCCATCTCGCCGTCACCGATTCACCCGGCGCGGTGTGCGGAATCATGACATCGAAGCTGCTGCTCCGTCACCAGGCGGGCGAAGCCCTTGTCATCAACGATGCACTCGAAGCCGCCACCGGTGCGCGCGATCTTGCAGACGTTCATGCCCGGCTCGCACCGATGGCCGGTGCCCTTCTCGACGAAGGGATGAACGCCTCGCGCATTGCCTCGATGATCTCGAGTTTCTATCGCAAGCTCACCGCCCGTGCCGCCCGGATCGCTGCGGCCGATGAGGCGGAAGACGGCTGGGCCTTTTTCATACTTGGATCCGCGGGACGCGGTGAGTCGCTTCTCGCAGGCGATCAGGACAACGCGATCGTCAGCACCGGCGAGGTGGACGACGCTATCCTCCTGCGCATCGCATCAAGAACCTGCGATCTGCTTGATGCTGCAGGCCTGCCCTACTGCAAGGGCGGCGTCATGGCCTCCAATCCCGAGTGGCGACGGTCCATCGACGACTGGCGGAAGGTCGTCGCCGGCTGGGCGACACGCGCAGACGGGGCGAGCCTGCTCAATGTCGACATCTTCTTTGACCTGGTCCACGTGCATGGCGATCGCATGCTGACCGACCGGTTGCGCAGTCTGGCGCTGGAAACGGCCCGTACACCGGTGCTGCCGAGAATGATGGCGGAGCAATTGCAGACCTGGGTGTCGCCACGCGGTTTTCTGGGTGTTCTGAAGACGAAGGACGGACGTCTCGATCTCAAGATCGGTGGCCTGTTTCCACTGGTTGCCGGCGCCCGCGCCATGGCCCTGCGTCACGGCATAGAAGCCACAGGCACCGCCATGCGCCTGGCGGCCCTGGTCGAGCTTGGCAAGATTGCCAGGGCCGACCTGCTGGCATTCGCCGAGGCCCACGAGGTGTTTCTGGATCTCATGGTCAGGCAGCAGATCAGGGATCTCGAGGCCGGTGTGCCTCCCGGTCCGGGCATCGACGTGGCACAGCTTGCGCCCGGTCAGAAGCGCAGATTGCGACGTTGCCTTGGTGATGTCTCGCGCCTGCCGGGTCTCGTCCTCGACGTCACGGCACGCGGTTGATCCGTCCGGAACGTCTTCACGACGGTGGCCACAGCGGGGCAAGACGCATGACGATGAAGGGGCCGATGGTCAAGCGTCCGTGCTGCATCGACAGGTCGACATCGATCCGCCGTTGGCCGTCGACCGGGGGGCCGGCCATGAAATCAAGTGCCGTAACAACGAGGTCCGCCTGGTCCTGACGCACCTTTCCGTCCTGCGTCAGAGCCATGATGATCTCTCGATAGCCGATGACTTCGAGACGCAGGGCGCCAATGGGCCGATTGTCCCTGTCGAGCGCAAGGCGTCCCTGGCCCCGGGTTGCGACCGGCGGCCACTCGAGAACGAGTTCACCCAGGTCCACGTAACCGCCGGCGCGCCTCCAGGCGTCCACGCGTTCCCTCGCCGTGCCGCGGCGCGGCACGGCGCCCACCACGCGCATCCGCGCCAGGCCTCTCTCCACCCGCTCGGCAGACTCGCCCTCGATCATGAGGTCCGTCACCTCCAGAAAGACGTCCCGGCTCTCCCCTTCTCCGCCGGGAGCCGAGACGAGGTCCACCGTGCCGGCCATGGCGAGAGTCCTTCCCGTGCCGGAGGTCACGGTCACGTCCCTGAGACCGATATCGACGGTGTCCACCTCACCGGACGCGATCCCGAATGCGGCACTTCCTTGCGACAAGGCGATGCCGATGGCATGACGACGCGAGGGCGTCTCGACGGCAAGATCCTGCCTCATGGGCAGCACCAGCGACACGCCGGACAGGTTCACCGGATTCGCGACGATCACGAGTTCCGGCGCCTTCCAGGTGGCCCTTTCGCCGCCACGCCCCCAGACAACGGTCGGCTGATGCGCTGTCATGCGCATGGAAAAGGGGAAGCCGCCCGCTTCAAGCCGCGTCCATGAGGCGTGCCAGTCTTTCTCCGCAGAAGGAGCCGCGGCCTCTTCCAGGACTCCTTCGAGTCTCAGCGCGAGACCGTGCCAGGCAACGGTGTATGCGGCCAGGAGAGCGGCAATTGCCGCTGCGACCCACCGGGTCCGGCGTCCGACCACAGATCATCGCCTCCGGACGAGGAGGATCATCGCGCCGCTTCCAGCACTGTGCGGCCGGAACGGCGTGCCTTCCGGGTTTGGCGCCAGGTGCCGACGTTCTCGCGCACCATCAGGGCGCAGGGTGTGACGACCAGTGTCAACACTGTGGCAAACGCCAGACCGAACACGATGGCGCTTGCCAGTTGCACCCACCACTGGGTCGAGGGCGCCCCCACGCTGACCACCCGGGTGACGAAGTCGATGTTGACCTGCAGCACCATGGGCATGAGTCCGAGAATGGTCGTGATCATCGTCAGGAGCACTGGTCTCAGGCGCTGCGCCCCGGTTCGCAGGATGGCTTCGACGGGATCCCTGACAGTCCGGCGCAGCCTGTCAAAGGTGTCGATGAGGACGATGTTGTTGTTGACCACAATGCCGGCGAGCGCAATGACACCGATGCTGGACATGATCATGCCGTAGGGCTTGCCGGTCACCAGGAGGCCGATCATGACCCCGACTGTCGACATGATCACCGCGGAAAGGATGAGGAAAGCCGAGTAGAAACTGTTGAACTGCGTGACGAGAATGATGGCCATCATGAAGAGAGCGACAAGGAAGGCCCTGAGCAGGAACTCGGATGCCTCATCCTGACGTTCGCTGTCCCCCCGGAAGGTGACCTCGACGCCGGGTCCGAGTTCGACCGTCCCCAACCATGCCTGCAGGTCACGCACCAGGGAATCCGCCAGAACCCCTTCCTCGATGTCAGCCCCGATGGTCATGACGCGTTCGCCGTCCACCCTCTTGATCCTGCCAACCCTTGGCTTGGCGGAGCGCTCCACGAAGTTCCTGATCGGCACGTGTCCCACGGGGGTCTGGATGCGGAGCTGGTCAAGCCCGTCAAGGGTACGCATGTCTTCCGGGAACCGGGCCAGGACATCGATCTCCTCATTCGAATCATCGAGGCGCACCGTGGTGACACGCAGTCCCCTGGTCACGAGCTGGATGATCGAGCCGACCGATCCGACGTCCGCCCCGAACTTCGCCGCCTGGGTGCGATCGACGACGAACTCCCACTGAATTCCGGGGATTGGGCGGCTGTCTTCGATATCCCTCAGCCCATCCATCTCGTCGAGATGATCGCGCAGAGTGGCGATCGCCTCCTCCAGAAGCATCGGATCGCTCGAAGACACCTGAATGTTGATCGGTTTCTCGGAGCGCGGGCCCCTCCTCTGCGGGCGTGATTCGACATGGATGCCGGCAAGTCCCGCAATTCGCTCGAGGACCTCCTCGAAAATACTCGCCGCGGGACGTCTCAGCGACCAGTCCACGAGTTCCACGTTGACCAATCCGATGGCGTCTTCGGCCCCCCGGAAGTCCTCTCTCCCGCCTGATGTCGCAAAGATCGTCTCGAACTCGTTCATGTCGAGCAGCCGGTCCTCGACCTCTCGAACCAGAACGTCCTTTTCCGACGTGGAAAGGTTGCCCCTGGCGTGAACCTGGAACGCTGCCCTTTCGGGTTCGATATCGGGAAAGAACTCGATGCCCTTGCCATAGCGGGCGTAGGCGGCCTGCACCCCGGCCAGCAACAGGACCGAGACCAGGAGAACCTTGACCGGATGGCGCAGCAGGACACGCAGGATTCGGAGATAGAGGCCGGTAAAGCCACGCACTCCATCGAGACTGCCCCCCGAATCCTCGGACAGGGCCCGCGCCTGGTCGCTGTCATGCCCGGTACTCTTGCCGAACAACGATCCCAGGGTGGGCACGAAGATGAGCGCCATGGCGAGCGAGGCGGAGAGAACGGCAATCAGGGTGATCGGCAGGTACTTCATGAACTCGCCGACCATTCCAGTCCAGAACATGAGGGGAAAGAACGCGACGAGAGTTGTCAGGGTCGAGGCGGTGATCGGCCAGGCCATGCGGGAGGCGGCAGCAAAGTAGGCCTCGCGGCGGTCAAGGCCTTCCGACATCTTCCTGTCGGCATATTCAGTCACGACGATGGCACCGTCGACAAGCATGCCGACAGCGAGAATCAGGCTGAACAACACGACGATGTTGAGGGTGAGGCCGGCGATCGCAAGAACCAGGATGCCGGTCAGGAACGACCCCGGTATGGCGACACCGACGAGCGCGGCCGATCGCCAGCCCAGGCACCACACGATCACGATCATCACGAGCAGCACGGCCGTCAGCACATTGTTCTGCAGATCGGCCAGCATGAGCCGGATGCCTTTCGACTGGTCCCTCGAGAAGGCGACCGTCACGCTCGACGGCCATCCGGCGCTTGTTGCCGCCACAACCGCCCTCACCTTCTCGATGGTCTCGATGATGTTCTCGCCGGTTCTCTTGGACACCTCGATGGTCAGGGCCGGCTCACCCTTCACCCGCGCATGGACTCTGGCGTCCTTGAATGTCCGCCTGACCTCTGCCAGTTCGCGGACGCTGGTTGTCGCATCGCCCTTGATCTTGAGGGGCAGCCCCAGGAAGTCGTCCACGTCATCGATGAGCCCGGGGACCTTGATGGCGAACTGTCCGGCACCGGAGTCCATCAGCCCGACGGTCACGGGCCGATTGGACCTGGAGAAGCTCCTCGCAAGCTCGATGACATCGATCCGATAGCTCTCCAGGGTCACCGGATCGACGACGACCTCGATCACTTCCTCGCGGTCGCCCTTGATGACAGCCTCGAGGACCTCACTCACTTCCTCGATGTCGTCCTTGAGTGTGCGGGCCAGACGCAACATGGTCCGTTCCGGCACGTCGCCCGACAGGCTCACGACGAGCACGGGGAACAGTGACAGGTTGATCTCGTGCACAGTGGGATCATCCGTATCGTCAGGCAGGTCATGCCTGGCGATATCAACCCTGGCCCGCACATCCTCGAGGGCTGTATCGGGATCGAATCCCGCTTCGAATTCGAGAGTGACGTTGGCTCCACCCTCATACGCCGTCGACCTGACTTCCCTGACATTCTCGATACCGCGCAGCTCCTGTTCCATCGGCTTGATCAGAAGGCTGACCGCATCGTCGGGCGACATGCCCTCGTGGTGCATGGAGACGTAAATGATGGGGATGTTGACGTCGGGATCGGATTCCTTCGGGATCGCGATGTAGACCGACACGCCGACGACCAGGAGCAGCACGAGGGTGAGCAGGACCGTTCGGGGATGGTCGAGCGCCGCGTTGATGAGGTTGTTCACAACGTCCCCGAAGAAACGTCGACGTGGACCGGAATGACGGCTTCACCATCGGTGACGAACTCATGACCGACGGTGATGAGCGTCACCTGTTCAGGAAGTCCAGCAACGTGATACCCGTCGGCTTCGGCAGAAATGATCGTCACCGGCAGAAATCGAACCGTCGATTCCTCGCTGATGATCTTGACGCCCAGCGTGCCCGAGTCATCGAGAGACAGGATCGAGGGCGACAGGAAGTGGCTGGGAACGGTCGCCAGCGGCAGCTTCACAAGCGTTGTCATGCCGGCCCGGATGGTGTGCTGCGGGTTGGGAATGTCCAGTTCGATCCTGTAGGTCCGGGTCTGTTCATCCGCAGTTCTGGCGATGTAGCGCACGACTCCTGTCACGGTCTCTCCCGTCGCCAGCGTCACCATGCCCCGGATTCCGGTCTCCAGGCTCGCCACCCGGGTTTCGCTGACAAAGCCGACAACCGTGATCGGATCGAGATCCACGATCCTGCCGATTGCGTCGGCGGCTGCGCCGGTATAGACGACGGCCCCCTCTTCAATGTCGAGTTCCTCGAGAACGCCCGATATCGGCGCCTTGATTCGCGTGCGCTCGATATCGAGACGGATGGCTGCGAGATCGGAGCGCGCCCGGTCGAGCTGGGCCAGTGCCTCGGCCTCCGCGGCTTCGGACTGCCAACCGCTCTCTGCCAGCCTGGAGGCCGCCTCGTACTCGATTTCCCGGAGACGGACGCTTGACCGGGCCTGCTCGAGGCGCTCCATGCGATCGTCAGGCGCCAACGTGGCGATCAGGTCGCCGGCCTCAATGAAATCACCTTCCCGCACCTCGACGGTTTCGACACGGCCCCGGGTCTGCGCGCTGAGCGCCACAATTCTCTCGGCCGCTGTCTGACCCGTGAGGGTCAGTTCAAGCGAATGAGGTGTCGCAACACTCGTTGCCACCCTGACAGAGGTGGCAGGCGGCGCCTCGACCAAAGTGTCCGGCAGCGGCTCTGCCCCGCCCTCTGCGGCGGGCACATCTTCCCCGAGATTGCCGGACAGCACCCAAGCTGCAGCACCCATCGCGAAGACAACAGCGAGAATGTGGGAGAATTTCATGATGCCGGATTCATCACGGGCCATGCGCCGGTGATGACTGTTCTCTGGAGCACCACTATAGCGCAGAGGCACCCGGGATTGGAGTCACCGGCGTCCAGGTCATCGACTCGCGCCTCTGGCCAGGCCGATATGGCGCGCGGCCCATGCCGGTGGCTCCTTCCATACCAGTGCAGCGAGGCGTGAATCGATGTCCGGCGGAAAGGGTTTCGTTCGCGCCGCCTCGTGATCAAGATGGAGCCACATGCACTCGATGGTCCCGCACTGACGCTCACCGACACGAAAGACGTGACCGATGTGGAGGCGCTTGGCATCGTGTCCGATGACAAGGCTGTCGAAGGAAAGACATTCGCCCCTCGACACCTCGGCGAGATAGCGGACATGTGTCTCTACGGTCACAAGGGCGCAACCGGTCCTGTCGTAGTAGGCGGTGCCGATATCAAGGTGAGCCTGGAACGCCCATGAGGCATCACTGGCCGCAACCACGAAGTATCCTTCGTTCATGTGACCGTAGTGATCCGTCCATGATTCGGGCACATCCACCTGGTAGATGTCCGAAAACAGCGGGTTGTCACCGTCCATCTCTACTCTCCTGACCATCCATCGGGGCCCGCCGGCAACCCGTCTCGATGCCGTTCCTGCGGATCAGGGATTCGAGCCCAGCGTTTCGAGACGTTCGATCACTTCCGCATGAAGGAGCGCTTCGGCTGCGTTCCTGCTGTCCATGCCGATGCCCCTCATCAGAAGGTCGCGGGCGCGTGCATCCCCGTCATCGAGGATCAGCAGCCCTGTAGCGCTCTCCAGCACAATGGTCTTGCTGTCAGGCTTGAGTTCCATGGCCCGTTCGAGATGTTCCAGCGCTGCATCCTCGCTGGCATCGTAGAGCATTCCGGCCAGAAAGGAGCCCAGGGCATCGATCACACCGGCATGCCAGCGACCCATGGCGAGGTGGGCCTCGGCCAGTTCCGGGTCGAGGGCCAGGGCCTTTTCGGCGGCGTCGCGAATACTCTCGCCATACCCTCGATTCGATGCCTCGAAGGAACCGACCGCCTCTGCGTGCCGGCCGATGGCGGCGGCCAGGTGCACATGGGCTTCGGCGCTCTCCGGAGCGGCATTGACGGCCCGCGTTGCAAGATCGATGGCCTGCGTGAGGTACCGGTCCGCCTGATCCGTCTGGGCAATGAAGTGGCCATGGACCTGCAGGGACTGGGCGGCCAGCATGAGACCGGCAGGTGTCCCAAGATCTTCGGCAATGCGCGCAGCGTCGATGAACCTCCCCTCGGCGAAGGCAGTCTGCGCAAGGTCGAGGGACCCGGCGCGGGAATCGAACGGAAGACCGATGGCGAGGCTAAGGCAACACGCGAGGACGAGACGCCTCCACACACGGCCCGGTTCAGCCTGACGACGCTTCCCATGATCCATGGCCCTGCCTCTCCGCACAACCTGGTGCCGACGGCACCGCAAGTTCCAATCGGTGTCGACGGCGGGCCTCATAGAGACCCAGCACATGGAGAGGAAAATACTGCCGATAGAGGGTGTAATCCAGCAGCGCCGTTCGGAAAAAGACCCCTGCCATGTCCTGCTTCGGCCATGATCCCTCCGCATCCTGGGAGTCGATCAGAAACTGCACGCCCCGCGAAACCGCAGGCCAGTCCCGGCGATTCCCCCATGTAGGGCAGCAGGATCGGATCGGAGCCATCCTCGGGAAACACCACAAATCCCCTGCCCTGTGTACGGCCCGGGAGCGAATCGGGATCGATTCCGATTTCCTGCAAATCCTCACGGCGGAAGGATGCAGCCATTCGCCTGCCAGGCGCCGGGAGGCCTTCGGATTGGCTTCAAGCAGGATGACCCGCGCGCCACCGCCGGTCGGACACGGTCCTGATGGCCGAACGCTACAAAATCGTCCGTGAGGTATATGTGCGAATATGCGAAGCTTTCATGCGTATTGCGTTGCTTCTTGGGATAGCTGACTCTAGTCTGCGCCCCGTGGCGCCTGTATCGATCGCCGCGCCCGCGCGAAACCGGACCGAATTCGGACCCGTCCGGAAGGGGAGCAACCACCGATGAACGGTCCCGACGACCTGCGCCGCGAACTCCAGGCTGCCCGCGAGCGCATCGCCGCGCTCAGTGCGGCCATCCTGCGCACCAGCGCCAGCCTCGATCTCGCCACCGTGCTCCAGGAAGCGGCCGACACCGCCCGCGCCCTCACCTCCGCGCGCTACGGCATCATCACCACCGTCGGCGAGGCAGGCGACGTGCGCGACTTCGTCTCCTCCGGATTCACTGCGGAGGAGCACCGCCAGTTCCTCGAGTGGCCGGAGGGGCCAAAACTGTTCGCACACCTTCGCGACCTGCCGGGCGCCGTTCGCCTCACGGACCTTCCTGCGCTGGTGCGCTCCCTCGGCTTCTCCCCGGACCTGATGCTCGCCAAGACCTTCCAGGGCACGCCGATGCGTCACCGCGACGTGCTCGTGGGCCATTTCTTCCTCGCCGAAAAGGAGGGCGCGCCGGCCTTCACCGATGACGACGAGGAAGTGCTGATGCTCTTCGCCTCACAGGCCGCGACAGCCATCGCCAACGCCCGCGCCCACGCCGCGGAACGGCGCGCCCACGCGGACCTCGAAGCCCTGGTCGAGACGTCGCCGATCGGTGTCGTGGTTTTCGACGCGAGAACCGCCCGACCGGTGTCGGTCAACCGCGAAGCGCGGCGGATCGGGGAAAGCCTGCGGATGCCGGACCATTCCCACGAGCATCTTCTGGAGGTGATGTCCTTCCGCCGCTCTGACGGCAGCGAGGTGAACCTCGGCGAGTTTCCCATCGAGCAGCTGATCCACAGCGGCGAGACAATGCGCGCCGAGGAGGTGGTGCTCTCGGTGCCGGACGGGCGCACCGTCCGGGCACTGGTCAACGCCACGCCCATCCGCACCGAAGACGGCACAATCGGCTCGTTGGTGATCACCATCCAGGATCTCGCGCCGCTCGAGGAGCTCGAACGTCAGCGCGCGGAGTTCCTGGGGCTCGTAAGTCACGAGCTGCGCACGCCGCTCGCGGCGATCAAGGGCTCGGCGGCTGCGGTACTCGGCGCCGCGCCCGCCCTGCCGCGGGCCGAGGTGGACCAGTTCTTCCGCATCGTCGATGCGCAGGCCGACCACATGCAGGGGCTCATCGGGAACCTGCTCGACGCCGGACGCATCGAGGCAGGAACACTCTCGGTCGCCCCCGAGCCTTCAGAGGTGGCGGCGCTCGTGGACCGGGCACGGACGACGTTCTTTTCCGGCGGTGCCCGGCACGCCGTCGTCATCGACTTGCCCGAGGAGCTGCCCCGCGTGATGGCCGACCGCGAGCGCATCGTGCAGGTGTTGAACAACCTGCTCTCGAACGCCGCGCGCCACTCTCCGGAGTCGTCCCCCATTCGCGTCGGGGCGTCATGCGACGGCGCGCTCGTCGCGGTCTCGGTCTCAGACAAGGGCCGAGGCGTGCCACCCGAGATGCTGGGCTATCTCTTCCGCAAGCATGTCGCGCTCGCCGCCGGCGACACCGGGCACGGGAGCGCGGCAAGCGGTCTCGGGCTTGCGATCTGCAAGGGACTGGTCGAAGCGCACGGAGGGCGCATACGCGCCGAGAGCGCAGGTCTCGGGAAGGGTGCGCGGTTCACCTTCACGCTTCCCGTGGCCGCGGGCGGGAACGTCGATGTGAAGGCGCGGCCTGCCGTGACGCGCACCCCTGGCGAAGCGTCCGCGAAGCCGCTCATCCTCGTCGTGGACGACGACCCGCACGCGCTTCGCATCGTGCGCGATGCGCTCACCAAGGCAGGCTACGCCGTGCGGGTCACCGCCGAGGCAGACGAGATGGCCGGCCTCATCCGCGCCGAGAAGCCGCAGCTCGTGCTGCTCGACCTCGTGCTGCCCGGGGCCGGCGGGATCGAACTGATGGCGGAAGTCCCCGAGCTCTCCGACCTGCCGGTCATCTTCATCTCGGGCTACGGCCGCGACGAGACCATCGCGCGCGCCTTCGAGGCCGGCGCCGCCGACTACATCGTCAAGCCCTTCTCACCGACCGAACTCACCGCGCGGGTCGGGGCGGCGCTGCGCTCCCGCGCAGGCTCGGCTCCCTTCGTGCTCGGCGCGCTCGCCATCGACTACATGCGCCGCCGGGTGACAGTGGACGGGCGCAAGGTGGCGCTCACCGCCACCGAATACGAGATCCTGCGTATCCTCTCGGTCAGCGCCGGACAGGTGGTGACATCGGAGTCGCTGCTGCGTCAGGCGTGGAGCTCTCGCGAGTCCACCGACACCGACCGCGTGCGCGCGTTCGTCAGGCAGCTCCGCGCGAAGCTCGGAGACGACGCCACACGCCCTACCTACATCTTCAACGAGCGCGGCGTCGGCTACCGTATGGCCAGGCCGGGCGAGGAGTGAGGCCGCCCCATGCGTCATCATCCCCTGTCCATCCACGGGTGTTGCGACTATTATCGGCGTGGTCTACGGGCACGGAGTGGCGGGTGGTCTCGGTTTTGCGCGGAAGCGGCCATGAAGTCCTGATGCTGCCGGACGGTGACATGATTCCTTCAACTATCATCTGCCGAATGAAGCATGCGGCCCTGTCGACGGTTCTCGCGACCCTGGTGCTCCTTACCGCAACGCCATCCCTGGCGGAGACGTTCGTCGAGGTCTTCGGCAAGCTTTCGACCCATACCTGGATCTATCCGGAATCGGCCGCCCACCCCGGCCAACGCTCACACACCAGTGGTCTTGCCGGCGAGACCACCATCTACGTGGAGGATGACGAAGGCCGGAGCTTCACCCTGACGCCCTTCTACCGTGTCGACGCCGCCGATGCGGAGCGCACCCACGCTGATCTGCGCGACGCCTACCTGCTCGTCTATGGCGATGTGGGCGACAGCGAGTGGGAATTCCGCCTGGGTTTTGACCGTGTTTTCTGGGGTGTGACCGAATCGCGCTCTCTCGTCGATATCGTCAACCAGATCAGCCCGGCAAACACCCCGGGCGACGAGACGAAGCTGGGACAACCCATGGCCCACATCACGCTGTCGGGAGACTTCGGGGTGCTCGAGGCCTTTGCGATGACCTGGCATCGGCCGCTCGCGCTGCCTGGCCGCAAGGGACGTCTGCGGGGCCCGGAGATTGTGGGCAACGACAGGGTCACCTACGAATCGGCGGCCGAGGAGTGGCATGTCGATCTCGCCGGCCGCTATGCCAACAGCTTCGGTCCGTTCGATATCGGCCTCAGCGTGTTCGACGGCACCAGCCGGGAGCCCACGTTTGTCCTCACCCGGGCGGGTCTGGTCCCGCACTACGAACAGATCCGCCAGTTCGGTCTTGACGCCCAGTACACCTCCGGTCCCTGGCTGCTCAAGCTGGAGGCCATTCATCGTACGGGCGCCAGGAACCGCCGCTTCGATGATGCAAACCTCCGCTTCGAAGAGGAGAACTATGCCGCCATCGTGACCGGGGCCGAGTACACGGTATGGTCGCTCTGGGACACGGACGCGGATCTCAGCCTCATCGCCGAATGGAATCGAGACGACCGGGGCCGATGGGCCACCAACGCTTTCGAGAACGACCTTCTTCTCGCCACGCGTATCGGACTCAATGATGAAATGAGCACCGAATTCTTCATCAGTGTCTTCAACTCTCTCGAAAACGACAGCAAGGTCATCAGCGGAGAGTTCAAGAGACGTCTCGACGACAACTGGTTCATGAGCATCCAGGGAACTGCCTACGCCAACGTCGCCGCAAGCGACATCCTCTACAACGTACGGCGTGACAGCTTTATCGGGCTCAACCTGGACTACAGCTTCTAGAAACGGAATGTGAGGAACCCATCATGCGCATGATTCTTGTCCTCGTTGCCGTCGCCGCCATGTGGATTCCGGGGGTGTCCCGGGTTGATGCCGAAACCCCGGAGGAAAAGGGGTTGCGAATCGCCACGGAGGCCCGCGAACGCCAGAAAGGCTTCGGAAACTTCACCGCGAACATGATCATGGTCCTGCGCAACAAGCGCGGGGAGGAAAGCACACGGGAAGTCCGCATCAAGGTGATCGAGGTCGAGAACGACGGAGACCGCACCATTTTCGTCTTCGACCGGCCGCGCGATGTCAAGGGAACGGCCTTTCTCGTCCACGCCCACAAGGAAGAGGCGGACGACCAGTGGCTCTATCTCCCGGCCCTGAAGAGGGTCAAGCGCATCAGTTCGTCCAACCAGTCGGGCTCCTTCATGGGGAGCGAGTTCTCATACGAGGACATGGGGGCTTCCGAGATCGAAAAGTACACCTACCGGCATCTCGGTGACGAGCCCTGTGGCGACCTCAACTGCGACGTGATTGAACGCTTCCCGACCCACGAGGACTCAGGCTATTCGCGGCAGGTGTTGTGGATCGACAACACCGAACAGCGCACCGTCAGAATTGAGTACTACGACCGCCGGGAGTCCCATCTCAAGACCCTGATGGTCGATGACTACAACCTCTACCTCGACCAGTTCTGGCGCGCCGGACGCATGGCGATGACCAATCATCTCACCGGCAAGAGCACCGATCTCAACTGGGCGGAATACGAATTCGGGACCGATCTCGACCTCAACGACTTCACCCAGACGGCCCTCAAGCGGACACGTTGAACGCCCCGCGGGCCGTTTCAGGAAAAATCGCCGGCGAGGGCTTCGCGCGTCTCAAGGGGGAGTATCGCCTGATGGCCGTAGTGCTCGTGACCAACTTCAAGGGCCACGCGAACCCCGGGATCACGGAACATGGCGACAGTTTCGTCATCGAAGCGAAACACCAGAAAGTGGATACTGCTCGTCTTGCCATCAGGCGTGTTGCGCTCGGTGTCCTGAAGCGGTTCTGCAGGGATCGACCGGTCATCGACCCGGAACGACACCGTCTCGTCAATCCATCCCAGACGGCGCAGAACCGTGTTGCGCCGTATCGGGTCGTCGATCTCGATCATCATCGTTGAGCGCAGATCACGACCTTCGGGGACCAGGGGGTTGTAGGCGTCGAGTTCGTCGGCAATCTGTTCCTCGCCACCCTTTTCGATGTGCAGCATCTCATGGATCTGGTGCCACATAGTCTGACGGTTCTCGAAAAAGAAGGTGATGAAGGGACCAACCTCGACACGCCGGTGCCGCTTGATCTCGCGGATGCGGGCCCGGTGTTCCTCGCGCGCCCTTGCGTAGTCGGCAGGCGCGATGATGTCGTCGCTGCGAAGCTTCATCCTGCACGTTCCCCATCGAGGCCCCAGGAACGGGCCAACACCTGAACCGGATGGCACGCATGGGGCGCCGGGGTCTCGCGCCCCTCCAGGCGAGCGATTCCCTGGGCGATATGGGGACCAGCCAGCGGGCACTCCGAAACGACAACCCCGGCGCCCGAGGGATCGTGCCTGGCAGCGTTGCGCATGACGTTCCTTCCAACATTCATACCGGTTTCGAACGTGCCGGTTCGCACTCCCCAGGTTCCGCCGTGCCCCGAACACCTTTCGATGACGTTGACCGCCGTATCAGGGATCAGACGCAGCATCTCTGCCGCCTTCGCTCCCATGTTCTGGGCCCGCGCGTGACAGGCAACATGCAGGGTCACCGGTCCGTCGATCGGTTCGAGGCCGCCGGCGAGACCCTCGGACCGGGCAATCTGGACAATGTACTCGCTGGCATCCTGGACCACGGAAGCCAGGCGGGCGACGGACGTGTCGTCCGCAGCAATCAACGGCCATTCGAACTTCATCATCAGCGAACATGAAGGCACAAGTGACACGATGTCCCACCCGTCGTCATGCCAGCCCAGCAATTCTCCGGATATGCGCCGGGCGCGCTGTGCCACGTCCGCCAGATCACCGAGTTCCAGTTTCGGCATGCCGCAACAGCCCGGATGGACCACCGCGGTCTCGATGCCGTTGTGGGCCAGGATGCGCCGGAATGCGTCACCGATCCCTGCATCGTTCCAGTTCGAAAAGCAGGTGGCGTAGATAACCGCCTTGCGGGGATAGGCCGGGGCCTCGCGGTTGACGTCAAGGGGCTCCCGGGCGGCGAGGGAAACCAGGCTCCGCGCATTGAACCGGGGGAGTTCGGCCTCGGCATGAATCCCGCAAGCCGACTGCATCAGGGGACGGGTCAGGCGGTTCTTCCTGGCAAGTGCCCAGTTGGCAAGAGGCGAGAAGGTCGTTCCCAACCGGCCGTTGGTGTCGGTGTCCGCGATCCTTCGATCCATGAAGCTGCGCTCGCCACGGCGAAACTCGGCCGCCCTGACGCGGAGCATGAGATGGGGGAAGTCGAGATCGAATTCGTGGGGCGGCACGTAGGGACACTTGGTCATGAAGCACATGTCGCAGAACGTGCAGGCATCCGTGACAGACGAGAAATCCGCGCTCTCCACTGAATCGAGTTCACCGGTGGGCGAGTCGTCGACGAGATCGAAGAGGCGGGGGAAGGTATCGCACAGGTTGAAACACCTCCGGCATCCATGGCAGATGTCGAAGACGCGCCGCAACTCGGCGTCAATGCTCTCGGCGTTGACGAAGTCGGGATTGCGCCAGTCCACGACGTGGCGTGTCGGCGCGTCGAGACTGCCTTCTCGCATAGTCACAATCCGGACAGGACGGGCTTGCCTGCGGCGTGACAACTGCCGCAGGCAAGCTCCGGTCCCGATTCAGGATCAATCGTCGAGCGTATCGAGCGCCTTCTGGAAACGCCCGGCGTGACTCTTCTCGGCCTTGGCGAGGGTCTCGAACCAGTCCGCGATCTCGTCGAATCCCTCGTCGCGGGCTGTCCTGGCCATGCCAGGATACATGTCCGTGTACTCGTGGGTCTCTCCGGCAATCGCCGCCTTGAGATTGCGGTCGGTGGAACCGATCGGCTCGCCGGTTGCCGGGTCACCGGTCTCCTCAAGGAACTCGAGGTGGCCATGGGCGTGCCCGGTCTCGCCTTCCGCCGTTGAACGGAAGACGGCGGCCACGTCGTTGTAGCCCTCGATGTCCGCCTTCTGGGCAAAATAGAGGTAGCGGCGGTTCGCCTGGCTCTCGCCGGCAAAGGCATCTTTCAGATTCTGTTCGGTCCTGGTGCCACCAAGTGACATGGTTCTCTCCTCAGGATTCTGTGGCCCTGCGGGCCCTCGGGGTGCTGGTGAAAGGAGCGGTCTAGCCGCTCAGGAAACAGGCTATCTGGAATCATTCCAATCTGTCAAACGACCGTCACCCTGGAGTCACCCGGATCACCACGTCGACGTGGTCAATGGTGGTGCCGTCCGGCGGCGGCGGCAGAACGTCGACGCTGACCCGGTCTTCAGGAATGTCGATGAGCTCCAGACTCCTGGTGTTGAAGAAGTGGTGGTGGGTGGTCGTGTTGGTATCGAACCAGGTCCTGGCGGAATCGACGGTGATGCGGCGCAGCAGACCCGCCCGGGTGAACTGGTGCAACGTGTTGTAGACGGTTGCGAGAGACACCCTGATGCCGTTCAGCTTCGCTTCCCGTGCGAGCATCTCCGCCGTCACATGGCGGTCGCCGCCCCTGAAAAGGAGTCCGGCGAGCTGACGTCTCTGACGCGTCAGCCGCAATCCTCTGGAAGCCAGCAGTAGAGCGATGTGATCATCGTTGAGGGACATGACAGCCCAATATAGTGCCGGTCATCACAAGACTCCACGTTCGCCCGACCGCGCCGCCCTACTGGCCGGTCTGAAGACGGTCCATCAGTTGTGCCACGGTAGGGATGAAGCCGTCGGCGTACCAGGGGTCGTTGGCAAAGCGGTAGGCATTGTGGCCGGCGAACATGAGCTGGGTTTCGATGTCGTCGGAATGACTGATGACCTGCAGGGTCTTCTGGATGCAATAGCTGCGAGGATCCGGTTTGCGGCCAGTGGTCCCTGAATCACCGCACTTCCAGTTCGAGAACCGGCACTGGCTGAGACAGCCCATGCACTCGATCTGGTCGTTGCGGATCTGCCGGGATTTCTCGGGCGTGACAAACACCAGGGTGGAATCGGGAGTCTTGAGGGGGTCGCTGAACCCTGCCTCGACCCATTGCCGGACCTCTTCGAGATCGTGCTCCGTGAGATAGACGAGGCGGCCCCGGGGGCCAAAGGCGAATTCGACCACATGGTCGCCGACGGGTTCGGTTGCGTAGGCTACCTGGCGACGATTGCGTGTCTTGAGCTCGAGAAGGAAGCTGTTTTCCACCGCCGACGAATAGAACCCGGTCGGACTGAACCGGTTGAGACTGATCTCGCCCTTGCGCAGCGTGGGCAACCGTCGCTTCCATGTATCCGAGATCGGGCTTTCCTCGGTCAGCAGGGGACGTGTTCCGAACTGGAAGGCGATGGAGCCGAGTTCGGGATTGTCAAGCCAGTCGAGCCACTCGTCGACGCGCCACACGCCGCCGGCCATGAAGATGGGGGAGTCGTCAAGACCGACACTCCGCATCACCTTGCGCAACGCAACAACCCGGGGATAGGGGTCTTCCGGAACCTCCGGATCCTCGACATTGGAGAGACCATTGTGTCCGCCGGCGCGCCACGGGTCCTCGTAGACGACACCTCCGAGGAGCTCGGGGAAACGATGATAGGCGCGTTTCCAGAGGATGTTGAAGGCCCGCGCGGAACTGATGATCGGGTAGTAGTAGACACCGTACTCCGAACAGATCTGGGCCATTCTGTAGGGCATGCCGGCGCCGCACGTGACGCCATGAACCAGTCCCTTGGCTCCCTCGAGGACGCCATGCAGCACCCTCTCGCATCCCCCCATCTCCCACAGGACATTCACATGGATGGCGCCCTCGCCGCCGGCAAGTTCGTGCGCCACCTGTGCCTGGTGAATGCCGCCCCTGATACCGAACGCCACCAGTTCCTCGTGCCGCTCCTTGCGGCTGCGCCCCGTGTAGACCTGGGGGATCAGTTCTCCGCTCTCGTCACGATGATCGGCGTTGACTCCGGAAAAGGTGCCGACGCCGCCGCAGTTCGCCCAGGCGCCTGAACTCTCGCCATTCGAGATCGAGATCCCCTTGCCGCCTTCGACAAGGGGCAGAACGTCGCGTCCCGAGATGCGTATGGAGTTCAGCGGCTTCACCCACCCGGTCTCCCCTGGCTACGGCACCCCATTATGACACGTTGTAGCGTGCCTGATCATCACGTGATGCGTTCAGTCGTGGTGCGGCCGGCGAGGCTTGCGGTTGTCATCCCTGCGTTCACGCCGTCTTGGCTTCTCGCGCTCCCCAACCTGCTCGGTGATGTCCTCTCCGGTCTCCTGGTTGACCACCCTCATGGAGAGCTTCACCTTGCCGCGATCGTCGATCCCCAGCACCTTGACTTTCACGCTGTCGCCTTCCTTGACCACATCACCGACAGTGGCCACACGGCCCTGCGCCAGTTCGGATATGTGCACGAGACCGTCCCGCTTGCCGATGAAGTTGACGAAGGCGCCGAAATCGAGGCACTTGACCACGGTTCCCTCGTAGATCACCCCGACCTCCGGTTCGGCCACGATGTCCTTGATCATCGTCAGGGCGGTGTCGGTTGCCGACGGGTCCGAGGAGGCGATCTTGACGGTTCCATCATCCTCGACATCGATCTTGGTTCCGCTGACCTCCGTGATCTCCCGGATGACCTTGCCGCCCGGCCCGATGATGTCGCGAATCCTGTCGGAAGGAACCTTGATCGTCGTGATGCGCGGTGCGAAGTCCGACAGCGTGTCACGCGTCGAGCCGATCGCCCTTGCCATTTCCCCCAGAATGTGGAGTCGGCCTTCTCGCGCCTGTTCGAGAGCGACAGACATGATCTCCCGGGTGATGCCGGCGATCTTGATGTCCATCTGCAGACTCGTGACGCCGTTCCCGGTGCCCGCCACCTTGAAGTCCATGTCACCCAGATGGTCCTCGTCTCCCAGAATGTCCGAGAGAACGACGAACCGGTCACCTTCCTTGATGAGACCCATGGCAATGCCCGCACAGGGCCGCGCCAGGGGCACGCCGGCATCCATGAGCGCCAGCGAACTGCCGCATACCGTCGCCATCGACGAGGAACCGTTCGACTCGGTGATCTCCGAGACCACCCTGATGGTATAGGGGAACTTCTCCTTTTCCGGCAACAGCGGGTGAATGGCCCGCCAGGCCAGCTTGCCGTGACCGATCTCGCGGCGACCGGGTGAGCGCAGGAAACTCGCCTCGCCCACTGAGTAGGGCGGGAAGTTGTAGTGAAGCATGAAATGCTCGCGGTACTCGCCCGCAAGGGCGTCCATGATCTGCTCGTCCTGTCCCGTTCCCAGCGTCACGGTCACAAGGGCCTGGGTTTCGCCCCTGGTGAAGAGCGACGAACCATGGGAACGCTCGAGAACGCCGACCTGCGACGAAATCGGACGGACCGCGTCGGTCTGTCGACCATCGACACGCACGCCCGAAGTCAGGGTTGCATCGCGCATCGTCGATTTTTCGAGAGACTTGAGAACACCCGCCAGGGCATCAACGGCCACCGACTCGTCCTTGGCGAAGCGCTCCTTCGCGGTGCTTCTGGCCGCCTGCAGCCTCTCCTGGCGGTTTTGCTTGTCAGCTTCCCTGTAGGCATCGGCGAGTTCCTCACCGATGAGGTCCCGTACGGCACTCTCAAGATCGCCTGTGTCCTCGGGCTCCGGCACGCGCCAGGGATCCCGGCCGCAGGTTGCGGCGAGGTCACTGATGGCGGCAATCACCGGCTGGAACTCCTGCTGGGCGAACATCACGGCGCCGAGCATTTCATCTTCGCTCAGCTCCCGCGCCTCCGACTCCACCATCATGACGGCATCCGAACGTCCGGCAACCACGAGGTCGAGATGGGAATCGCTCATCTGCCTCAACAACGGGTTGAGAACATAGTCGCCATCGATGAAGCCGACCCTGGCACAGCCAACGGGACCGTTGAACGGGATACCCGATATGGCCAGTGCGGCGGAGGACCCGACCAGGGCAACCACATCCGGGTCATTCTCGAGATCGTGGGCCAGCACGGTACAGATGACCTGTGTCTCATTGCGGAATCCGGAGGCAAAAAGCGGCCGGATCGACCGGTCGATAATGCGTGACGAGAGGGTCTCCTTCTCGCTTGGCCGACCTTCACGCTTGAAGAATCCCCCGGGAATCTTGCCGGCCGCGAACGCCTTTTCCTGGTAGTTCACGGTGAGCGGGAAGAAGTCCACGCCCTCTCGTGGCTGCCTTTGCGCCACGACCGTGCACAACACCGTGGTGGCGCCATAGGTCGCGAGCACAGCCCCGTCCGCCTGGCGGGCGATGCGCCCGGTTTCCAGCGTCAGCGTCCGGCCACCCCAGACGATTTCCTTCGTGTGAATGTCAAACATGTATGTTGTTCCCTGACATTGGCGGAATCAGCGCACTCCGCCCATTGTGATGTGAAGATTCCCCGGCATGATCCGGAACCATTGATGAACCGGTCATGACAGTCCCAGCCAGGCGTTCCTCTGGAGGAGGCTCACCTGACGACGTGCGCTTCCGCCGTGCCGCGCCGCAGGTATCAGCGGCGCAGACCCAGGCTACCGACAATCGAACGATAGCGGCTCTCGTCCCGGCCACGCAGGTAGTCCAGCAGGGCCCGACGCCTGCTGACCAGCATGAGCAGGCCCCGCCTGGAGTGCTTGTCCTTGCGGTGGAACTTGAAGTGTTCGGTGAGATTGGTGATGCGTTCCGTCAGTATGGCGATCTGCACCTCGGGCGATCCGGTATCACCGTCGGTGCGGCTATACTGGCGAATCAGTTCGCTCTTGCGTTCAGCTGTGATCGACATCGTGACCTCGTGTCCCGTCATGGTTGAAAACGCGCACCGGTCGAACCAGATTCCCATCGGATTTCGCTATCGCGACAAGCCCGTGGTCGTCCTGGAGGCGAACGATACCCTTGCTGGTCTCATCGATCCGGACCGCCTGCCCGTGTCTGAGCTGGCGTGCCTGCAATTCCGTGACGACAAGTGCCGGGATGTCGGCCAGCGCTGTCTCCACGGGATGGATCGCCCCGCAAGCGAGCGCATTCCTACCATGTTCCAGCCAGGAATCCACAGAAATCGCCATGGACTGCGAAAACGGTCCGACGCGAGTGCGGCGCAGGGCATGGACATGGCCCAGGGTGCCAAGGCTTGCCGCCAGATCGCGGATGAGCGCGCGCATGTAGGTCCCCTTGCCGCATACCACCTCGAACGATGCGTGATCCGCATCCTCACGAGCGACGAGCGTGATCCGCTCGATCCTCACAAGGCGGGGTTGCAGGTCTGGCATGATGTCCTTTCGCGCGAGGGCGTAGGCCCGCTTGCCTGCCACCTTGATGGCCGAAAAGGCCGGGGGTGTCTGGCTGACATCACCGGTAAAGGACGCGAGGATGGCCTCGATCCCTTCTGTCGACGGCCGGACCTCAGATGTACCGGTGACATTCCCCTCGGCATCGTCGGTGGACGTCGAGACTCCCCAGTGCGCCGTGACCTGGTATGTCTTGAGAGCATCCTGGCACCAGGCGATGGTCTTCGTCGCCTCGCCCAGGGCCACCGGAAGGATGCCGGTGGCTAGTGGATCGAGCGTGCCGCCGTGTCCGAGGCGGGAGGCGCCCGTGAGTCTGCGTGCCCGCCCCACCAGCTGCCTCGATGTCACACCGGCCGGCTTGTCACAGACAAGCCAGCCATGAATGTCCCGTTTCATGAAGGCCTATGAAGGGCCGCCAGACGTCTCGAGCAGGGCGCTGATGCGCTGGGCATGGTCGAATCCACGGTCCGCGTGAAAAACAAGCTCCGGCGCCACCCGCAGACGCACCCGGCGCGACACCTCGCCACGCAACCACGGCGTGGCCCGCCTCAATCCCTCCATCACATCGCCGACATTCTCGCCGCCAAGCGGCATGATGTAGCAGGCGGCATGTCTGAGATCGGCGCTCATGCGGACCTCGGAGACGGTGATCGGACGGCCGAACAGCGCCGGGTCATGAACTTCCTCCCGGGCAAACATGTCCGACAGCACATGGCGAATCTCCTCGCCCACTCTCAACCGGCGCTGGTTGTTGCGCTGCTTCACATCAGGCATCCAGCGTTCGGGCAACCTGCTTCAGCTCATAGGCCTCAATCTCGTCACCGATCTCGATGTCCTGGTGATCGGCAAGCTGGATGCCACACTCGCTGCCCTGGCGAACCTCACGGACCTGATCCTTGTGATGGCGCAGCGACCGGATCGAACCGTCGAACATGGTGCGTCCGCCCCGCAGCAGCCTGACCCGTGCACTGGCTCGGATGTATCCGTCCATCACACGGCAACCGGCGATCGTCCCGGCGCCCGAGATATCGAATGTTTCCAGAACCTGGGCGGCCCCGAGGACCTCTTCCTCCGTTGCCGGTTTCAGCAGGCCAGCCAGCATGTCCTTCACCTGATCGAGAAGCTCGTAGATCACCCGGAAATAGAGGATCTCCACGCCTTCGCGGACGGCGAGACGGCGGGCCTGGCTGTTGGCCCGCACGTTGAATCCCAGGATGACCGCGCTGGACGCACTGGCCAGTGTCACATCGCTTTCCGTAATGCCACCAACAGCAGACAACAGGATGCGGGGCTTGACTTCGTCGGTGCCGAAGGCCTGGAGACTGTCGGCAATGGCTTCCGCCGAACCCTGGACATCCGTCTTGACGACGATAGGAAGTTCGGTCGCCTTGCCCGCCTTGATGCCGGCCAGAATCTGGTCGAAGGAACCCCGGCCCGTGGCGGTGATCTTCCTCTGGCGTTCCTGCGCCGTTCGGTAGGCGGCCACTTCCCTCGCCCGCCTCTCGTTCTCCACGACAAAAAACTCGTCACCGGCGAGCGGCGCTCCGGAGAGGCCAAGAATCTCGACAGGCAGGGCAGGACCGGCGCTCTTGACGTTGCTGCCCCGGTCATCGATCAGGGCGCGGACCCGGCCCCAGGCATTGCCGACCACGACCGTGTCTCCGACTTCGAGCGTTCCGCGCTGCACCAGCACCGTGGAGACCGGGCCGCGGCCCTTGTCGAGCTTGGCCTCGACAACGACGCCTTCGGCTTCACGATCCGGGTTCGCCTTGAGTTCGAGGACCTCGGCCTGCAGCAGGATGGTCTCCTCGAGACGATCGAGGCCATCACCCTTGAGGGCCGAGATCTCGACATCGAGTATGTCTCCACCCAGCGATTCGACCACCAGGCTGTTGCGCAACAGATCCTGACGCACCCTGTCGGGCTCGGCGCCCGGAAGGTCGCACTTGTTGATGGCAACGATGATCGGTACTTCGGCGGCCCTGGCATGGTCGATCGCTTCCCGAGTCTGGGGCATCACCGAGTCGTCGGCAGCCACCACCAGCACTACGATGTCCGTGACACTGGCGCCACGGGCACGCATGGACGTGAACGCGGCATGACCGGGCGTATCCAGGAACGTGATTCGTTCACCACCATCGAGCCGCACCTGGTAGGCGCCGATGTGCTGCGTGATGCCTCCGGCCTCGCCGGACACCACATCGGTACGGCGCAGGGCATCGAGCAGGGATGTCTTACCGTGGTCAACGTGACCCATGACCGTGACCACCGGCGCACGCGCCTGCTTCATGTCGTCGGGATCGTCATCCTGTTTCAGCCCGACCTCGATGTCTGCCTCCGAGACACGCCGCGCACGGTGTCCGAACTCCGCCACGACCACCTCGGCCGTATCGGCGTCAACGGTCTGGTTGATGGTCACCATCTGGCCCATTTCCATCATCTTCTTGACGATCTCGCTGCCGCGCACCGCCATGCGGTTGGCCAGTTCGCTGACGAGTATGACCTCCGGCACGATGACCTCGCGCACGATCTTCTTCGTCGACCCCGTGGCCGCCCGGCGCTCGAGTTGCTGCTGCCGCAGCTTTTCACGGGCCCGTCTTGCGGCCGCAAGGCTGCGCGCCCGCTCCTCGCGGTCCTCCTCGTTCAGGGCCTGGGCAACGGTGAGCTTGCCGCTGCGGCGTCGGCCGGCGGCGCGCTTGCCCGGGGCCAGGGCGGAACGTTTCTGGTCGCGCTTGCCGCGCCGGGGCTCCTCCTCGGCAACGGTGGCGGGTGCGATTGTCTCGGCAGCCGCAGGATCCTCGCGTTTCTCAACCGAGTCGCGCTGTCTGTCGAGTTGGCGCCTGGCCTGTTCCTCCGCCCGCCGACGGGCCTCTTCTTCCTGTTCGCGGCGTTCCGCTTCCTCACGGGCGCGGCGCTCTGCCTCCTCGCGTTCAACCCTGAGTCTCGCCTCCTCCTCGGCCCGCTGACGCTCCTGCTCGCCTGCCAGGACGCGGGCCTCCTCATCGGCCTTCTGCGCCTGTTCAAGGGCACGCGCACGGCTTTCGCGCTCTTCGGGACTGAGATGCCTCAGAACCAGGGACGACCGCCGGCTGGCCTCCTCCGTCGCCGGGGTTGCGGTCTCCTGCTCCCTTGTGGGTTCGCTCACCTCCGGCTCAGGCGTGGCGGGCCGGGATTCTGCGGTCTCCTGGCGGCCCACACGCAAGGTGCGCCGCTTCTTCACCACGACAGCGACGTTCTTCTTGCGGCCATGGCTGAAGCTCTGCTGTACGGAGCCGCTGACTTCGGTCGTCTTGCGCTCGACCTGCCTGCGCCCGCCGAGACTCAGCGTTGGCTTGCGCGGGCCTTCGTCCGTGGTTGCCATCCTTCAGGTTCCTTCCATGCCATGTTCGGCGGGTCCTCTAAATCCCGCGAGGCGGGCACACTCCCGGGCGATTCTGGTGGCGAGGCCACCGGAATGAAGAGCCACGTGCACCGCGTCGCTCCGGCCGAACGCCTCACCGAGCTCCACGCGATCCAGGACCCGCAACACCGTGACGGACGACCGTCCGATCAACTTCTCGAGGCCGGCAGGCGAGCCGTCACGGGCGTGCAACAGGAGACTTCCGTCCCTTGAGACGAGAGCGCGGCACTTCTCGAATCCACACACGGCCTCGCCCGCCCGGCGAGCGAATCCCAGGAGCTCGACGATCCGCCTGACAAGCAGGCCTTCCACGGAGTCGGCGAGATCGGGCCGGGCAGCCACGGACCTCTTGAGGCCGCGGCTGAACTGCTTCCTGGCAACCGCGCGGTCGATGGCGTCGCGCCTGGCGGAAACCCACACACCCCGACCGGGCAGGCGTTCCGCCAGGTCCGGCACAATGTCCCCGGACGGCGCCAGCACGAACCGTACCAGCCCCGACCTGTCGACGGACCTGCCGGTGGCTATGCAGCGCCGCTGGACATTAGTGTTCGGACCGGGCATCAGCGTTGTCACCTTGCGCGGACGACCCGGTCGCGTGGCCGTCTTCTTCACCCTCGAACCAGTGGGCACGTGCCGCCATGATGATGGCGTTGGCATCGTCCGGTGTCAGGTACGTGCCGGGCAGGTAGTCCTGCAACAGCTCGTCGGCTGCCAGATCGGCCAGATCGTCGAGAGTCCTGATTCCCTTCTCGCCCAGTTCGACAAGGAAGGCCGGCGTCAATCCATCAACGGCGGCGACATCGTCCGTGACACCGAGTTCACGGCGCCTGGCATCGAACTGAAGGTCGCGTTCCTGGACGAATGCGATGGCCCGGTTCTGCAGTTCCTGGGCAATGCCCTCGTCGAGTCCCTCGATGGAAAGCAACTCCTCGGTGGATTCGAAGGCAATCTCCTCGACCTCCGAGAAGCCCTCGGTCACGAGGAGTCTGGCGAGCACGTCATCGACATCGAGCGCTTCCATGAAGTGTTCGGACTGGACGCGCATTTCATTGGTGCGGCGCTCCGATTCGCCGCTTTCCGTCATGATGTCGATGTCCCAGCCCACGAGTTGCGAGGCGAGGCGCACATTCTGGCCGCGCCGGCCGATCGCCAGCGACAACTGGTCATCCGGCACCACGACCTCCATGCGCCGTTCCGCTTCGTCCATGACGACCTTGGCCACCTCGGCGGGTTGCAGGGCGTTCACGACAAAGGTAGCGGTGTCCGGCGACCAGGGAATGATGTCGATCTTCTCGCCGCCCAATTCGTTGACGACGGCCTGAACGCGGCTTCCCCGCATGCCGACACAGGCGCCGACAGGATCGATGGAGTCGTCATTGGTCCGCACGGCGATCTTGGCACGGCTTCCGGCATCGCGGGCGACGGCTCGAATCTCGATGATGCCGTCGTAGATCTCCGGAACCTCCATCTCAAAGAGCTTGCGCATGAAATCCGGGTGCACGCGCGAGATGAAGACCTGAGGTCCACGGGATTCCTGGCGCACGTCGTAGACGTAGGCCCTTACCCGGTCGCCGCGACGCAGGGGTTCGCGCGGCAGGCAGTCGTCGCGCCGCAGCATCGCCTCGGCACGTCCGAGATCGACGATCTGGTTGCCGCGCTCGTCGCGCTTGACGACACCGTTGATGATCTCTCCGACACGGTCCTTGAATTCGTTGTACTGGCGGGCGCGCTCGGCCTCGCGGACCCTTTGCATGATGGTCTGCTTGGCGCCCTGGGCCGAGATGCGTCCGAATTCGACCGGTGGCAGATCCTCGGTGATGAAGTCCCCGACCTCGGCGACGGGGTTCTTGCGGCGTGCCTCCTCGAGAGTGATGTGCAGGCCCGGCTGCAACTCGACATCATCCCCGATGACCTCGCGATAGAGCAGCAGCGCCACCGCACCGGACGTGCGATCGATCTCGACCCTGATGTCGAGTTCACCGTACTTCTTCACCGCAGCGCTCTGGATTGCCTGTTCGAGTGCCTCGATCACGGTCTCGCGCTCGATGCCCTTTTCTGTCGCCACGGTCGCCGCAATCTGCAGCAGGTCCCGATGGGCCACGTTCGCCACGTTCGTTACAGCCGCCATGATCCTATCCCGCCTCGGCCCGCACCGGTCCGCCGGCCGGCTGCGCCGTTCCCTTGATCAGTTCGTCATTGAGGACAAGTTTCGCTTCGACAATATGGGCAAACGGCAGACTGACGATTGAGCCGGGAGACTGTTCCATCTGCACGTTGCCGTCGGCCATGCCGGCGAGACGGCCCTGGAATCTCTTTTGGCCGTCGAGCGGCGGATCGATGGACGCCGTCGCCTCGAACCCGGCGAACCTGCTGAAATCCTCCTGGCGTACCAGGGGGCGGTCAATTCCGGTGGAACTCACCTCGAGGTCGTAGGATCCCGAAACCGGATCCTCGGCATCGAGATGGGCACTCACAAGGCGGCTCACCATGGCGCAGTCGTCGATGGTCGCACTGTCGCCGTCGGCGCGTTCGATCATGACCTGCAGGATCCTGCCCTGGCGGTTGAACATCTTCACCCGCACAAGGCGGAAACCGATGCTCGCCACGCTCGGTGCGATCAGACTTTCAAGCCTGTCCTCCAGTGTCGTGCCCTCCACAATTGCCACACGTCAGGGACGCGCCGGGGCGCCTCGACGCCGCTCCATTCTCTGGTTCAAGTATACTGGTTGAGTATACGCGCGGACACCCTGGCCCACACCCCGGCCCCTCCGGAGAACCACGTCCCCGAAGTGCGGCGAGTGTAGCGAGGATGCCGCCAAGGGCAAGCGATTTCCGCACAGCCTGCCTCTTGACACCCGGCACGCCGCCCCCGCATGTGTCTCGTCCATGAATGGTCACATCGTCTGGTTGAGGCCGGAACGGTCCTACGGCTTCGTGCGCCCGGTCGACGGCGGTGGCGACATGGTGTTCGATGTCGACGGAACAACCCACGCCAGACTGGGCGCCATTGCTCCCGGCATGGCCGTCCACTTCATGGTCCACCATGACGGCAAGGGCCCTGTGGCGGTGATCCTGGGAGCCGGGCACCTCGATGACGACACACTGTAGGATGGGACGCCATGCCGGACCATGAGCCTCCTGCAGTCCTCGATCAGGACCCCCACGCCATCGCCCGGGGGGACCGCGACCTCGAGGCTGCCATCGGCAACCAGATCCGCCACCACCGGCGGCAACTCGGCATGACCGTGACGGAACTCGCGGCTCAGGCCGGCGTCTCGTCCGGCATGCTCTCGAAGATAGAGAACGGCCACACATCGCCGTCCTTGAGCACCCTGCAGCGCCTGGTTGAAGCCCTCAACGTTCCGTTCACCGCCCTCTTCCAGAGATTCGAGGAACAGCGCGACGCCAGTCATGTCAGGGCGGGAGAGGGCCTCAAGATCGAACGCCGGGGAACGCGCGCCGGCCATCAGTACGCACTGCTCGGCCACGGCGTTCACAAGGAAGTCGCCGTCGAGCCCTACATGATCACGCTCACCCACGAATCCGAGGTCTTTCCCCTGTTCCAGCACGACGGCCAGGAGTTCCTCTATGTCGTCGAGGGCGCCATGGTCTACCGCCATGCCGGAAGCAGTTACCGGATGGAGGTCGGCGATTCCCTCTTCTTCGATGCCGATGCCCCGCACGGGCCCGAGACACTGATCAGGTTGCCGGTCAGGTTTCTTTCCGTCATTGTGTATCCCCGCCGATGACATAACGGGAGGCACATGCCCGGGCTCGAACGGTTCAGGGGCGACGCGCCGGTCCCCGACATCGTCGGGGCGCTCCGGCGCGATGGCGCGGCCATCGTCGAGAACTTTGTCGACGACGCCGTCGCCGACGAGGTGCGGGGCGACTTGCGGGAACCCTTTGACCAGGTGGGCCGGTCCACCGAGAGCGACTTCAACGGCTACACCACCTTGCGCGTCAATTCGGTCCTCGACGTCTCGCCGGCGTCCGCCGGCATCGTCGGTCACCGCGGCATGATGCGCGTGCTCGACGCCATTCTGCTCGACCACTGCACCTCCTATCTCATCGGCAGCTGCACGGCCATCGAGATCCATCCGGGCGAGACCGGGCAGGTTCTCCACCGGGACGACACGATCTATCCCGTGCAGATCCCCGGCGTAGAACTGCAGGTCTCGGTCATGTGGGCCCTCGAGACCTTCACCGACCTCAACGGAGCCACCCGGCTCGTCCCGATGAGCCATCGCTGGCAGCCATGGCGTTCTCCCGGGCCTGACGACGAGGTGGTGTCGGCCGAAATGCCGAAAGGATCGGCGCTCTTCTACCTTGGATCCATATGGCACGGCGGCGGAGCCAACAACGACGATCGACCCCGTGCCGGACTCATCAACACCTACTGCCTCGGCTGGCTGCGCCAGGAGGTCAACCACATTCTCTCCGTCCCCCGCGAAACCGCCGCCGCCCTGCCGGAACACATTCAGCGCCTCATGGGCTACAACGTCTACGACGGCATGCTCGGGTACTATCCGAGCGACCAGGGCCGCGTACCCCTGAGCGACATGAAGGGCGGCGCCATGTGGGGCTGGCACCGCGACTGACCCCTCCATCCCCGACCACTGCCGGAAGCACGCCATGATCCAGACCTACCTGCGCGACCAGATCGACTGGGAACAACCCTTCTCGCAAGAGGAGTACGCCCGGCGCCGGCAGCGCACAAGGCAGGCGATGACCGAGGCCGGTCTCGAGGCCCTCTTCGTCACCAACCCGGCCGATCTCACGTGGCTCACCGGCTACGACATGATCTGGTATCACCTCGAGAACCTCACCGGACTCCTGGTGCGCGCCGGGAGCGACGACACCCTCTTCTTTGACGGGCGCGGCCACACGACGATCATCTCCACCACGCCGGAAATCCGTGACGTGTGCTGGCTCAACCACGAATCCGTGGAGAGCGAGTGCCGACAGATCGCCGGAGCCCTTGTCGACTTCGGCCTCGCCTCGGCACGGGTCGGCATTCAGCCCTGGGCCTATGCCCCCCATGGCCGGACGAGTGACACGCTCGCCGGAGTCCTCGAATCCGGCGGAGCGACGGTGGAAGACGCCTCGTTCCTCGTCGAGGAACTGCGCTTCGTGAAATCACCGGCGGAAGTCGCCGTCATGAAGCGGGCGGCCGCCATTGCCGACGAGGCCATGGCAGCGGCCCGTGACGCCATCGCCGAGGGGGTGATGGAGACCGAGATCGAAGCCGTCATCATGTCCACCATGATGAGGGCGGGCGGCGGCTATCCCGGAATCCGCTCCATGGTGGGTTCGGGCCCGCGTGCCGGCACCCACCACAGCCCCCCGCAGCACCGCCGCATAAGACAGGGAGACCTCGTGTTTCTCGATTTCTGCGGCTGCCTCCACCGCTACCACGTCAACCTCAACCGCACCTTCTCCTTAGGCGAGCCCGACCAACGCTGGACCAGGCTGATGACGACATCATCCGGCTGCATGGATGCCGTCATCGAGGCATGCCGGCCGGGCGATCCGGTCACGAAGGTCCAGGAGGTGGCGGACGACTACATCGACCGCGCCGGACTGAGGCAGTGGGTGTGGTTTGTCGGCGGCTACTCCCTCGGCATCGCCGTGCCTCCGGACTGGTGCGGCAGCCACTGGCTCAGCCCCCGCAACAACCTGGGAGACCGCACCCTCGAGCCAGGCCAGGTGTTCAATCTGGAAAACCAGTTCGATGTCTGGGAGGACTGGCGCGGCGGCTCAGGCGTCGCCTGGATCGACAGCTTCCTCGTCACCGACACCGGCCTAGAGGTCCTCTCGAAGCTGCCAAGGACCATCACCACCGTCTGAATTCCGGACAGTTTCCTCCGGGTCGGCCTGGCCCCACTGCCGGTTCTAGATCTCCCCTTATCGCAGCCGAGTGGACCGGGACACCTTGCTGGTCTTCGCTTCGGCCAGTACCCGCCCCATGCGCCAACGCTCCTTCCCGGTCGCGCATCCGTGCAGTCCATCAAGTTACGCCTGGCACGACTTGCCTCGCGCCTTGGAACGCAGATGGGGAATCACTCGAGCCTCGCCATGCAATCGCAAACAAGTCGCCAATTGCGGCGTCATGCACGACCCAACGACATGTGATTTCGCCGCTGGTAGGGTCTCGATTGGGATGAAACAAGGCTTCGGGACGCCTCGATTTCATGCGGGGGTCTCCAGCGCTCCGCGACGCGTTCCGGGATCAGAAAGGGGCGACGTGTGAAGTACATAGACGGATTCGTCGCCGCCATGCCGACCGCGAACAAGGCCGCCTATCGCAAGCACTCCGAAGTGGCGGCCACGGTGTTCCGGGAGCATGGAGCCCTTGCAGTGGTTGAGTGCTGGGGCGACGACGTGCCGGAAGGCAAGGTGACCTCCTTTCCGATGGCGGTCAAATGCAAGGAAAACGAGACAGTTTCCCTTTCCTGGATTGTCTGGCCGTCCCGTGAAGTCCGAGACGCGGCCGTACCAAGGATCATGGCCGATCCCCGCCTCGATCCGACCACCAACCCCATGCCGTTCGACGGCAACCGAATGATACACGGTGGATTCGACGTCCTCGTCGATGCCTGACCCGCATCGAAGATCCCCTTTTCCCGGCTTGTGGGTCTCTAGTTATGCCGTCGAGCCTTTTGGACAACATAGTCGGTCGTTCCGGTGCCAGAGTGGCTGTGAACACTGTCTCCCTGACCACAGATATCCCTATTGCATGCTGGGACACATCATGACATATTGACCGAAACTGACACAGAGAAATGGACGCGTACGATTGCAACGAGTTCTCTGAACTGATGACCCGTGCCGGACTCGGCCTCGATGAGGCTGCCGGGCTGCTGGACGTCAATTCAAGAACTGTACGGCGCTACATCAACGGCGAGGCCAAGCGTATCGATCGGCTGAAGATCGAACGCCTGCGAGAGATTGCCAATACACGGTGTCCCCAGGATCGGACTGAAGGCTTCCGTTTCATTGATCTCTTCGCCGGGATCGGTGGGCTGCGCATCCCCTTCGAGGAGATTGGCGGACGCTGCGTGTTCACGTCGGAGTGGGACCGGTTCTGCAAGGAAACCTACACCGCGAACTTCCCGGAGCCGGCGGACAGCGATCACCGGTTCGTCGGCGACATCCGCCCGTGGGCGGAGGATCCCGAATCCGTGCCGGCTCACGATGTCCTGCTGGCGGGGTTCCCGTGCCAGCCATTCTCGATCGCCGGCGTATCCAAGAAGAATGCGCTCGGTCGCCCCCACGGCTTCCTGTGCGACACGCAGGGGACGCTCTTCTATGACCTGGCGAACATCATCCGCCATCATCGCCCTCCGGCGTTCCTGCTCGAGAATGTGAAGAACCTCAAACGCCATGACGGTGGCAAGACCTTTGCGACCATCATGCACGTCCTCAGGGATGAACTGGGCTATAGCGTTAGCACCCGTGTCGTGGATTCCTCACCGTGGGTTCCGCAGAAACGTGAACGGATCTTTCTGGTCGGGTTCCGGGAGCGGACGAACTTCAATTTCGACGAACTCGCGATTCCGGAGACCCGGGCGCCAACCCTGCAGGCAATTCTCGATGCGAAGGTCGATCCGAAGTACACGCTCACCGCACACCTGTGGAAGTATCTCAAGGACTACAAGAAGAAGCACAGGAGTGCAGGCAACGGGTTCGGCTATTCGCTGTTCGGCCCGGACGATGTCGCCCGCACACTCTCGGCCCGCTACTACAAGGACGGGTCTGAGATTCTCATCCGTCAGAAGGGCCGGCGGCCCCGCCGCCTCACCCCGAGGGAGTGCGCAAGGCTGATGGGTTTCGAGAAGCCGGGCGAGGAAGATTTCAGGATTCCTGTATCGGACACCCAGGCCTATCGCCAGTTCGGCAACGCCGTTGTCGTGCCCGTTGTTCGTGCAGTGGCCCGGCTCATGATGCCGCAGATCGCGGAATTGTTCGCGCGGGAGGGCCGCGAATTGACCCCTGCACTACAGTATGAACTTCCCTTGCCGGAACCAGGCTTGGCCGCCTGATACATGGCCGCCGATACGGTGACGCCGGACGTCCGCAGCCGAATGATGGCGGGGATCCGGGGCAGCAACACGAAACCGGAGATGGCGATCCGCTCCGAACTTCACCGTCTCGGATTCCGGTTTCGCATTCACCGCAGGAGCCTGCCCGGAAAGCCCGATCTTGTGTTCCCGAAGTACAGGGCGGTCATTTTCGTTCACGGGTGTTTCTGGCACGGTCATGGCTGTCATCTGTTCAAGTGGCCGAAGACCCGGAGTGAATTCTGGCGACAGAAGATTCACTCGAATATCGAACGCGACGACAGACACCTGTCGGCCCTGACAAACGCTGGATGGCGTGTGGCCACGATCTGGGAATGTGCCCTCAAAGGAAGGATGCGTCTCTCGCCTGGGGTGGTTGCAGAGCGATGCGCCGCGTGGTTGGTGTCACGAGAGTCCACAATGGAGCTGGGTGGCGATGAGACGCGGACGGTTGCGTGACTACTTTGCCGAAGTAGGCGTCAAGAGACTGTCCGCGGTGGATGCCAATCGCGAGCGGTCGAACCAACACGAGGTGGGCACCACTGTCGACATGCGCCGCCAGTTTCTCGGCGAGGACCAGCACCGGCGTTTCCCGGCTGTCTATGTCTGGCTGGGCCAGGATCAGGACGGTTTCACGGCCGAGGGGACTGCGACCCACTACAATACGCGTGCACGCCAGACCCACAGGGCGCCGGAGTGGCGCCTCTACTACACCTCCAATCACGTCACTGAAGCCATGCGGGAAGGCGACGTGCTGTTTCTGGCACTCGCAAGAGACGGAGTTCTGTACTTCATCGTTGCCCCGGAAGGCTCCACCAGTGAGCGGCAGCTCTGCTGGCTCTTCGATCTGCGCCCGGTTGGGCGGCGGTTGGTGTCACGCGAGGTTCTCGCTGACGAACCGGAACTCGACTTCGCCGCGTGGTTCATTCTCGATGAGATTGGCATCGAGTTCGAGGATCCGGATGCGGACAGTCTTGATACCTTCATCGACAGTTTCGGTCTGGAGTTTCCGAAGACAGCGGAGTTCTCCAAACTCGCCCGATCGACACTGCCCGATGCAAGAGCCGAGGACGATCCTGACAAGGCCCTTGTGGCATGGCTGAGCCATGAGGAAGCGCTGTTCCGGCGGTTGGAACGACGGATCGTCTCTGCGCGTCTCGAGAGAGGATTCCTGGATGCGAGCCGGGCGACCGATGTGGAAGGCTTCGTCCGGTTCTCGTTGAGTGTCCAGAACAGAAGAAAGTCGCGCATGGGCCAGTCCTTGGAACACCATCTCGAGGCAGTGTTCCGTGCTCACGGGATTGCCTATGTCCGGGGAGCAGTGACCGAGAACAACCAGAGGCCGGACTTCCTGTTTCCCAGCGAAGAGGCCTACAGCGCCGCTCCTGAAGCCGGCCACCCGTGCCTGACCATGCTTGCAGCCAAGTCTACCTGCAAGGATCGCTGGAGGCAGGTGCTGGTCGAAGCGGCGAAGATACCGAGAAAACACCTGCTGACACTTGAGCCGGGCATTTCATCGGCACAGACGACCCAGATGGAGAACGAGAACTTGCAACTCGTCGTGCCGCAGTCGATCCAGGAAAGCTACACGGATGAGCAGCGCGCCTGGCTCTGGTCACTTGCTGAGTTCATTGAGGAACTGGAAGCCCGAGCGTAGAAGTAGGCCCTGAGCGACGTTTGATAGGTTCGGCAACAGTGATCAACTGTAGGTGCACACGCTGAAACTTGGTTCGGAGCGCTATTCGTTGGCAACCGTAAATGACGGTGACGGCAATGACGAACATTCCTGCGAACGCGTAGGGTATCGACCGGTAAAGCTTCAGCTTCACCTGGCCCTTGCAGCCGCGGACTAACGCATCCGCCCGGAGAGCGCACCCAGAAGCCCCGCGAGCCCCCGGGGACTGCGCCCGCCCGATGCACTATCTGCTCCACTTTCACCCTCAAGGCGAGCTTTCGCGCGTTCGGCGCAGGACTCCATGATCCTGTCGACCTCGCCATCCGCCATCGTCTCGAACAGGATACCACCGCCGTCTCGGTTCAGGACTATCATGAATTCTCTGAATGCGCGCTCGCCCGACGTGATCCACGGATCCCGACGCATGGCGCGGATGACGGCTCTTGCCAAGGGCGGTCGGGCCGCCGTGTTTGGGCGTTCGACGAAATTGCTCCGGATGTCCGCCGTCTTCATGATCAGGTCCAGCGCGCTTACCGGGTCATCCGGATCTGCTATCGTGGCGACGTACATGCTCCACCAGAGGCGGGACAGCGCATTGTCGTCGCGGATGCCGGTAAGTCCGTTGCCGAACAGGTGACGGTGAACCTGGGTATCAAGTTCTTCTCCGTCGAGCCGGGAAAGCCATCTGGTACGGGCGTAAGCTAGACACTCGACATGTGACAGGCGGGTCCAGACGCGCTCCTCGCGCGCCAGCGCGGGCGTCATGCCCGGAAGGGCGCGATAGATTGTTACGGAGGCGGACCTGTCGCCATGTGCCGTCCTTGCTGTGCCGTCGAGGCTACTCAGAAGTTCGCGGTCTATCCCGACGTCATCCGCTTCGATTGCCCATCCGTTTTCCGATTCGAGATCCGCGAAATCGCCCTTTGCGTATCGCTCGCGGTTCAGGCTCACATTCCGGCGCAACTCCTCAAGCTTTGCCTCGGAAAGATAGAGCAGCGAGTCCTGCTGCATCATTCTGTGTCCGCCACGAGGTCCGAGAGCAATCCAGCCGGACCCTTGAGCAGTTTCTGGGCACTGTCGAGAATCGATGAACCTGCCGAGGGGTCGATGCCATTTGCATCGCACTTCGCACTGAAAGTTTGATACCAACGTCGGCCCTCATATCCGCCCTCGGACGAACGAAGCGCGTCCAGCACCTCCATAACCGCCGGAAGGTAGACGGCGTTCATCACGACCGGGCGTCCCCTTTCCTGCTCCCGCAAGAGGCTGATGGTCTCGTATGTCCCGGGGCCGGCAAGGATCGTAATCCTGTCACGATCGGGGTCCACCTGCAGCGTCCCCTCGGGGACATCCGGGGATCGGTCGAGCTCGAAAATGCTCTCGATCGGCTTGAGCTTCGCCTGTCCAACGGAAATCACGTGTTCCGCACCCACCGCAATGATGTCTCCCCGCTCCAGCGAGACCGGCGGCGAGAACTCGGGATTGATTGTGCCGGTGTCCCAGTCAGAGAGATCCTCGAGCAACCAGACGATCGGGCGCAGCGTTACCCGATTAAGCAGTTTCCCCGCGGCGAAGTCGGACCGGCCCTGGGGCCACGACATGGAACGCAACTCGGCAAAGAAGGTATCCGCGCACCTCACAAAGCAACTGGTTGCCGCCCGCTCTGTTTCCACCAGCTGCCGGATCTCAGGCTCGGTCAGGGCAATCTCGTGTTGGAGAGTAAGCGCGCCGGACTTCCTGTCCTCGACCAACATAAACTCCACTTCAAACGCACCTGCCGTGAAGTCGCCGGTCTCCAGCCCGAGGACCGGGTGAGGGAAACGGGTGTCCTCAGAAAGCCTCATGCCTGCGCCTCCACGCCGCCACCGTCAATCGCCAAGAGTTCGATCGGTCCGCCATAGGGTTCATCGAATGAAACGGTAACCGAGCAGCGTTGTCCCTCAACCACATCCAGGGAAACCACACCGAATTCGACCATTCCTCTGTCCGCCTCGACCACACGAAGACCTTCTGCAACGTTGACGCCAGTCGCCTGTACTGCGACTTCAATGCGCCCTCCCGTTCCTGGTGTGAAATGCAGCTCACGCGAGACCGGTAACCCGTCACCGTCCTCTCGGATACAGTTACGAATATCCCTCAGCACAACTGCTTCACGTTCTCCCCGGGTACCGCGCCCACCGGTTCCCGTCCCGGTTCCTCTTCCAGTCCCGCTGCCATTCTCTCCGCCGGATCCCGTGCCTGTCCCGCTTTGTCCTCCCTGATCGCCTCCCGAAGGAGTGGGCGCCCTCGGTCGCCGGTGCGGCCGCCGGTGGGAGGAATAAGTGTATTTCTCTGGATCACTCTCGGCCGTGGGATCAGGCTCGGCTTCCGCTCTGCTGGGTTCGGCGAAGAATCGTCCCAGTTCATCCAGAACCACTGCGCCCTCGTGCCTTACGCTCGTGGCTCCGCGAATGGTCTCACGAATCTCCCTGCCCAAACGCCTCATTGCCGCCGTCGCACTGTCCCGCCGTTCCGAGTCCGGGATACGTTCCGCCGAAAACCCGTCATGAGCCGGGTTCTCCAACTGCTTCAGCAGCACTCCGGCATCCATGTCCACGGGCTCGACCAACGCCACGAAATCACGCGAGCCCGGAAACCGTGCCAGCGGTTGTCCGAAGTGTCGGAGATTGTCGGTAATCAGCATCCCGTTGCGAATGAAACCAATCCGACGGGGCATTCCCTCGCCCACCAGAATGCGGACACGCATGTGACCGAGACCGGAGGCAAGTGTGAGAGTTTCCTCCTCCGCACTTTCAGATACGAGACAGCGGTAGAGTTGACCGGCGAACTCCAGATCGGCGCGGTGACCCGTGTTTTCCGCAGCGTTCCTTATGTCCTCCCGTTCCAGCAAATGTTCCAGCGTGTTCCTGTTGACACGGATCCTTCCGTTGTCCACCTCGAAAACCATTTCTTGGCGGTGTACCGCGCAGAAGAAATTGGAGACCAGCGAATACGTCATTCGCTCGGCCCAATCCTCCGATTCCCGAAAGCCCATGCAGAAAATCGTCGTGCCAACAGTGCTGCGGCCCATCCAGTCAGGCACGAGCGAGTGGTCGGATACCGCTCCGAAACGCTTGGGATTGCCCCAGTATCCAGTGGCTCGGCGAGGCTCACTGTCTGGACCGGTGTGGGAAACAAGCTTGACTTTCCCCTGCGCTGCGAAGGCCTTGTGACCCGTCTCCGGATCCACATAGACGGATGAATACAAAACCGTGTGCAGGTCAGAGACCGCAAAGGATGCGTTCTTGCCTATACCGAACGATCCACCGGCATTGGCGTCAGATTTGACGGTGACACCGGAGGCCTTCACCAGAGAATGAAACGGTGTGCCGTGATCATCGGGAGGCCCTGTCAGTCCCGTTGTATTGCTATCAGCAATCTCCAGTACTGGAATGCGAGGCCTGTCGATGACCTCAGCAGCATTGGCGAAGAAGGCAGTCTCCCGATCCTGCGACGCCTCCGTCCTACACGCGGCAATCGCCTCCCTCAGCTCTGCATGCGACGGAAACTCGTCGTGCTCGAGTTTACGGATATCAAAGGTAATCCGCACCGGGAGATTTGTCGCCGCATCGCGGCTGTTCTGTCCCGCCTCCCTCGCGCAACTGGCATAGGGCGTATCGCGAAAGGTCTCGATCCCGGCATCGCCGAGTCCTTCTTTCTCCCAAGCTTCGTTGGGAAGGAATCTCAATACTGGATTCGTCATTCCAGCCTCTCGCAAGGTAGCCGGCCAGCGGCTTCGATACATGGGTTGAATGTCCAATTCAACCGTGGCACCAGCCCTAACCCTTTGTCCGTCTCCGTGCTTTTCCAGTGCGTATCAAGGCGCGGATGTATCTCCGGGCCAGTTGCAGACCGCTGCGCGGTCTCCTCCAAGCGATGCATCGCGATCGCTTACTTGAGTGGCGCCTTGTGATTAGTGTGCTAAGAGTCAACCGAGCGGAAGGTGGCATATCAATTGCGCCAAATGCGTAATGACAAGCCGCGCCATGCCCGTGCAAGCCTCGATAGAAGAGATGGACCACTAGGACTGGAGTCCAGCAAGCGGGCCCTCTCGATATCTGCATACTCCGAATGAAAGCTTGGATCGATCCTATCCAACCAGACCACTACATTGTTACGTATAAGGTAGTGGCTGCCGCAACCGGAGTTAGCCCATACGGACCCACCAGTCGGACCGTCCAAGGAGACCGACTTCCCGTCGAAACACACGTGCCATCGGCTGGGATGGAGGGACAGCACCGTCAAGTCTCCGCACCCACAGGGACAGCGAAGATTAATTGTCCTATGCTTGTGGCTGATCCAAAGCGCGCCGGCTTTGATTTCGTCGAACTTGGGTAGCACTTCTACGAAGATGGGGCGGAGATTCACGGGTGTCTTCAATGCGAGTCATGGACTCTGACAATGCGCGGAGATTCCAGACGGAACTTGTGCAGGAACGAAGCTGACTCGGACACATACTGCTCCGTACGTCGTCGCCATTCCATCACAGCTAGCGAAGCCGCCAACGCGTTCACTTCCGGCAGCTGGACGTTGCGATAGCCTGGCACGTTACCCTCAACTCTAGCGTTCGGTATGGCCTCTCGCCACGTCTCAGATCCCGCGGCATAGAAACTCGTCGTCACGGCTCCTCTGACACTGTCGGCTTCCAGGGTTATGCTCACGCCCGAATCTAAGAAGGAGATCGCCGCTTCAGTGAGGGCTTCGTATACGACATCCTGGCGTGGAGAATCACTGTCCTTCTTCTGGTCGATGCACACGAAAGCGAAGTCGACAGGATGAGAGGACAGAAACTCGCCGAGAATGGAAGGGTTATCTATCCGGATGACGTGGGGATAGATGCCCTCTCGCAGCGAAGCGTATTTGGAGTGATAGTACGCCACCTTTGTCGGGGGATCACTACGAAGAGATTCAATTTCCTCAGTAGTCGGCGCACCCGGGGCACGCATGAACGTGTGCCACTCAGCTTTGTCGGCGTCCAGAAGATGAATCTCAGAAACGGGCGTCTTCGCCATGAGATCCAGGACGTACGCGCCCGTTCCGCCCATGCCAATGATCGCAATTCGCTGATCACGGATGCGGTCCTGAACCGGCCCCAACGCCGCTCGAGCCTCAAAAGTGTTCGGTATCTTGAAAGGCCCCGGCTTCGCAAGTGAATGGATTTCGGAGTAGCCGGCTGCCGACACGGCTCCGACGATCTGCTTTGCATACCGATGGATCAATTCACTCGCCGATCCATCCTCTTCCGGACTGTCTTGCCGACCTTTCTTGACGGAGATAGCGCACCAGGTCTTCCCATCGCCGTCGATGCAGTTCCCGATCGGTGTTCCATCTGCGTGATACACGAGCCCGTCGCGCTCTTCGTCAGCTGTGATGCGCACCCCATGATCCGCCCCACCAATCAATTCATTCGGTTTACCACTTGCAGGGTCGTAGGACTTCTCAATCGTGCAGGTTCCTACGACCCCGCCTGCAAGTAGACAAGGGACTGCGGTTGCCCGGACGACGCCGACCTTGACTTCGACAGTAAACCCGGTCTGCTCACCGAACGCGGTGAGACGATCCTTACGAGACATGCTCCGGGTCGACCGAGAAGCTCGTGCCGTCCTTTACCCTGACATCCTTGCCCGGCAGGAGAACACCGTCCTCGCCTTTCGCGTCTTCCTCGTAGTCGATGCCGGGCGTGCCGATAATGTGCTTGTTCTCCGCCTCATGGAGCTCGTTCCAGATCTTCACCATCTGCTCATAGGTCACGAGGTCGTCCGATAACTTGTACTCGCGACCGCTCACAATAATCTCAATGCCACCGTTCATGGGTGTCTTCTCCGGTTGTGCAAGTTGGAATGTTGTTCGAAAGGCCCCTTTCGACTCGCGGAAGGAGCCAACAGGGCAGAGACTTGACGCGCCCAAGCGTCAGGGTTCTCGCCTCCCTGAAACCACCATCCGATGGCCTTGTGGAAGCCGACGAAGCGCGCTGCGAACCTGATCCTGCCCAATTCATGTACTTGACCTGTTGCGTCTGTTCTGCCAAAACCGTCTTATCCGTGAAACAGACGCGACCGTATAAGACGCTGCCCCACATGTCAAACGGTTAGTGTTTCACTTCTGCAACACGGAGATAGCCATGCCGAACCCCTCCCTCGATGCCCTAGGTCAACTGGTTTCGGACAAGCGGGGGCACAATGGAGTTCGAGCAACCGCCGCGAAGATTGGGATTTCCCCCGCCACCCTTTCACGGGTCGAGAACGGCCACCTACCCGACCTCGAGAACTTTCAGAAGATATGCCGATGGTTAAGGGTCGATCCATCGGCCGTGCTCGGTTTCGACGCTGGCAACGTCAGCCGGCCTATCGCTGCTGTTCACTTTCGAAAGAAGCAAACGATTCAGCTTGAGACTGCCTCTGCGCTGGCGGAAATGATCTTGGCTGCCCAACGCGCACTCCTTGCGCGGGACGAACTGTGAATCCATGCGTCGTGGCTTCAAGGCGTGGTGCGAAACCACCGCCGAGAGATATCGAACCGCTTTGGGTCTCAAACCGGTAGACCCATTAGATCCGAAAGCGCTCGCGGCGCACCTCGGAGTTGTTGTCTGGCAACCAGAAGACGTGCCGGAATTATCCAAGAAAAGCCTGCGACGGCTCATCTATCATGATTCGGGCAGCTGGTCCGCCGTAACTATCCGACACGGCAAGACCAAACTAACAATCGTCAATTCGGCCCACGCACCAACCAGGCAGCGCAGCAGCCTCACCCATGAGCTTGCTCACCTCATTCTCGACCATGAACCAGGCCGCATCGATCTCTCTCCGGCAGGCCACTTGCTGCTCAGCTCATTTGAGCGGGAGCAGGAAGATGAAGCCGACTGGCTCTCGGGAACACTCCTGGTGCCGCGCACCGGCCTCGTGATTGCGTACCGATCAGCTCGAGATCCAACAACCTTGGCGAACCGCTTCGGAGTCAGCGTAGACATGCTGAACTGGCGACTCCGAATGACCGGCGTCGCCACTCAGGCACGCAGAGCTCGCATTTGGTCGCGTTGAACGGCCATGAGCTTCGTCACCCCGTGACTGAATGAAGTCCACAATCCCCCGCCACCATTGGTCTTCAGTTCGAGAGATTCCATATTCGAATTGATGACTGGAACTACGTACTTACCTTTGACAGCATGTTGGTGGATCATTTTATTGCTTCATTACAAAGGACTAAATTGTGTGCGCAAGAAGTTCTCCGCATTTGTTCCGGTGACACTTCTACTGCGTCACTCCTGAGCTGCCCAGGCGTCGGCGATGTCGCGTGCGGTGGCGAACCAGACATCTGGCAAGGACTGGATCCACGCGATCATCTCGCGCAGCAGCCTTATTCTCGAGGGGCGGCCCGTGATCTGGGGGTGCATGACAAGATCGAAGAGCCCTCCCCAGGCGTGGATCTCCCGGAATTCCTCCTGCCAGATTTCCAGGATGTGGCTGTTGGGGAACACCGGCCTCGGATTCCTGATGGAAAACAGCGCGTAGATCGCGTCGTCAAGACTCCAGTGCCAGGGCAATTCGATCAGTCCGGATGGATGTCTGTAGGGATTGATGTGATCCATCAAGGAGCTGTCGTAGACAAAGCCCCGTTGCGTCAGCAGGCGGACCATGTTGTCGCTGGTCTCGCCCGCCGGTGAGCGATAGCCCGTTGGAACGACACCCACCGTCTTCTGCAGGGCCTCCAGGCCTCGGTCGAGTTCGGCCTCCTCGGCGGCCGGGTCTTCCGGATCAATCCACTCGTGCAGATAACTGTGGTGAGCAACCTCGTGTCCGCGTTCCAGGATCTGCTCGACGCGTATCGTATGGTTCTCTGCTGTCCAGCCGGGAACGAAGAACGTCGCCGGAACTTCGGCATCCTCCAGGGTCTCGAGAATCTTCGGCACACCGAGGTTGGCGCCATACCTGCCATGGGAGAGGATGCCCGGACGCTTCCAGTTGGCTTTGTCTCGGCCGATCCAGAGCGTCTCGGCATCGAAGTCGAAACTCAGCAGAACGGCGCACTTCGCGCCTCCGGGCCAGGCGATACGTGTTTTGACGATGGGATCAGCCATGCGCTCAGGTCCGTCGGTGTGTTCGGGGGCGCATCATCGGATCTTCTTCCAGCGAGTTGTGTCCAGACTTATCTGCAATTTGCGCATGGCCTGCGGCGTGGTGTGGTGGCATGGCAGCCGCGGAGAGCCCGAGGGCTCGCAGCGGCAGCCATGCCGCGGCGCCCGTCAGGCAGCCTGTCTGAGCCGTTCGCGTTGGTGCTCCCTGAGGTGGATCATGTTGAGGTAGCGGTTGGCCTCCAGCCAATCCTCGTGAATCTCGATCGCCAGCGCCCGCACCAGGCGCAGACAGCTCTCGCCGTTGGGAAACACCCGCACGATGTGGGTGCGCCGTTTGATCTCCTGGTTGACGCGCTCGAGCATGTTGGTCGACTTGAGGTGCTTGTGATGCTGCAGCGGCAGACGATAGAAGGCGAAGGTCTCCTCGATGGTCTCTTCGACCCAGTTGGTGAGCTTGGGATAGCGGGCCTGCCAGCGTGACAGCCACGCGGCGAGATCGCTGCGAGCCTCCTCGAGATTGCGCCGGTCATAGAGCCAGCGGAGCTCCTGAAGGCAATCGTCGTCGCGCTTGCGCGGCATGTGATCCAGGGCGTTCCTGAGGAAGTGCACGTAGCAGCGCTGCTGGGCGGCTTGGGGCAGGATCTCGGACAGGGCCTTCCTGAGGCCTGCGTGATCGTCACTGACGACGAACTCGACACCGTCGAGGCCCCGCTCCTTGAGAGCCACAAGAAAGTCCTTCCAGGACGATCGGCTCTCCCGGTTGGCCAGTTCCACCGCCAGAACCTGGCGCCGGCCGTCCCAGTCGATGCCCAGGGCCACCAGCACCGCCTGGGAGCCGATCACCCCATCCTCCCTCACCCGCTCGTAGCGGGCGTCGAGAATCAGATAGGGATAGGGCTCCTCAAGACGACGCCGGGCAAACGCCGCAAGCTGGCCATCAAGTCGGCGCACAAGGCTCGAAATCGTCGAGGCCGAAAAACTGTGGCCGCACAACTCTTCCGTGACCTGCCTCACCTTGCGTGTCGAAACCCCCTGCACGTACATCTCCACCAAGGCCGCCACCAGGGCCTTCTCCGAACGCTGGTAACGCTCAAACACCGACGTCGAAAAACATCCGGCGCGATCCTGCGGAACTCGCAACTCCAAGGCCCCTACGCGGGTCACCAGGGAACGCTCGTAGTAGCCCGATCGATAGCCCACACGTGTCGCCACGCGCTCGCCCTTCGACGCTCCGAGCAGCGCCGTCATCTCACTCTCCAGAACCTCCTGGAGATAGCCGCGAAGGCCCTCTCGAAGAAACCCATCGTCCTCGCCCAGCAACTGCTTGATCCCCGATACCGACTTCGTAACATCATGCTTGGTCATGGCCTGCCTCTTCTGCAAATGAAGTGATTGCTCAAATCACCGGCATGCCATGACCAACATGGGCCTTAAACCCTTTTGCAGAACATTCCGTACACGACCTTCCAGCGCTTCCGGGGTGATTGTGAAGTTCCTGATGATAGATGCCAGGGCCGCCACTTCCAAATCACTGTGCGGCGCCCACTGCAGCGACAGTAAGGCATTTCGCTGCAGCATGCCGGAAGAGTTCAACCGGGCTTGCGGGCGGCTATGAGAAACTCGCGGTTGCCGCTGCGGCCGGTGATCGGGCTCTCGACGACGCCGAGGGCGTGCCAGCCCATGGTGTCGGTGAGCCAGGTGCGGATGGTGTTGCAGACTTCCTGGTGCACCTGCGGATCGCGGACGATGCCGCCCTTGCCGACGCGTTCTTTGCCGGCTTCGAACTGGGGCTTGATGAGGGCGATGAGGTGGGCGGCGGGAGCCGCCAGCGACAGGGCCGGCGGCAGTGCGGTCATCAGCGATATGAACGAGAGATCGGCGACGACGATGCCTGGAGGCTCGGGAACGAGGGCCGCATCGAGATGACGGGCGTTGACGCCCTCCAGAACGGTGACGCGGGGAGACTGGCGCAGGCGCCAGGCAAGCTGTCCCTTGCCAACGTCGACGGCCCATATGTGCGCAGCGTCGCGGGCGAGAAGAACATCCACGAACCCGCCGGTGGACGCTCCGAGATCGAGGGCGAGGGCACCCCGGACATCGATGGCGAAGTGATCGAGCGCATGCTCGAGCTTGAGGCCTCCCCGCGACACCCAGGGATGGTCCGGCCTGCGGACCTCGAGGACGCTGTCGACAGCCACCAGGTCACCGGGCTTGTCGATCCGTCTCGAGCCGCTGAAGACGGCGCCCGCCATGACCAGCGACTGCGCCCGTGTCCGGCTTGGCGCCAGCTGCCGGCGGACCAGCAGTTGATCGACACGCTGGCGGCCGGGTCGTGCCACGTTTACGGAATTCAGACCTGTCGATGGACGGCAAACCGCGCCATGTCGCGCAGGCCGTCGGCTGCCTCCCCGAAGGTCTCGAGGGCATCGATCGCCCGTTCGGAAAGTTCGACCGCCTTGCGGCGTGCCGCTTCCAACCCCAGAGCCTCGACCAGGGTCGCCTTGCCGGCGTCCGCATCCTTGCCGGTTGCCTTGCCCAGGGCCTCTTCGTCGCCTTCAACGTCGAGGATGTCGTCGGTGATCTGGAAGGCCGTTCCGAGATCCCTGCCAAAGGCGATCATCGCGGCTTCATCGGCCCTGGCGAGGATGGCGCCGGCACGGGCGCTGAAGACGAAGAGCCCTCCGGTCTTGAGGGCCTGCAGGCGCCTGATGCCGGGCGCATCGAGGGTGATGTGCTCCGCCGCCAGGTCGATCGCCTGGCCGGCTATCATGCCGATGCAGCCGGAGGCATGGGCAAGGGCACGAACGAGGCCGATGCGCACCTCCGCATCCTCGTGCGTCGCCGGATCCGCCAGGACCTCGAAGGCCAGGGACTGCAATCCGTCACCGGCGAGGATCGCCGTCGCCTCGTCGAAGGCCCGGTGACAGGTCGGCCGGCCGCGTCGCAGATCGTCGTTGTCGAGTGCGGGCAGATCGTCGTGAATCAGTGAATAGCAATGGATGAATTCGACGGCGGCCGCTGTCCTCAGGGCGCGGATTCCGGTGATCCCGAACACCGCGGCAGAGAGTGTCGCAAGCACCGGACGCAGGCGTTTGCCACCGTTGAAGACGGCATACCTCATGGCCTCGTGAAACCTGCCTTCAGGTCCGGATGCCTGCGGCAGAAGTTCCTCGAGTGTCCGGTCGACGCTCCGGGCACCCCTTTCCAGTATGTCCGGCAGGCTGGTCACGGCCTCACTCCTCCCCAGCGGACTCCGGTTCGGCATCGATGCTGCCGTCGGCTCCAAGACGGATCTTCTCGACCTTTTCGCGGGCTTCCCTGAGCCTCGCTTCACAGTGCCGCCGCAGGAGGGCGCCACGTTCGTAGTCGCTGATCGCCTCGTCGAGTTTTGCCTCGCCCTTCTCGAGGCGCGCGACAATGGTCTCGAGTTCCGCCATGGCAGTCTCGAAACTCATCGAGGCAATGTCGTCTTCCGAATCCACGCCTGTCATTCCCCTGCCTCCATGAGCGTCTCGACGTGCCGGGCGGCGCTCGCCGCCAGCGCATCAAGGTCATACCCGCCTTCCAGTACCGACACAACACGCCCTCCCGCGTGAAGACGGGCGACATCGAGCAGACGCTCCGTCACCCAGGCGAAGTCCTCCTCCACCAGATTGATGCTGGCGAGGGGATCACGCTCGTGAGCATCAAAGCCTGCCGACATGAACACAATCTCGGGACGGAACGCGTCGAGAGCCGGCACGACGCGATCATCGATGGCGGCACGGAATTGATCGCTCCCCGATCCCGGGCGAAGCGGGGCGTTCACGATGTTCTTCCAGCGTCCGGTCTCCTCTTTGCTGCCGGTTCCAGGATAGTGGGGATACTGGTGGGTCGAGGCGTAGAACATTCCCTCCTCGTCCCAGAACATCGCCTGCGTGCCGTTGCCGTGATGAACGTCGAAGTCGACGACCGCGACCCTCTCGAGGCCGTGGGCGTCACGGGCGTGGGCGGCGCCGACGGCGACGGAATTGAAGAGGCAGAAACCCATGGCGCGGGTCTGCTCCGCGTGATGGCCCGGCGGACGAACGGCACAGAAGGCGTTGCACACCTCGCCTGCCACCACCGCATCCACCGCCTCGACGAGAGCGCCGGCGGCAACCAGGGCCGCCTCTCCCGAGGCGCTCGAGACCACCGTGTCAGGATCGAGGTGGCCGTGACCGGCCGAAGGAATGGCGCCCAGCACCGCCTCAACCCAGGGCGCCGGATGCATGAGGGCAATGTGGCTGGACGTCGCCGGTTGCGGAACGACGCGCTCGAGGGCCGCGAACCTTCCGTCGTCAAGGGCATCGAGGACAGACTGCAGTCGGGACGCTCTCTCGGGATGATGAGGGCCGGTATCGTGGGCAAGGCACGCTTCGTGCGTGTAGAAACGTGTCGTCATCAAAGTGCCGCCCGACTGCGATCCACGCTGTCACCCTACATCACGCCCGCCGAAACATGAAGGCGGGCGCCCCGACGCGTGATTGGACTGATCGCCTGCACGGGATAACATGAGCACCCTCATCCCTGCCCCGGGACGTGACTGCAGGGAAGGTTTCGCAGCATGCTTTCACATCTGCGCCGACTCGAGGCGGACCCCATCCATATCATGCGCGTCGACGACCGCATGGCGCTGCAGGAGGGTGAGACCGTCTCCATGCGCCGTGTGAGATTCCGCACCCTGGACTGCTGGCCTCTCACCGGTGCCGTCGAGGCTGGGGCTGACAGCGTTCCGACGGTCATTGACGAAATGCGGGCGCTGAAGGCCTCCGAGAGAGCCGGACGGCTGATCGACCGAGACCAGACAGGTTCGATGGAGAGGAAGAAGCGAGAGGGCTGTTTCTAGATGAACGACACTGTCGATCTCCTGCGCATCGTGACATGCGGCAGTGTCGATGACGGCAAGTCGACACTCATCGGACGCCTGCTCCACGACACCGCGCTCATCTTCGAGGACGAACTCGCCGACATCGAGGCGGCAAGCCGCATCTGGGGAACCCGTGGCGACGGTCTCGAGGCCGAGCGCGAACAGGACATCACCATCGACGTCGCCTATCGCTGTTTCCGGACATCCCGGCGCCGCTTCATCGTCGCCGGCACCCCGGATCACGTCCTCTACACCCGCAACATGGCGACCGCGGACCTCGCCCTGGTCGTTGTCGACGCGAGGAAGGACGTCCTCACGCAGTCCTTCCGCCATGCCGCCATCGCCGGCCTGCTCGGCATTCCCCACGTCCTCCTGGCGGTCAACAAGATGGATCTCGTCAGTTGGGACGAAAGGGTGTTCAAGGGAATCGAGGAGGGGTTCCGCCACCACGCCGTGCGGCTCGGGTTCACAGTCGTGGATGCCGTGCCGGTCTCGGCCGTCACCGGCGCCAACGTGCTCGAACGGTCGGGCGACATGCCCTGGTATCGCGGCCGGACACTGCTGGAGATCCTGGAAACGGCGGACGCCGGCAGAGACGCGGCAGTAGGTCCCTTCCGCATGCCGGTCCAGAGAGTCGACGTCCGGGGCTACAGCGGTCTCATCGTCTCGGGAACGGTGACGCCCGGCATGGAGGTGGCGGCGGCGCCTTCCCTCAAGTCGTCAACCGTTTCGCGCATCATGACCTCCGACGGCGATCTCGAGGCGGCCGGCGCCGGCGAATCGGTCACCCTGGAACTCGCCGACAGCATCGACATCGCCAAGGGGCATGTCCTTGCCGCAGCAGACCGGCCGCCTCAGACAACGGATCAGTTCGCCGCCCATGTCATCTGGATGGACGAGGACGACCTGCTGCCGGAACGGCTCTACCTCCTGAAGTCGGGCACCCGGACGACGACCGCGAGAGTCACCGACCTGCGCTACCGCCTCCATGTCGACACCCTCGAACACGTGGCGGCGAGGACGCTCTCTCTCAATGACATCGGCTACTGCAACCTGGCCCTCGACCAGACGATTGCCTGCGACCCCTATGGCGAGGTGAAAGGCACGGGGAGCTTCATCCTCATCGACCGATTCACCAACCGCACCGTGGCCGTTGGCATGATCGACTTCGGCCTGCGGCGGGCCACGAACCTAGAGCGCCAGGCAATCGATCTCAGCAAGGACCGGCGCGCCGCCCAGAAACACCAGAAACCCTGCATCCTGTGGTTTACCGGCCTCTCCAGTTCCGGCAAGTCGACCACCGCCAATCACGTCGAACGCCGGCTTGCCGCCATGGGGCGTCACAGCTACCTGCTCGACGGAGACAACATCCGATTCGGGCTGAACCGGGACCTCGGGTTCACCGATGCCGACCGGGTGGAGAACATTCGCCGCATCGCCGAGGTCGCCAGGCTCTTTGTCGATGCCGGACTCATCGTCCTCGTCTCCTTCATCTCGCCCTTCAGGGCCGAAAGGCAGATGGCGCGCGAACTCGTCGACGAGGGAGAGTTCGTCGAGGTGTTCGTCGACACGCCACTCGAAGTGTGCGAGGCGCGCGATCCCAAGGGTCTCTACCGCAAGGCCCGAGCCGGCAACCTCAAGAACTTCACCGGCATCGGATCCGCCTACGAGGCTCCGGAAGACCCTGAGATCGTGCTGAAGGCGGCGGAACACCAGCCCGACGAACTCGCCGGAATGGTGATGTCCTGGCTCGTCGAACACGGGCACCTCGATGAGGCCGGCGGGACGAAGAGATGACCTGGCCGCCTGCCCCACATATCGATGCCGACACGCTCGTCTACGCCGTGGGCGACATTCACGGACGTTCGGACCTTCTTCTTCGCCTTCACCGGATGATCCTCGAGGACGCTGCAACGAGGACGCAGCGGCGGCGATACATCGTCTTCCTCGGCGACTATGTGGACCGCGGTCCCGACTCGGCCGGCGTGATCGACTTCCTCGCCCGGACAGCCGGAGCCGATGACGGCTTCGAACGGGTCTTCCTCATGGGCAACCACGACGCCTGCACGATCGACTTCATGGAAGGCAGGGACGACGGCCTGTGGTGGATCCACAATCTGGGCGGCGCCCAGACCCTGCTCTCCTACAATGTAGCGCCTGGAACGGGCACCGGGCGCCAGCTGCGCCAGGCCATGCCGGAACACCACCGTACCTTCCTTCATGCGCTGAAGCTCCACCATGTCATCGACGGAATCCTCTTCGTGCATGCAGGCATCCGTCCCGGCGTTGCCCTCCACGACCAGGATCCAGAGGACCTCCTGTGGATTCGCGAGGAGTTCCTCGAGTCGCTCGTGGACCACGGTTGGCTCGTCGTGCATGGCCACACCATCTCGTGGGACGGGCCCGACATCCGGTCCAACAGGATCGGCATCGATACAGGGGCCGTCATCACCGATGTGCTGACAGGCCTGGTCCTTGCCCGCGGCGAAGCGGGATTCCTCCATACGCCATGAGTCCCTGGCCCCTCCACGAGGACGGAACCTGGCGCGAATACTCCCTGCGCAGGTGCTCCGGACCTGCCCTCTTCCTTGACCGCGACGGCGTCATCGTCGAGGAAACCGGCTATCTCCACGAGCCGGACAAGGTGCGCCTCGTCGCCGGGATCATCGACGTCATGGGCCGCGCCAATGCCTGTGGCGTCGCCATCATTGTCGTCACCAACCAGGGAGGCATCTGCCGCGGCCTCTTCCGCTGGGAGGATTTCGCCGCGGTCCAGGAGGAAATCACCCGGCGTCTTGATGGTGCCGGAGTCCACTGGGACGGTGTGCTCGCGTCACCCTTCGGGCCCGGGGACTCGCCCATGCGCAAGCCGCGCCCCGGCATGCTGCTGGCGGCGGCCACAACACTGGGCATCGATCGTGGCGCAAGCTGGATTATCGGTGACCGGGAAACCGACATCGAGGCCGGCCATGCCGCCGGCCTCGCCGGAGGCATCATGGTGGGCGACGGCTACAGCAGCGGGGAACGGCAACGCGCCCTCGGGTTCGATGAGCCGGGGCGCTACCAGGTCCATACGGTCGGGACGCCCGCCGATGCGGTTGCCCACCTGCCGTTTCTCGTCAATTCTTGAGATCGTCATTCGGACTCCCCTGACCATGGACCTCAGGCACTACTTCGAACGTGAAATAGACGAGCACCTCGCGGTGGCGGAAGAGGCCCGTCATGCGCTCGCCGCACCTTTCGCCAGGCTGGTGGAAGCCTGTGTTCTGGGCCTGAAGGGCGGCGGCAAGATCCTGTTCTTCGGCAACGGCGGCAGCGCAGCGGATGCCCAGCACCTCGCCACGGAACTCACCGTGCGCTACGTCGGCGACCGACCGGCCATCGCCGGCCTGGCGCTCACCACCGACACGTCGGCCATCACGGCCACAGGCAACGACATGGGCTTCGAGAGAATCTTCTCACGCCAGATCGAGGCCCTGGGTCAGCCGGGGGATGTCGCCATCGCACTCTCGACCTCGGGCAGAAGCGTCAATGTCATACGAGGCCTCGAACAGGCGAAGACCCAGGGACTCGTCGCCGCGGCACTTGGAGGCGGCGACGGAGGCGCCCTGGTGAGCCTTGCCGACCCCCTCCTGCTGGTGCCCGGCACCGTCACCGCGCGCATCCAGGAGGTCCACATCATGCTGGGGCAGATGCTGTGCGGCGCCATCGAAATCGAGCTTGGCCACGCCCGGGAGCCATCACCTTGATCCTTGTCACCGGTGGCACCGGCTTCATCGGCTCCAACATCGTCCAGGCCCTCTCCGCAGCAGGTGTGCAGCTTGCCGTGTGCGACCGCCACCTCGACGACCCCAGGCTGGGCAACATTGCCGGCGCCAGGGTCCTGGAGATGTTCGGTCCCGTCTCTCTTGCCGCCTGGCTCGATGGCAGACGATCGCTGGATGCCGTCATCCACATGGGAGCCATCTCGGCCACCACGGAGACGGATGTCGATCTCGTCATGAAGACGAATGTCCTGCTGACGCTACGGCTCATGGACTGGTGCGCTGCCCGTCGCGTGCCGTTCATCTATGCTTCCTCGGCACAGGTCTACGGCGACGGTGAGCGGGGATTCGACGACGACGAGAGCGCCGCCGCCATGGACGCCCTCACCGCCATCACCCCCTACGGGACCAGCAAGCTGCTGTTCGACCGGCTCATGATCCGCGAGCGTGACACCGGCCGCACCATGCCGCCGCAGTGGGTCGGCCTGCGCTTCTTCAACGTCTACGGTCCCGGAGAGGGGCACAAAGGCGCCATGGCGAGTGTGGTCTCCCGGACCCTGCCCGACATCGTCGCCGGCGGGACGCTCAGGCTCTTCCGGTCCCGCCATCCGGACTATGCCGATGGCGGGCAAAAGCGTGATTTCATCTATGTCAGGGATTGTGTCGACGTTGTCATGTGGCTGCTCGACAACCCGGCCGTCAGCGGCATCTTCAATCTCGGGACCGGCGAGGCAAGGACGTGGCTGGATCTCGGCCATGCCATGTTCCGGGCGCTCTCCTGTCCGGCCAGAATCACGTTCGTCGACATGCCCGCCGCACTCGAGGGGCGCTATCAGTACTACACCCGGGCCCGCATGGACCGGCTCCGCGAGGCCGGGTACACGCAACCCTTCACCTCTCTCGAGGACGGCATCGCCGATTACGTATCAATCAGCCTGGCCAGCCACCAAGGAGGACAGCAATGACACGACCTGCACCGGAGGGGGCCATGAACGTCGCCTGCGTCGGAGGCGGCTACATCGGCGCCGGATGGGCCGCCGTCTTTCTTGCGGCAGGCCGTGATGTGGTGATGAGCGATCCGGCGCGTGACGGCGAAGCCAGCGCCCGGCGCATCATCGATCAGGCATGGCCTTTTCTTGAACGTCTCGGGCTGGCCAGCGGCGCATCGAGGGAGCGGTTCCGCTTCGCGCCTTCCATGGAGGAAGCGGTGGAAAACGCCGACTTCGTCCAGGAAAGCGCACCCGACCGTGAAGATCTCAAGATTGAGCTCTTCGAGGCCATGGATGCCGCCGCTCCGGCCGAAACGGTGCTGGCGAGTTCGTCATCGGCCTTCCTGCCGACACGTCTCCAGTCGCGTTGCCGGCACCCCGAAAGGGTCGTCATCGGCCATCCCTTCGCACCGAGCTACCTCGTGCCTCTGGTGGAGGTGGTCGCGGGCAGCGGAACGGCCGATGATGTCGTGGCATGGGCTTCGGCCTTCTACGAGTCCGTCGGCAAGAAGACGCTCACGCTCCGCCGGGAGATCGAAGCCTACGTCGCCAACCGCCTCCAGCATGTCGTCTTCGAGGAGGCAGCGGCCCTCGTGGATGAGGGAGTCTGCACCTACCAGGACATCGACACGGCGATGACGGCAGGCCCGGGACTGAGATGGGCCTTCGCCGGTCCGGTGACGTGCTATCACCTCGGTGGCGGCAAGGGAGGCGTCCGCCACATGATTGATCACTTCGGCTGGAAGCGTGGCGAGAGCGCGAAGAACGAACTCGTCGGCGCCGTCGACGCCATGTACGGCCATCTCGACATCGACGATCTTGAACGCTGGCGCGACGAGAACCTGATGGTGATGCTCGAAGGGCTTAAGCAACCGCCAAGGCGCGACTGATCGCGGATACCCGGAGCGTCGTCAGAGAACGTCGGCAGGATCGACGAAGGGGTAGTCGAGGGCTTCCGCCACCGCCTTGTAGACCACCTTTCCGTCGTGGACATTGAGGCCGTCACTCAGGAAGGGATCGAACCTGCAGGCGCGCTGCCAGCCCGTGTCCGCAAGCTTGATGATAAAGGGCAGTGTCGCGTTGTTGAGGGCGAAGGTCGAAGTCCGGGCCACGCCACCTGGCATGTTGGCGACACAGTAGTGGACGACTCCGTGGACCCGGTATGTGGGTCTGGCATGAGTCGTCGCCCGGCTTGTCTCGAAGCAGCCTCCCTGGTCGATGGCGACGTCGACCACCACCGAACCACGCCGCATCCTCCGGATATGGTCCTTGGTCACGAGCTTCGGCGCTGCGGCGCCGGGAATGAGAACGGCGCCGATGACCGCGTCCGCGGCAAGGACATGCTCCTCGAGGGCATCGGTCGTCGAATAGAGAACCTTGGCCCGTGCTCCGAGCAGTTCATCGAGCTGCCTCAAGCGGGCAATCGAACGGTCGAAGACCGTGACATCCGCGCCGAGGCCTATCGCCATGCGCGCCGCATGGGTGCCCACCACGCCACCACCGATGATGACCACCTTCCCGGGCTCCACGCCCGGAACACCGCCCAGGAGAACACCCGAGCCATGCTGGGCCTTCTCGAGGCAATGACAGGCGGCCTGGATGGACATGCGTCCTGCGACCTCGCTCATCGGCGCAAGGAGCGGCAGACCGCCATTCATGTCGGAAACCGTCTCGTAGGCGATGGCGGTGCAACCCGATTCGACGAGGAGCTGCGTCTGCAGCGGATCCGGCGCCAGGTGAAGGTAGGTGAAGAGAATCTGGCCCTGGCGCAACTGGCGGCACTCGTCGGGTTGCGGCTCCTTCACCTTCACGATCATCTCCGCCCGGGCGAAGATCTCTTCCGGGGTATCGACGATGTCCGCACCGGCGCGCACGTACATGCTGTCGGTCAGTCCGATACCGCGACCAGCGCCTTTCTCGACGAGCACGGCATGACCGCGTCCGGTGAGTTCCCTCACCGAGGCCGGCGTCATGCCAACGCGGTACTCGTGATTCTTGATCTCTCTGGGTACTCCGAGAAGCATCGATCAACTCCATCTTGAAGCAGTAAGACCACGCGGACAGGCCATAACCAATCGTGCCGGATTCTCAAGGATCCAGCCGTTCCATGCGGAATGTACCACCAACGACGGCATAGTTGGCATAGCCCAGACGGGCAATCACCCCCTGGGCCTCCGGATCGAAACGCCCTCCAGCGATGGCATCATCGTCGATGTGAATGCCGACCACCTCGCCGAACACCACCAGGCTCGGGGTGTCGTTTTGCGGAATCTCCAGTGTCCTCAGATAACGGCATTCGAAGGCAACCGGACTTGCCGCCACGCGGGGCGTTGACACCAGGACCGAGGGCGCCAGGTCCAGATTGGCAAGCTTCGCTTCATCAACACCCGCAGGCACTTCGCGCGCCGTGATGTTCATGGCGTCGCGTAGCGACCAGGTCACCAGGTTGTGCACGAACTCACCGGTGTCGGCCGCATTGCGGGCGGTGTCCGTGGCGCGTTCCGAACCAACTGCCGAGAAACACACCACAGGCGGATCATCGGCCATGGCGTTGAAGAAGCTGTAGGGCGCCAGGTTGACCGACCCGTCGCCATTGAGCGTGGTGAACCAGCCAATGGGACGCGGCGCCACGAGCGCCTTGAACGGATCACGTTCGAGCCCGTGCCCTTTCGCGGGTTCATAGAACATGGTGCTCTCGACCGTCGTCAGGCAGCCCGGGCCTTGTAGCGCTCGATGTACCAGGAGGCTTCGTGCATGGTCTGGCGCGCCGATGGACGTGCCGCCATCTCGTCGCACCATCGGTGAAGACGCTGGCAGTCCTCCGGGATGGTGACCTGGCGGTAATGGGAGAGCAGTGGAAACCGCTCGAAGAACGGCCAGAAGGCGAGATCGACGAGGCTGACCGATGCGCCCAGCCAGAAGGGCCCCGATGAGAGAGCCGCCATGCCCTTCGTTTCCATGTGGCAGAGATCCTGCCTGACCCGGTCAGCGAGATCCTTCCGGCCTTCATCGTCTTTCGCCCCCAGCAGCGCGTAGAAGTCCTCGATCCAGCGGGTGTTGCAGTAGTCGATCCAGATACGCGCCTGGGCACGCAACCAGGGATCGTCGGGCAACAGGGGCACATCCGGAAACTTGTCCTCGATGTACTCGTTGGCGATCGCAGACTCCCAGACGATCTCGTCGGCAATCTTCACTACCGGGACCTTCGACGTCGGCGAGACCTCCTCGAACCAGGCGGGCTTGTTGGAGAGATCGACCTCGCGAACCGTGAAGTCCAGTCCCTTTTCAATGAGCGCCATGTGGGTTCGCTGAGCGAAGGGACAGACGTGGGATGTGATGAGTTCGATGGTCGTCATGGAGACACTCCCCTTCTCGTGCGTGATCTATCCCAGTGTCCTCGCAATGGAGGCACGAAGGTCACTCGTGACACGGGCGCCGAACTGGCCGATCACCTCGCTGGCGCAGACACTGGCAATGCGTGCCGCCCGGTCAAGACTGAGTTCCTGAGTGTAACCGTAGAGGAAACCGGCAGCATAGAGATCTCCGGCACCCGTGGCGTCAATCACCTTGGTCATGACGGATTCGATTTCGAAGACCGACCCGGGCGAGAAGACCATGGATCCCTTCTCGCTTCGCGTGACGACGGCGATGGAAACCTCGTCTGCGAGACTGCGGGACGCCGTCGCAAAATCCGCGCTTGAAAAGAGTGACAGTACTTCGGCCTCGTTGGCGAACACGATGTCGACGTGGTCGTGCAGGAAGCCCTGCAGATCGTCCCGGTGGCGATCCACGCATGCGGCATCGGAGAGCGACAAAGCGACCTTGCAGTCGGCCGCGGCGGCCATTTCGGCCGCCTTCCTGAACACGCCTTGTCCTTGGGGCGCATCCATGAGGTAGCCCTCGAGAAGGACGACCCGTGCGGACATGAGGTCCGACGCGAGATCCGCAACGCCAAGATCAAGTGATGCACCGAGCCATGTGCACATGGTGCGATGGCTGTCCGGCGTCACGAGTATGAGGGATCGTCCGGTTTCCGGCCCGTCGGTCGCTGCACGGGCGGCAAAGACGACTCCCTGGGAATTGAGGTCACCGGCGAATCGCTGCCCGAGCGTGTCGTCCTTCACCCTGCCGACAAACCCGCCGTTTCCACCGATGGCTGCAAGGCCAGCAATCGTGTTGGCCACGGAGCCACCGGACATCATCGTGACGGGCTCGCAGGCGTCGAGAAGCCTCGTCGCCATGCCGTGATCGACAAGGTGCATGCTGTCCTTGGCGAGATCGAAGTCCGTCAGAAAGGACTCATCGACCTCGGCGACAATGTCAACGATGGCGTTGCCGATGCCGAGCACATCGATGCGTGGCTGGTTCATGTGAGAGGGAGGCACCCGTTGCCGGTGCGCGCGAGTATAGATGTGGCGCACTTTCTGGCAAGCCTTGCCGGGGGACACGTGACGACACCATACTCGCGCCCGCATGACCTCAACAGGCGAGACGCATCGATGGCAGATCTCTGGAAGATGACGGCCACCGAGGCCGCCGGATTGCTGCGACGCGGGGATATCTCTCCGCTCGAGCTTGTCGAGGACTGCATCGCCCGCATCGAGGCGACGGACGGTGGTCTCAACGCCATGCCAACCCGTTGTTTCGACCGGGCCCGGGATCATGCCCGGCGGCTTGAACCCGGTGATGCCCCGGGACCGCTTCACGGTCTTCCGGTCGCCATCAAGGATCTCGAGGATGTCGCCGGTGTGCGGACAACCTATGGTTCTCCGATCTGGGCGGACCATGTGCCCTCGGCCTCGGATCTCATGGTGCGACGCCTGGAGAGTCGGGGTGCCGTCGTCGTCGGCAAATCCAACGTTCCGGAGTTCGGCGCCGGCGGCAACAGCTTCAACGAGGTTCTCGGGGTAACGACCAACCCCTGGGGCATGGCAGCCTCGGCTGGTGGTTCCTCCGGCGGATCGGCAGCCGCGCTGGCCAGCGGACAGGTACCTCTGGCGACCGGTTCCGATCTCGGCGGCAGTTTGCGCATTCCGGCGAGCTTCTGCGGAGTCACGGGGTTTCGGCCGAGCCCGGGTGTCGTCGCCCACGGTCCGGCACCGAATGCCTTCCAGGATCTTTCGGTCACGGGACCCATGGCGCGCAATGTTGCCGACACGGCACTCCTGCTCGATGCGATGTCGGGAGTCGACGAACGCGATCCACTGGCACGTCCGGCGCCGCCTGTCTCCTGGCTGGACCAGGTCCGCCTCGCCCAAGACCGGGAAGACGTCCCGCGGCGTATCGGCTATTCGCCGGATCTCGGCATCACGCCGGTTGACCGGAACGTTGACCGGTTGTGCCGGGAGGCCCTGGATCGTCTTTCGGCGCTGGGAAGCGACATCGCACCGGCCACCGTCGACTTTTCCGATGCCCCGGAAGCCTTCCATACGCTGCGGGCCATCGGATTCGCCACCACCCACGAGGACGATCTCGTCCATCGCCGCGGAATGCTCAAGCAGGAGAATGTCTGGAACATCCGCAAGGGGCTCGATCTTGGCGTCGGCGACATCATCCGGGCGACACGGATCCGGGGCGCGCTCTACCAGAGGATGACAGAGTTCTTCGAGACCTTCGACCTCCTCGCCCTTCCCTCGACCATCGTACCCGCCATCGCCACCCACGAGCGCTACCTCGGCGAGCTTGACGGTCACCGGTTCGACAACTACGTGGACTGGATCATGATCACCTCGGTGATCACGCTGACATCGTCCCCCGCGATCTCGATTCCCTGCGGCTTCACCGATGACGGATTGCCTGTCGGATTGCAGCTGGTCGGTCCGTCGCACAGCGACGGACGTGTCCTGGGTTGGGCTGCTGTCGCCGAGCACGCCCTTGGCATCGCCGGCAATCTGCCCATAGACCCCCGCGGCAGCCCGGGGCGCTACCCCGATCCCGAGCCGACCGACGGCCGCCACCGTGCTTGACACCACTCGCAGGATTGCCGCCAACCTGGGTGATGGCAGGGTTCGTCGCAGCCTGGTTCTCATTGCCCTGATGAGCGCCCTTGCGTCCTCGGTTCTCGTGTCTCTCATCATTGGCGGCATAATGGCCCTCGAACCCGGCTCCTGGGTCGAGTCCCGGGTCACCTGGATGCCCGGCTGGCTGGCTGATGGAATCGTCTTCGTCGTGGCCACGCTGGGCGCCGTTCTGCTCGTCTGGTTCACGTTCGTCATGGTCGTGCAGACCGTGGCATCGCTCTTTCTCGACGGCATCGTCTCGTGCGTCGAGGAGACCGACTATCCGCACCTGCCCGAGGCGAGGGGAACGACCGTAGCCGGGGATATCGTCGCGTCCCTTCGCTTTGTCGGCTGGCTGCTGCTTGTCAATCTTGCTGCCACGCCACTCTACCTTGCCGCAATCCTCATCCCCGGTCTGTCGATCATCATCTTCTGGATCGTCAACAGCCTTCTCTTCGCCCGGGAGTATGCCGAAGTCGTGTTGCTGCGGCGCCTGTCCCCTGCCGATTCGAACGCCTGGCGCAAGCAGCACCGCTGGCGGCTGCTCGCCACGGGGGCCATCATCACGGCCGGCATGAGCGTACCCGTACTCAATCTCGTCATGCCCGTCATTGCCGCCATCGCCATGACCCACCTCTGTCACAGGAGTTCCGATGCGATGGCCTGAACACCCTTCGCCGGCCAGGCCCGATCTCCTGCGAGGTGGTCGACCGCGCCCGCCGCGGGAACCGGAATGACACCGTCTGATCGACGACGCTCTGTCCTGCCGGGATGGCCGACTCTCATTCTGGCAGGCGCCCTGGCGTTGGCAGCCTGCTCCCCCTTTGCCGGATTCGGCCCCACGGAGGCCGTCAGCAAGACCGCTGCTCCAGCCATCGGGCCGGACGAGGCATCACCCGTGGTGGAGGTGCCGGTCGCTGGCAGCTTCGCCGGACTGCAGGAAAGCGAGGTGGTCGGCATGCTCGGTGATCCGGCCTTCGTATGGACCGAGGGCGACGCCAGGATGTGGCGCTACGACGCCCCTTCCTGCAGCCTTCTTGTCTTCCTCTATCCCGACGGCGTACGCCACGCGGAGGTGCTCGGCGGCGCGGAGGAAACCTGTCTGTGCGAGCTCCAGGGCGGCTGCACCTGAGTTCAGGCCCTCACTCCTTCCTCAGGAGAAGCCGCCACACGCCTGCCTCGCCATCCTCCGGTTCCAGAGACAGGACGGAATGGCCGTGTTCCCTGACCGAGCGCGGCACGTTGCGCAACGGTTCGCCTTCATTCAGGCGAACCTCTGCAACCATGCCGGGTTCCATGCCCTCGATCATGAGCTTTGTCCTGACGAACGTGATCGGACAGACGTCATCGGTGATGTCAAGGCGCATGTCGATGGCCATTTTCACAACCTGCTTTCCTTGGCTTTTCATCGCACACCTTCAGAAGGTCCTGTCAATCATGCTGACGGTCGACCTGTCAAGGCATGGCGCTGCCGCGTCCTTTGGGCTAGACTTCCCGGCAACCACACAAGATGAAGGACACATGCGGACCGGCGACAGGCTGTTCCGGTCCGTGCCCGCACCATGACATCACAGATCGAACACGCATGCCTCGACAAGGGCCTCAAGATGACGGACCAGCGCCGCGTCATCGCCAAGGTGCTTTCGGATGCCGACGACCATCCGGATGTCGAGGAAGTCTATCGCCGCGCATCGGAAATCGACGATCGCATCAGCATCTCCACGGTCTATCGCACGCTGCGCCTCTTCGAGGAATCGGAGATCATCCAGAGCCATGACTTCGGGGGCCGGCGAGCCCGCTATGAAACTGCCGATCAGGATGAGCATCACGATCATCTGATCGATATCGATACCGGCACGGTCATCGAGTTCCTGGATCCCGAACTCGAGGAACTCCAGGTCAGGATTGCAAGACGACTGGGCTATGATCTGATCGATCATCGCATGGAGCTTTACGGGCGGGCGCTGAAGCCCGATCCCGAGACCTGACTGAGGCAGTACCGCTTCCACCATGGTGACCGAGCCCCGCGATCAGGGCGCACTGTCGAAAGGACTCAGGCTTGGCCCCCTGGAACTGCGCCTCGTCGACAGCGAGGCGGAACTCCAGGCCGTGCAGCGGTTGCGCTTTCGCGTGTTCTACAAGGAAATGAACGCCCACCCCACTCCCCGAATGACGGAACTGGAACGGGATTTCGACTCCTTCGACGACATCTGCGAACACCTCATCGTGCGCGACACGACACAAGGCAATGACGCTGCCGTTGTCGCCACCATGAGACTGTTGCGTCGTTCGGTCCTGGAGCCCGATTGCACGTTCTACACCGCAGGCGAGTTCGACATTTCCCGCCTCCTTGCCATCGATGGTGAACTGGTCGAACTCGGACGCAGTTGCGTCGACATGAACTACCGGGCGGGAGCCGCCATCCAGGCACTGTTCCGGGGCCTCGGCGCCTATGTGGTGCAGCACGGCATTTCGTACATGTTCGGCTGCGCCAGCCTCCATGGCACCGACCCCGACAGTCTCGCCCTGCCGCTTTCCCACATGGCCTACCATCTCGCCGCCCCGGCCGTCCTTCGTCCCCGCGCACTCGATCATCTCTACGTCGACATGAAACGGATGGCGCCCGGGTCATTCGACGCTGCCGAGGGACTGGCCAGCCTGCCACCCCTCATCAAGGGCTACGCACGGGCCGGCTGCCGGTTTGGCGACGGCGCGGTCATCGACCATCAGTTCAACACCACAGACGTCTGCGTCCTGCTCGACGTGTCGGTGGTGGAAGGCCGTTACGGCCGGCGCTACCGCGGCGATGGCGAGGCCGAGGCGGGGCCGGGCGGCGCATGATCTCTGTCGGCCTCGCGCGCGCGGCACTCTATGTCGGCTGGACCCTGGTCTGCATGCCGGTGCAGTTCGTGTTGCTGGCGGCAGGGCGGCGGGCCCGCCACGCCTTTCCCCAGTTCTATCACCGCATCGTCCTGCGGCTGATCGGCCTCAACCTCGACGTCAGGGGCGGTCCCTGCCGTCACAAGCCCTGTCTCTACGTGTGCAACCACACCTCCTATCTCGACATTGCCATTCTCGGCGCCCTGATCCGGGGAAGCTTCGTCGCCAAGGCGGAGGTCGGGACGTGGCCATTCTTCGGCCTGCTCGCCAAACTGCAGCGTACCGTCTTTGTCGATCGCCGCCGGACCCGGATCGGCCAGCACATGGACGCCGTGAGCGAGCGCCTCGAGGCGGGCGAGCAGCTGATCCTGTTTCCCGAAGGCACCACCAGCGACGGCAACAGGATTCTTCCCTTCAAGAGTGCGCTCTTCGCCTCGGCCCAGACCGAGGTGAAGGGACGGGAAGTAACCGTTCAGCCCGTGTCGGTCTCCTACACCCGCTTCTCCAACCTGCCGATGGACCGTGAAATGCGTCCGCTCTATGCCTGGTACGGGGACATGGACCTGCTTCCCCACATGTGGGAGATGCTGAAGGCTGGCGTCGTGACGGTCGTTGTCCAGTTCCATCCGGTCACGACCATCACCGGATCCGGCGGCAACCGGCGCTCCTTGGCGCGTCACTGCGAGGCGGCTGTCCGGGAAGGCCACTCTCTGGCGCTTGCGGGTCGGCTGCCACCGCGCAGAAGGCGGCGCCTGCGCAAGCTCACAAGGCGCTCCGGGCGCCCCCCCGAGGAGCGCGCACGAAGTCATTGACAGCGAGCGGGGATGCGGGGAAGATTGGACAAGGTTGCACAACTGCCAAGGGGCCCCGCGCCCGACGACAGTCAGCGGAACATCCGGACGCGCTTGTCCAAGAAACTCTTCGTCAAGACCTACGGCTGCCAGATGAACGTCTACGACTCCGGTCGCATGGCGGATGTCCTGGCGCGCCTGGACTTCCGGCAGACGGAGTCGGCAGAGGACGCCGACATGATCGTCCTCAACACCTGTCACATCCGCGAGAAGGCCGCCGAGAAAGTTTACTCGGAACTGGGACGGTTGCGCGCACTCAAGGAGCGCAAACGCGAGGCCGGCGGTGATCTCATGATCGCCGTGGCCGGATGTGTGGCCCAGGCCGAAGGCGAGGAAATGGCGCGCCGGGCACCCGTCGTCGACATCATCGTCGGACCTCAGACCTATCATCGTCTGCCCGATCTGATCACGCGCCACGCCAACGAAGGCGGCACGGTGATCGACACCGACTTTCCGGCGAGGGACCGCTTCAGCAGTCTGCCGTCACGGCGTCCCGGCGCGAGTCGTGTCGCATTCCTGTCGATCCAGGAGGGCTGCGACAAGTTCTGCACCTTCTGCGTTGTTCCCTATACCCGCGGTGCCGAGTTTTCGCGGCCTGCCCGCGATGTTCTCGACGAGGCGAAGGGGCTGCTGGCATCAGGCGTAGTGGAAGTCGTCCTCCTCGGGCAGAACGTCAATGCGTGGCACGGCGAGGGTATCGACGGAAACCCGTGGACCCTGGCGCGTCTCATCGGCGAACTGGCATCGCTCGATCGCCTCCGGCGCATTCGGTACACGACATCCCACCCGCTGGACATGTCGGGAGACCTCATTCGCGCCCATGGCGAGATCGACAGCCTGATGCCGTATCTGCACCTGCCGGTGCAGTCGGGCAGCGACCGGATTCTGAAAGCCATGAACCGGCGCCATACCACGGCCGACTACCTGGAAGTCATCGCGGCCGTTCGCGAGGCGCGACCCGACATCGCCATATCGGGCGATTTCATTGTTGGCTTTCCTGGTGAAAGCGATGCCGACTTCGCCGCCACGCTCTCCCTGGTGCGCGAGGTTTCCTATGCCTCGGCCTTCTCCTTCAAATACAGCCCGCGTCCGGGAACCCCGGCGGCAACAGCAGACGGACAGGTGCCGGACGAGGTCAAGGCAGAGAGGCTCACAATCCTGCAGCACCTGCTGAGAGACCAGCAGGACTCGTTCAATCGCGCCACCGTCGGCCACACGGTTCCAGTGCTCCTCGAACGACGGGGACGGTACTCCCACCAGCTCGTTGGACGCAGCCCCTGGCTCCAGGCGGTACACGTCGATGCCGGTGAACGTCACCTCGGATCACTAGCCGATGTCACCCTCACCGAGGCCCGGGCCAACAGCATGGCCGGGACGCTGGCTGCCTGATGACCACCCCTCCTGTCCGCGACGAAGCCCCGGCTCCACGCGTCCTGGCCTTCGAGGACAACAACCTGCTGGCGTCCCTCTATGGCTGGCATGACCGCCACCTCGTGCGCATCGAACAGGAACTCGGAGTCTCGCTGACCTGTCGCGGCAATCAGGTCAGCATTGCCGGGCCTTCGGAACCGACCGGAACGGCCGTCCTGGTTCTCAACGGTCTCTACGGCCGTCTCAAGGACGGCCTCTCCGTCGGCCCCGCCGAAGTCGAGGCCATGCTCCGCATGGCGGGCGATCCATCGATCTCGAGTACCGAGGTGAAGACCTCGCGCCGGCGCATCACACCGCGCACTCTCAACCAGGCTCGCTACCTCAAGACCCTGACGACATCATCCATGGTGTTCGCGCTTGGCCCGGCGGGAACGGGCAAGACCTATCTTGCCGTCGCTGTCGCTGTCGCCATGCTGGAGGCGGGTGACGTGGATCGCATCGTGCTGTCGCGGCCGGCGGTGGAAGCCGGTGAACGGCTCGGATTCCTGCCGGGCGACCTGCGGGAAAAGGTCGACCCCTACCTTCGCCCACTTTACGACGCGCTCTACGACACCATGCCGGCCGACAAGGCCAATCGCCGGCTGGCATCCGACGACATCGAGGTGGCGCCCCTGGCTTTCATGCGCGGACGGACACTGTCCAACGCCTTTGTCATTCTCGACGAGGCCCAGAACACCTCGCGGATGCAGATGAAGATGTTCCTGACGCGCCTTGGCGAAAATGCACGCATGGTGGTGACCGGCGACCTGACACAGATCGACCTGCCCGAAGGCCAGGTGTCCGGACTGGCCGATGCCGTGCGCATCCTCGAATCCGTCGAGGACATCGAGGTTGTCACGTTTACCGATGTCGACGTCGTCCGGCACCCGCTGGTGGCGAAGATCGTCCGCGCATGGGATGCGGACGACCGCCAAGAGGCAACATGACCGGAGACGATGGCGCCTGCAGTCGATGCGGGACGGTCCATATCGACGTCACGGTCGAGGACGGGGCCTGGCTGGATGACCTGCCGGACGCTGACGACATCGTTGGGCGGGCCTGCACAAGGGCACTCCAGCTGGCCTGTTCCGGAGAGGCGGTCACGGTTTCGGTCGTTATGGCAAACGACCGCATGCTGGCCGACCTCAACGGACGCTGGCGGCACATCGACCGGCCGACGGACGTTCTGTCGTTCCCGAGCGATAACCGCTCCCCGGGGACGCGGCTGCAGCACTCAGCCGGTTCTCCGCCTGGCAGCGCCATTGCGCTGGGTGACATCGTCATCGCCCGGGAGACGATCGTCGACGATGCGCGTCGCCAAGCCCTGGCTCTTACCGATCACCTGTCCCACATCGTCGTTCACGGAACCCTTCATCTGCTTGGCTACGACCACGAGACGGAGGCGGACGCCGGTGTGATGGAGGATATGGAACGCACCGTGCTCAAGACCCTGGGCATCTCCGATCCTTACCTCGCAGGCCCGGCGTGAACGTCCGTTCGCCCCAGACTCCTGTATCCGGCCTTGCCAGCTGGCTGCGCCGCCTGATCAGCGGCCGCAACGGCGACACCGTGAGGGAGTCCGTCGAGGAACTTCTCAAGGCTGACGATGGCAGCGAGACGGAATTCTCCGACGCCGAGCGCTCGATGCTGTCCAACCTGTTGCGCTTTGGCGAACTCACGGTCGACGATGTCATGGTGCCCCATGCCGATATCGTCGCCGTCGAGGAAAAGACCACGCTCACCGAGGTCGTCGAGATCATGCGCAAGTCCGGTCATTCCAGGTTGCCGGTCTACCGCGAGACCCTCGATGAACCGATCGGCATGGTCCATGTCCGGGATTTCCTCGATCACTGGGGACTGCCGGAGGAAAGGCAGGCACCCGACCTTGCCAGCCTGGTGCGGGAGGTTCTCTTCGTTCCCCCGTCGATGCCGGTGATCGACCTTCTCATCAAGATGCGCACGGCCCGAACGCATCTGTCGCTGGTGGTCGACGAGTTCGGAGGCATCGATGGCCTCGCCACCATCGAGGATCTGGTGGAACCCATCGTTGGTGAAATCTGGGATGAACACGATGCCGACGACGGAGTTCTTCTTGTCAAACAGCCCGGCGGCGTGATTGACGCCCATGCCCGTGCGCCCGTCAGCGAACTCGAGGCGATGACCGGCTCGACACTCCAGGACGAATCGAGAGACGAGGACATCGATACCGTCGGCGGTCTCGTCCACACGATGGTTGGCCGCATCCCGATGCGCGGCGAGATCATCGCGCACGCGTCAGGGCTCGAATTCGAAATCGTCGACGCCGATCCGCGGCATATCAAGCGTCTGCGCGTGAGACGTGCCAGCCAGCGCGGCTGACAGCACTGGCATTGCCCGGCTGATCGCCCTCACCGGCTGGCGCCGCCGGCTGTTGCTCGTCGGTCTGGGCGTCGTGCTGGCAGCAGCGCTTCCTCCCTTTCACATGCTGCCGGGCGCCGTGGTCGCGTTCAGCGGATTGGCCTGGATGATCTCCGGCCACCGGCGTGGCGCCGGCGCCTTCCTCGATGGCTGGTGGTTCGGTTGCGGTTTCTCGGCTGCGGCCTTCTACTGGATCGCCAACGCCCTCCTGGTGGATCCGCTCAAGCACGCCTGGTTCTATCCCCTGGCCCTTGTCGCCATCGCCGCCGGATTCGGGCTGTTTCCCGCGCTGGCGTCGGGAATCGCCGGCATGGTGCCGGGCCAGCGCGCGCGGATCGTCGCTCTCGGCCTCGCATGGCTGGTCCTCGAATGGGTCCGCAGCTGGTTTCTGACAGGATTCCCGTGGAATCTCGTCGGCACGTCCCTGGCGCTCTCCGACAGCCTCATCCAGGGAGGCGCCATGGGCGGGCCCTGGCTGCTCAGCGCCATCGTCCTTGTCGCGAGCCTGGCGCCCGCCGCCGTGGCGCCAGCCGGCCGCTTTTCCCCCCGCAGGGTGGCCGGCGGCCTGGTGGTGTCCATCGCCGTCATCGCCCTTGCCTGGGTGGCTGGAGAACTGCGCCTCCAGCCCCGGGATATCCCGTCTGGTCCTGTCGTTCGGCTCGTTCAGCCCCACATCGAACAGCATCTGAAGTGGGAGAGGGCGCTCCTCGAGGACCACTTTGCCAACCACGTCGCGCTGAGCTCCCTGGCGCCGGCCGGCGAGCCTCCCGTCGCCATCATCTGGCCGGAGGCGGCTATTCCCCACACACTCCTGCGCAAGCCTGCCGTTCTCTCGGCATTCGCTGCGACCGCCCCGCCGGGAGGGGTCATCATGTCGGGCGCCATCCGTGCCGTTCCCGGAGCCGGCGATGCGCTCGAGGCACGCAACAGCCTCCTCGTCTTCTCCGGCAAGGGACCGGTGACGCTCCATGACAAGTATCGCCTGGTGCCGTTCGGGGAGTACGTGCCGTTGCGCGGGATCCTGCCCATCGAGACCATCGCTCCCGGCAGGCGCGACATGGGACGGGGTCCCGGGCCAGCCACCATCCGGGTGGCAAGCCTGCCGGACTTCGGCGTGCTGATCTGCTACGAGATCATCTTTCCCACGGGCATCACGGATCCGGATCATCCACCCCGCTGGCTCCTCAACATCACCAACGACGCCTGGTTCGGTCTGTCGAGCGGCCCCTATCAGCACTTCCAGGCAGCCCGCCTGCGCGCGGTGGAGCAGGGACTCCCCGTCGTCCGTGTGGCCAACACGGGAATCAGCGGGGTCATCGACCCCCTGGGCCGGGTGGTGGCGAGCATGCCGCTCGGTCACCGCGGCATCCTCGATGTCGCCCTGCCCGCCCCCCTAAGTCACCCCACCCCCTGGTCGCGATACGGCAACTGGACACTGCTGGTCATCCTGCTGCCCGGCCTGGCCTTCATCGTCACCGCCCTGCTGCGACGTTGACTGTCGAGCCGGCCGCGCCACGACGTGGCGCCGGGACCACAGTGCGCGCAGCAGGTTCAGTCCTAACCAACGCGTTCGGACTCCCTTGCGGATTCCGATGCCCAGCCGTACCCCTACAGAGGCAGTTCGGTTCATGAACCCGAACAACTTCGAAGCAACTGCATGGAACAATGGGTAGGCCGTGTGCTGGAGGCGGGCGCTGCGACACCTGCCGGCGAACTTAGAGCGGTATCCGATCAGGTTGGATCATATCCGGCGGCGAAGTAGCTTCGGCATTCCTGGGGCTGGATGGCTTCGAGGATACGGGCAATGGCCTTCTACAGTGCGCTCGGCGGCTTTGCGCAGGTGTGCCTTGAGTTTGGAGAAAGCCATCGTTCTGAATCCCTAGACAGTTTCGAGTTGTGAGTTAGACCGGACAAAACTGGATCTTCGCTCGGGAGAGTTCGAAGCCAGTCAGGTCGCGTTTTGCACGGTTGAAACTGCGATGTGTCAGCTGAAGATTGGAAGGATCATCGGATCCACCTCTGGCTCGCGGGATCCGATGATCGATTTCGATGTCGGGATTTAACCGTCGGTTCCAAGGCGGGCCGACTAACAGCGGAGGCAACGGTACATTGCACAGTGCGTCCATGCCATTCTGCTTCGTGTACAGGCTCTCCATGTACTGCGTCCGGAGCCTAGTCGACGGCGCCACTGAGCCTACTCTGAACTGTCCGTACTTTCGCCCAAGAACCGCCGTCGCATTTAGAACGGAACCCCACGCCTGTTTGGCCGAGGGAATCACCGCCCGTGAAGCGAGATGCAACCCCTTTCCTGCCACGACAAGCGCCCCCGCCCCGACGGCTGCTGCGGTGCCACCAAGCAACGTCGTCTCTACCCCGAGTCCGATCGCGGCGCCCACTGCTGCGGCAGGGATGGCGCACACGGTGCCAGCCGCGAAACCGGCGACATCGTCAACGCCCACATGGTTCCAAACAAGATACCAGGGTTCGTCCGACTGGGGTGAAGCTTCCACATAGGACCGCACAACGTGATCGCAGACGATTGCGGCACCGGATCCGAACATGATCGCCCCGGTTGCGGCGCCGGGCGTCGCGTTTGCGTTAGGTAACCAGACGAGAGCCGTGAGCATCCCTACGATGACCTTCCTCATGCAGACTCCTCCCCCGCCAGCACTTGAATGCCTTTTGCCTTTCTCGATGCCTTATCGTCTCTTTCTATGTGGTGCACTGGAAACGCTCCTTCAAGGCAATACCATCGACCCGTGCAGATGCTGGTGCAGATAGTAATCGTGTGAAAGATCAGCGGCTTTCGCTCGCCAACCATGGTGTTATGCAGGATTAAATATGTGGTTGCGTCATCAGTTCTGCCGGCTCATTGTTTCTGCAAATCGAACATCCCGTCGGACATTGACGAGGGCGGCAGCCTGTTGTTGGTCTATGTCGCGTTGGCCTCTCAACAGGCGCCATGAGTCCCGCAGTTCACGGCTTTGAAGTTGACCGGCGACCTTCGGCCAGATCGGCCTTTCACAACCTTATCCTTGTGTGTGCCGGACGGCATGATCTGCTCACTCTTCGATGGGCCACATCAGGTCACTTCAAATGGACCATTGGCTCACACCGTGGCACATTTGACTTCGTGGAAGAGATTGAGATTTCGACGTTCAAGGCGACCTGCCTGGCTGTGCTCGACCGGGTGGGACGGACGGGCAGGCCAGTTCTGGTGACCCGCCTCGGCAAGCCGATTGCCCGAATTCTGCCGCCACCGTCGTGTCGGGACGGGGAGTGGCTTGGCGCGATGCAGGACGATGGCAAGATCCTTGATGACCTCGTCGCACCTGCGGTGAACCTCTCGGAGTGGGATATCCTCAAGTAGATGGGTCTGCTGGCTGTGGGGTCTTCTCGACCCTCGGTCTGATTGATCCCAATGGGGTGCAGCGTCATCCTTGATTATCAATCAGCCTTTGGTAAGTGTCTTGATCAGAGGGCATGTGCCCTTGTCGTCATGTCAAGCGGGAGGCGGCCGTGCCCCGGAGCGATTACCTGTTTACGAGCGAATCCGTGTCGGAAGGCCATCCGGACAAGGTCTGCGACCGGATTTCCGATGCCGTCGTGGATGCCTTCCTCGCCGCCGACCCCGTGCACGCACGAGTAGCCTGCGAAACCCTTGCCACCACCGGAACCGTCGTCGTCGCCGGAGAAGTCCGGGGACCGGCAGACCTCATGGATCCGGAACGCTTGCCGGTGAAGGTCGAGGCGCTGGTGCGCAACGCCGTCAGGGACATCGGCTACGAACAACCGGGCTTCGACTGGCGCGATCTTTCGGTCACCGTGAAGCTCCACGCCCAGTCGGGCGACATTGCGCAGGGCGTCGATGCCTCCGGCAATCGCGCGGAAGGAGCGGGTGATCAGGGAATCATGTTCGGCTACGCCTGCAGCGAGACCGGGTCGCTGATGCCGGCGCCCCTCCACTATGCGCATCGCATTCTGAAATCCCTGGCAGAGGCGCGCCATAACGGCGCCGCGCACGACCTGGGACCGGATTCAAAGAGCCAGGTGACGCTGGCTTACGAGAACGGCCGGCCGGTCCGTGCCACCTCCGTGGTCGTTTCGACCCAGCATGATGAAGCACTCGATCAGGATGCGGTCCGGGAGATCGTCAGGCCCCATGTCGTTGACGTCCTTCCCGACGGTTGGATGTGTCCGGACGACCGCTTTTATGTCAATCCCACAGGCAAGTTCGTCACCGGCGGGCCCGATGGCGACTGTGGCCTGACCGGCCGCAAGATCATCGTTGACACCTACGGCGGCGCCGCTCCCCATGGAGGTGGCGCCTTCTCGGGCAAGGATCCGAGCAAGGTGGACAGGTCCGCCGCCTACGCCTGCCGTTATCTCGCGAAGAACGTCGTCGCGGCAGGGCTGGCCGACTCCTGCACGATCCAGGTCGCCTACGCCATCGGCGTCGCAGATCCACTGTCTCTCTATGTCGATCTCGCCGGTACCGGTGAGGTCGACGAACGGCGCCTCGAGGAGGTGCTGCGGCAGATCATGGACCTCACGCCCCGCGGCATCCGCAATCACCTCGGTCTCGACCGGCCTATCTACGAACGCACGGCGGCTTATGGTCACTTTGGACGCGAGGCGGAGGCCGACGGCGGGTTTTCCTGGGAGAGGACCGATCTTGCCGGCGAACTGAGGAACGCCTTCTCCTGACCGGCGGTCAGACCTGGGGACGCCGCCGGGGGCGCAGGCTTTCGCCCCGTCGCCAGTTCCTGGTCGACACGCTCCTGCCGGAACTGCGGGTTGTCATCGGCAAGGACGGCAAGCCCGATCTTGAAAGCGGTGAACGGCTCTGGCTGGAAATCGGGTTTGGCGGCGGGGAGCATCTTGCCTGGCAGGCAGAACGGCATCCCGGGGTCACGCTGATCGGCGCGGAAGTGTGGCTGAACGGCGTGGCAGGCCTGCTCGACCTTGTCGAACGCCATGGCCTTGCCAATGTCAGGATCTTCGACGCGGACGTGAGGGTGCTTCTAGAAGCCCTCCCCCCAGCGTGCCTCGAACGCATCTTCGTTCTCTTTCCCGACCCCTGGCCCAAGGCGCGCCACAGGAAGCGTCGCTTCATCAACCAGGCGAGCGTGGCGCGGATCTGCGACCTCCTCGTTGATGGCGGAGAACTGCGCCTGGCGACCGATATCGAGGACTACGCTCTCGACATGGAGCAGGCCCTCGAAGGCAGGCAGGACCTGCAGTGGTCTCCTCATCGGCCATCCGACTGGCCGCCGACACGCTACGAGGCCAAGGCGAGGGCGGCAGGCCGGGAGCCCGCGTTCCTTACCGGCGTGCGGCGGCACCGGGCGATCACGGCACCAGGAAGCCTGTGAGCTCCTCGACCTTCGTCTGGATCGGTTCGGCGATGGCCCGGGCCCGTGCCGCCCCGTCGCGCAGCACGCTGTCGACATAGCCGGGATCCGCCGACAGCCGCTTCATTTCCTCGCCGACCGGCCCCAGGACCTCCACGGCAAGGTCCGCAAGACGGGCCTTGAAGTCGCTGAACCTGGCGCTCTGGAACTCGTCCAGCACCGCGTCCCGGCTCACCTCGGCCAGTGACGCATAGATCGTGACGAGATTGGAGGCTTCGGGGCGGTTCTCCGGATCGTAGGACACGCCCATGATGCTGTCCGTGCGCGCCTTGCGGATCTTGAGTGCGATGCTGTCCCTGTCATCGGTGAGATTGATGCGCGAATAGTCGCTCTGATCGGACTTCGACATCTTGGAGCGGCCGTCCCGCAGCGACATGACGCGGGTGGCCTCGCCCAGGATGACGGCCTCGGGAAGCGGGAAGAAGTCGACGCCGAAGGTGTGGTTGAAGGCGCCGGCGATGTCGCGGGACAACTCGAGGTGCTGCCTCTGGTCATCGCCGACCGGCACATGGGTGGCGTGGTAGCCGATGATGTCGGCGGCCTGAAGAACCGGATAGCCGTAAAGGCCGAGGCTCGCGTTGTCCTTCTGCTTTCCCGCCTTTTCCTTGAACTGCGTCATGCGGTTGAGCCACCCCAGAGGAGTGAGGCAGGCAAGGATCCACTGCAGGCGCAGGTGCATCGGACACTGGCTCTGGTTGAAGACGATGCAGCGTGCCGGATCGAGTCCCGAGGCCATGAAACCCGCCGCCACCTCCCGTGTCGCATCACGCAGCTGGTCAGGATCCCACGGCATGGTCAGGGCATGGAGATCGACGATGCAGTAAACGCATTCGTAGTCGTCCTGCATCGCCACGAAGCGCTTGAGGGCGCCGAGATAGTTGCCAAGGTGGAGGTTGCCGGTCGGCTGAACGCCGGAAAAGACCCGTTTCATCGGGAGGGCTCCAGATCGGGGAACGCGTGCTTATGGCGCGCCCGGTGCCACCGGTCAAGAACGTCAGGAACGACGGCTGCCGAAAATGGCCGTACCGACCCGGACATGGGTGGCGCCATGGGCAATCGCCGTGGCGTAGTCGGCAGACATGCCCATCGACAGTCCTTCGAGGCCATTGCGGCGGGCAATGCTGGCCAGCAGAGAGAAATGGGACGACGGTTCCTCGTCGAAGGGCGGAATGCACATCAATCCGGCAACATCGAGTCCCGCTGCCCGGGCGCCGGCAATCAGGCCATCGGCTTCGCCGGGCAGGCAACCGGCCTTCTGTTCTTCCTCGCCGGTGTTGACCTGGATGAAACATCGCGGCCGGCGTCCCGTTCTGGCCATTGCCTTCGCCAGGGCGTTGACCAGCCGTGGACGATCGACGCTCTCGATCACGTCGAAGAGCGTGACGGCATCGACCGCCTTGTTGGTCTGCAGGGCGCCGACCAGGTGGAGCTCGAGACCGTCCCACTCCTGGCGCAGGGCCGGCCACTTCGACGCGGCCTCCTGGACCCGGTTCTCCCCGAACACGCGGTGCCCGGCCTCGATGGCCGGACGGATGCGGTGCGCGTCATGGGTCTTGGTCACCGCAACGAGGGTGACGGAACCGGTCTGGCGGCGGGCCTGGCGGGTGGCGGCGGCGATTTCCGTCTGCACGGCCTCGAGATTGCCTGCCACATCAACCGCGCTCATGCCTCGACGTCCTTCCAGTAGTCGAACTTTCGCATCATCTCCTCGTTGCGCGACGCGATCTTCGTGACCTGGCTGGCGGAGAGCGCGCTGCGCCACGCTCCGGCGTTCCCCTGGCGGAAAAAGCGCTTCTGTGGCGCGGAACGTTCTCCGAAACCCTTCTCGTCCTCCAGGCGCCGCAGATTTCCGAAGGAGACAGCCCTGACCGCCTCCCTGATGCGCTTGCGCGTCATCCTCAGCTTGAGGAAGGCCGCGAGACCGGAGAATGCTGCTACCGGAGTGGCCAGCATGTCCTCGTAGCGCATGACGTGAAGCCCCGGCAGCGAGCGCCGCGTCCAGGTCTCCACGTTCTGTGACCAGCTGCCCAGGAGTTCCGAGACATGGTTCTCGGTGGACGGCGTCTCGTGGTTTTCGAGATTCATGAGGTTGATCGCAACGTCGAGCGGCACACCCTGGTGGTCGGCATAGGAAAGCGCGATGTCGAGGGGATTGCGCACGATGTAGATCGCTCCGGCGGTGACATCCATGTTGATGGTGGCCTGGCCCCGGGATCTCAGTACCGCGAGGTGGGTCTTGCAGAACACCACGTTTTCATGGCGGCGGGCGAAGGCGGCCTGGGCGGCCGGCCTGGCCCGCGCCACCTCCCCCGGAGTCCATCGGCTCCAGGGTCTGCGATCGATCGCGCGATAGTTGTCGATCGATGCCTCGTTTCCCGCCGTCTGAGCCATCCGGTCGAGATCGAAGGCGCCGCCGTCCCGGCGCAGGAGCTCGTGAAGGAAGGCCCTCACCCACGTGTTGCCCGACTTGGGGTAGCTGGCAATCCAGACGATATGCCCCATGGCGAGAAAGCAGGCCGGACCCTCAAGCCGGCGAACGGTGTTCCCGATCGGCGTCGTAGACGCGAGGGAACCGGGCACAGTCCAGCGGATCTCCGGGATCAAGCCCGCAATCGGGAAAGTCGGGTTCCATGACTCCCGCATGGTGGACATAGACCGCATCGTCACCGACCCACGTCGAGTTGGTCGCACGGCGCCGCCGGGAGGCCTGTGCGTTGCCCGGCGCACCGTGGATCGTCATGCCGTGGAATGCGATGACATCCCCGGGTTCGAGATCCCAGGCGAGAAGCCTCTCGGCGTAGGCGCCATCGACATCGGGGGGATCGAGATAGCCGTCATCCCGGCCCCGGCCAAAGTCGGCGCCGTCACGGAACCGGACAGGACGGAAGGCCGTCCCCCACAGGTGCGACCCCTTGACGCAGTTGAGGCACACATCGGCCGGCACCGGATCAAGCGGCGCCCACAGCACGACGATCTGGCGACCGGCGACGCAGTAGTAGGGCTGGTCCTGGTGCCATGTGCTCTTCTTGGTGGCCCCTGGTTCCTTGACGAAAATCCCGTCGAACAGGAAGTTGGCACGCCGTGACTTCATGAGATTGGCCGACAGTTCCGCGGCCGGGCCATCGAGGGCGAACCGGCGAAGTTCCGGCACACGGTCCGATGCCACGTAATCGGTGAAGAAGGCAGGATCGCCTTCATCCTGGATGCGCCTGGTGTAGGGGCCGTTCGTCTCCATGGCCCGATCCACACCCTGGCGCAGCAGGTCGACCCAGTCTTCCTGGTAGACGCCCTTCAGGGCCACGGCGCCGTCGAGGCGAAGCCGTTCGCATTCCTGCTGCGTCGGCAATCTCAGGGGATGGGCAGGCATGGCTCCTCTCTCCTACTTCACGACCAGATCATGGGGCATCGAGGACACTGGTTCGAAGCGGTCGTCATGAACGATGCCGGTCTCGCCCAGGCTCATGGTGAGGTGACGGGCGCTGTCCACGACAATCATGTGCATGAAGATGACCATGCCCGGCGTCACCTCGGCAGGATTGCCATGGTAGATCATCGGCTCCTCCATCCAGGATGGCGGGTAGTTGGCGGAGAGCGAATAGCCGCAAGCGTTCAACCTGCAGTCCTTCAGCCCGTGCGAATCCATCACCTGCGCGTGGGCATCGTAGATGTCGCCAAACGTGGCTCCCGGTCTTGCGGTCGCCTGGCAGGCCGCAAGGGCCTCGACACAGGCAGCGTGCATCATCCTGTGACGATCGCCGGCACGACCGGTCAGGACAGTCCTCATGATCGCCACATGGTAGTGCCTCCAGGCGGCGCCAAACTCGAGCTGCACCTGGTCATCATCGCCGATGGTGTCCCGGCCGGTGAAGTAGCGCACGAGGAGCGCACCGTCGCCGGAGGCGATGATCGGCCGACCTGCCGCATAGTCGCCTCCGCCCTCCAGGATGGCCCCTTCCAGGGCGGCGTAGAGTGCGCTCTCGTCGACACCGGCGGCAATGGTCCGGTGCAGCGCCTCCAGTCCGGCGTCGGCAAGGGCACCCGCCTTCCTGACATGATCCAGCTCTGCCGGACTCTTGATCAGACGAAAGGCCTGAACAAGATTGCTGGCATCCTCCCAGGTGCCGAATCCGCCGAGTGCCCGCTCCATCATGACCCAGTGCTGTCCGGTCAGGCCCCAGGCATTGAGTTCGACGCCGAACCGGCCTCCGCGAAGTCCCTTTTCCTCGAGCACGGCCATCACGTCGTCTGCCGGATTGGCGCCGCCACGATCGACCCAGATGCGCACATCCGGGATCATCGACGTAAAGGCCGCCTGCTCCCGGTCGGCCGATCTCGTGACAAGCACGAGATCGCCGTCGGCGCGAAGCACCAGGCACTGGAACATCGCGTACCCGGCCGTGTCGTATCCGGTCAGGTAGTACATGGTCTCCTGGCGGAACATGAGCAAAGCATCGAGCCCGAGTTCCTGCAGGCGTTCGCAGGTCCTTCGCCTGCGATCCGCCAGTTCCTCCTCGTCAAAGTGAAGCCGGGGCATCAGCGACTCTCCTCGACATGCCGCGGGTGGATCATGCCGTTGCAGCAGCCCCGACGTAAAGCTAGAACGTTCGTCGTAACGAAGCAGGGATGACCTTCTTGACCAGCGATGTGCCGCTCTTCCGCTTGGACACCGTCGTCAAGCCCGAGTGGATCGACGAGTACGGACATCTCAACATGGCCTACTACGTGCTGATCTGCGATTTCGCGACGGCGGCGTTCTGGGACCGGATGAACGAGCCCGTGACCCTCGAGGAACGGGACGGCGCTGAGTACGCCGTCGTCGAGACCCATGTGAACTACATGGACGAGCTCAGGGCCCATGCCCCGTTGGTCGTCACCACCCAGGCGCTGGCTGCCGATGCCAAGCGGTTTCGCATCTTCCACAGCCTCAGTCACGCCGAAGAGGGCTACCTTGCGGCCACCAACGAGGTCATGGCGCTCGGCTTCAACCTCAACACCCGCGCGATGATGGAGTTCCTTCCCCGGGCCCGCACGCGGCTTCAGGAAACGGTGCTCGCGCACAGCACCATCGAACGTCATGCCAATGCCGGCCGAGCCATCGGCCAGCCGAGAAAGCGCTAGGCCCGAAGAGGCGAATAAGGAGCCATGCACGGATATCCCTCACCACCCCGCACGACCACCCATGCCGAGCACGGCATGGCCGCGACGTCGAACAGGGATGCCACCCGGGCTGCCCTCGATATTCTCAGAAGCGGAGGCAACGCCATGGATGCCGCCGTCGCGGCAGCAGCGGTGCTTGCCGTGGTGGAGCCCATGTCGACCGGGGTTGGCGGGGACGTGTTCTGCCTCTACGCCCCTCGAGGCACATCGCGCATCGTGGCCTACAACGGTTCGGGCCGGGCGCCCCGGCAGGCGGATCTTTCCTGGTACCTGGAACGGAACATCACACGCATCGCCGCCGACAGTGCGCACGCCGTCACCATCCCCGGCTCAGTCGATGCCTGGTGCCGGCTGATCGACGATCACGGCTCCTTGGGAATCGACGAGATCCTGCAGCCTGCCATCCGCCTTGCCGAGGAAGGGTATGTGATCCAGCCGGTGATTCACGAGGCCTGGCGCGCGTCCAGCCGGCGCCTTGCCGCCGATGCCCATGCCGCCAGAATCCTCCTGGTCGATGGCGACGCGCCCGAACCGGGCGCCATTCACACTCAACCGCTGCTCGCCGCCACGTTGCGGGAAATCGCCGGCCGCGGGCGCGCCGGCTTCTACGAGGGCTGGGTTGCCGAGGACATCGTCGCACGACTCGGGGAGCTTGGCGGTCTTCACGGGATCGAGGACTTTGCCGGTGCGGCGGGGGAGTATGTCGAGCCGATCTGCAGCGACGTGGCCGGGTACAGGGTTCACGAGTGCCCGCCCAACGGCCAGGGAGTCGTGGCGCTCATCATGATGAACATCCTCGAGGGTTGGGGCCCTGCCGGCGGCGATCCACTGTCTGCGGATCGCATTCACCTTGCCCTCGAGGCAGGGCGTCTCGCCTTTCGCGACCGGGCGCTCTATGTCGCCGACCCCACCATGGCCGACGTTCCCGTCGACACGCTTCTCTCTCCTGCCTACACCGGCATGCTGCGCTCGCACATCGATCCTGCCCGGGCCATGGTCGGCCTTCCGCCCGCGGAACTGCCGGCGACTCCGTCGACGGTCTATCTCGCGGTGGTCGACCGCGACCGCAATGCGGCAAGCTTCATCAACTCGCTCTACTTCTCGTTCGGTTCATCCAGGGTCGCCCCGAAATCCGGTGTGACCCTGCAGAACCGGGGCTGCGGGTTCGTGCTGGAACCGGGTCACCGCAACGCCATTGCGCCGGGCAAGCGTCCCATGCACACCATCATTCCGGCGATGCTGACGAAGGGCGAGAAAGCCATCATGCCCTTCGGTGTCATGGGCGGCGACTACCAGCCCTGGGGTCACACGCACGTTCTCCAGAACATGCTGCATTACGGCATGTCTCCTCAGGAGGCGCTCGATCTGCCGCGTTTCTGCTACCAGGACGGTATTGCGATGATGGAGCCGGCCATTCCCGGGCACGTCATGCACGACCTTGCCAACCGCGGTCACCCGCTCGGCATCACGCCGGAACCCTTCGGCGGGGGCCAGGCGATCTGGATCGACTGGGAAAAGGGAACGCTCGCCGGCGGCAGCGAGCCGCGCAAGGACGGTATCGCGCTGGGGTACTGACCTCAGCCCAGATCGTTCCGCATCACCTCGCCCCCCTTGACGACGAGGCGCACGTCGCGAACGACGCGGATGTCCCGGACCGGATCGTCGGCAAAGCCAGTGACGTCGGCGAACCTGCCCGCCTCGAGCGAGCCGAGATCGGCCTCCCGGCCGAGCAGACTCGCCCCGCCGAGCGTCGCGGCGGCGATCGCCTCCTCGGGCGACAGGTCCGCGCCCGTCACCATGCGCACGATCTCCTGGGTGTTGTCGCCGTGGTGGTTGCCTGGGGTGCCGGCATCGGTGCCCATGGCGATCTTGACCCCGACGCGATGGGCAAGCCTCGTATTGGCAAGGTGGATCTCCTCGGTCTCGATGTAGCGCCTGTGGATATGGGGAAGGAGATTGGCCGAGGCGCGATTGTCGGCAAGGAGCGCAGAATGGACGCACAGCGTCGGCACGAGGAAGGTGCCCCGCTCGGCCATCAGCGCGTAGGCATCCTCGTCACCGAAACTGCCGTGCTCGACGCTGCGGCAGCCGGCAAGGGCGGCGTTGCGGATGCCCTCGCAGGCGTGCGCATGGGCGGCGCAGTGCTTGAAGTTTTCCGAGGCGATGGCCACCGCGGCCTTCAATTCGTCGAGCTGATACTGGATTGCCCGGGCGTCCTCGTACTCGGTGCTGGTGAGCGCGCCCGTTGCCATCACCTTGATGAGGTCCGCCCCCATGGCGAGCTGCCGGCGCGCCGCGGCGCGGACCTCGTCGGGACCGTCGGCCGTTGCGTACATGCCCGCGTAGTAGGCCGTCGTCGACGTGGTGATGGAGAGCAGCCTGCCGGCGCAGAACAGCCGGGGACCACGGAGCCTGCCCCGATTGACGAGGTTGCGCACGGCGATCTCGTGGTAGTCCCAGCCGCCGACATCGCGCGCCGTGGTGATGCCGCCCATGAGCGTGCGCTCCGCCGCGTGGGCCGCGTGGATCGCGATCTCCCCCGGCAGTCTGCCGCCCCAGGGATTGTCCGGGTTGCCGTCTTCGGTCGGCAGGCAGAGATGGACGTGGCAGTCGATGAACCCGGGCATGAGGAAGGTGCCCTCGACATCGATCACCACGTCGTCGCCGGAGGGGCGGCCGCCGGGAGCGGCGATCCTTCCGTCGACCACGCGAAGGTCGCCGTCACGCCAGCCGCCGCCCCGGACGTCGTAGAGCCTGCCACCCCTGATCCAGGTCGCCATGACGCCCTGCTACTCGACGACGATCAGCGGGTAGGGAACCTCCGGTGTGGCCATGAAAGCCTGGTCCTCCTCGAACAGCAGGCATTCGATCATGAAGAACTGTCCGACGTGCCGCGGCAGGAAGATCTGGATCTCGTGGTTGACCGCCGTTCCGGGTTCGAAGACGCGATCGGCATTCTTCTCGGAGAGCGGGTCGTAGACGAAGTTCCCGACCCAGTCCGACAGGAAGCCGATGCCCATCTCGTAGCCGCCAATCCAGCCGCGGCTCATCCACAACCCTTCGGCATCGTAGTGGGCCTTGACCTTCTCGTTGAGCTCACGCACCGGCAGCCCGGGCCTCAGGCACGCGCGCACCACGTCCATGACCGCGGCTGAACGGTCGGCCACGTCCTTCACGTCCGGCTGCGGCTCGCCAAGGCTGAAGGTGCGGGCGCAGTTGATGTGGTAGCGCTTGCAGACACCGGCAACGTCGATCGTCACCGTCTCGCCGGCCTGCATCCTGCGGCGCGTGGCGAGGGCGTGGGCCGCGTTGGATTTCTTTCCCGAGAGCACCGGCATCATCATGGACTGGAGCTCGCCACCCGCCTTCGCCAGGGCGTTGATCACCTCTCCCTGGACCTCGAGTTCCGTGACCCCCGGACGCAGAACCTCCCGCGCCCGTTCAAGCCCTGCGGCCGCAATGCGGCAACCTTCCTTCAGGCAGTCCATTTCGGCGGGAGACTTGACCCAGCGCACTTCCCTCAGGATGCGGCTGCCCTCAACCACCGTGGCGCCGGCAGCCTCGAATGCCGCCTGGAAGCGGTCGCTCCCCGCCCGGTTGGGGCGCATGGCGTGCATCTCCAGGCCGATGGAGCCCTTGAGCCAGCCCTCGGCCTTCAGCTCCGAGGCGATGAACGCCGTGCCGTCGCGATAGCTCGACTTGGGAAAGTAGCGGGTGTCTTTCGAGACCGTGAAGGTCCGCGTCAGGACGGCCTCGCGTTCGGTCTCGAAGTGGATGAAGCGGTCATGATCGACATGAACGGCGATGCCGTTGGTCGCGCTCCATTCGATGGGGCTTTCCGTGTGATACCACATGCAGACGTAGCCGGAGACGTAGTACATGCTCTCGGGAGACGACAGGAACAGGCAGTCGACTCCCGCTTCTGCCATGGCTTCGCGAATCCGCGCCAGGCGGGCATCGTACTCATCCTGCGTGAACGCGACCTCGCGTTCCGGCTGGGCCTCGAAATACACTTCGTCTCGATAGTCCATGGTGTGGGGCGGTCCTTCAGTTCCGGATGATGTTGTGTTCGGGACCGAAGGGGAAACGCGTGATGTTCTCCGCTCCGTCCTCGTGGATCACCAGAATGTCGTGTTCACGATAGCCTCCGACGCCGGGGCCTTCCGGGATCATGATCATCGGCTCCATGGAAACCACCATGCCCGGTTTCAGCTCGGTTTCAACATCCTCGCGCAGTTCGACTCCGGCCTCGCGTCCGTAGTAGTGGCTCAGCACGCCGAAGGAGTGCCCATAGCCGAAGCAGCGGTACCTGAGGAGATCCCAAGACTGGTAGAGTTCGTTCAGTTCCGCGGCGACCTCATGGCACCTGGCCCCGGGACGGATGAGTTCGATGCCGCGTCTGTGCACCGTGACGTTCTTCTCCCACATGTCGAGTTGGGCGTCGCTGGCATGGTCGCAGAACAGGGTCCGTTCGAGGGCGGTGTAGTATCCGAAGATCATCGGGAACGCGTTCAGGCTGAGGATGTCCCCCGACTCGATGACTCGGTTGGTGACCGGATTGTGGGCGCCGTCGGTGTTGATTCCGGACTGCACCCAGGCCCAGGTCTCCATCGGCTCGACATAGGGGTGGTTGCCGGCAATCTCGCGGATCATCGCATCGGTGACCGCGATCGCCACCTCGTGTTCGGGCACGCCGGCAGCGACCGCCCCGATGCAGGCCTCGCCGCCGATATCGGCCGTGCGGGCACCTTCCCTGATGAGAGAGATCTCTTCCGGGGACTTGATGGTGCGCATCCACATTGATGGCCTGGCAACATCCACGAAATTGACACCGGGCAGGGCCTCTTCCAGTTCGCGCCTGAAGTCGAGGTTCATGTGATCGAACTCGATCCCGAGGCGGCGCACGCCCTTCGTGAGGCTCTTCACGGCCTCGAAGTAGTTGCCACGCTGCCAGTCGGTGTAGGCGATGTTGTCAGCGAAGCTGCGCCGCCAGGACTGTGCGCCATCGGTTCCCGTCGAGATCGTCGTCGCCGCATCGGCCGTGATGACCATTCCGAAACGGCGTCCGAAACTGCAGTAGAGCCACCCCGAGTAGTAGTTGATGCAGTGATACGAGGTGAACAGCGCGGCATCGACGTCATGAGCCGCCATCCAGTCCCTCACGGCGTCCTGGCGACGCGTCATCTCGGCATCGGAGAACGGGCTGTAGACCTTCTCTCCGATACGCCAGGTGGTGAGCCGGGGCATGTCGAATGATTGAACCATGGGTTTATCCTTCATGTGTGTTGACCTGATTTCGCGAGACAGCCGTTCAGGTGTGCGGCGCACGGTATCTTCCCCGGCCTCGAATTGAACGTGGCGGTCCCGACAGGATTCGAACCTGTGACCTCTGCCTTCGGAGGGCAGCGCTCTATCCAGCTGAGCTACGGGACCAAGAGACGCTTGCCATGACTCTAACAATTGATGCTCAATGTAGCTACACCAAATCAATCCCGTACAGCAGTATAGGTACTTGTATCGCACTTTTGAAATGAGGAAGATACTTTCTCACTTTTTCAAATTTTAGCGAACCACTCCACTTTTGGCCATAGTCAGCCTGCATCCGTTTCTGAAATTGAGAAGTTGTGACGACATATACACCCATATCAATGTTATCTAAGCCAGAATAGGAACTAATCTGCATCTTTAGGAGGTCGATTCCAATAAATGATGCATGCCCAAAACCAACCTCAATGCCAACACGATCTTTCAAAAAATCCATCCGCGCCAAGGGTTCGCCATCTTCACCACCAAACACAAGGGGTTGCGAATCCCAATTGCGTTCAAGGAAGCGGTGTTTCAGCTCCTCGTTAAATCTCGGCCTTGCTAGTTCGGATACAGGAATAGTTGGATCTGTCAAGACAGATTCTATTTCCTGTCTAATTGACCACTGGCTGTTTAGAATTTGATCTGCAAAGCGATACGAGTAATGTTGTAGAATGAATCGGGGCATAGTCTCAGTCCAGTGCATTATGGTCTTTACAGTGTTGGAGTGGTGCTCACCACAATCCAGTCCCTGCAATGCTGGTCCATATCATAATCCATTTCTGAATGCATGATTTGGATATGGGAGTCCAAGACCATCCGTGGGTTCGATGCTGTACTTGATTGCCACTGCTATTGCTGCTTTCACATTCGTGGCGATCGCCTCAAAGGTGCTCCGTAAACGGACACCCTACGACGTCCTTGACGTTGGGTGTCCCGTACGCCTAACCAGCCTGTGATTGTCAGGTTTCCTGCGGCGCCTTCGTGGATACGCCATGCTAGTAGCGGATGTCATCGCCGTGTCGGCACAAGAGTTCTTCCGCAGACACGGCGTCAATCGAGCCACATCCTGCGCGGGATGGACGTGCCATCGTGAGCCTCGTTCTGAAGTATCCCGATGATGAGGTCGCTGGCTATTGGATGTACAGGCGTGGAGTGGGCGCAGCTGAAACGATCAAGCGAACACCTACGATTCCGGTTCCACGGAGGTTGCTCGTCCATATGAAGCGATGGAGGAAAGACGGTGGTTGGTACTTCGTCCATGTGAACGGAAGGTCTGATAGGGACATAATGGCGGCTTGGAAGCGTGCACTGGTGACATCGGGTATCGAACACTGTCGACCGCATGACCTTCACAATACTGCTGTCACTTGGGCCATGCAGGGAGGCTCGACCATGAATGAGGCCACAGAGTTCTTTGGCATGTCACCCGAAATTCTCAAGCACATCTATGGCCATCATCATCCTGGGTATCCTGCAAGTGTACCGAATGCCCTCGGACTTAAGTCATGATGATACTGTGTCCAAGTACAATATTGGTGTTGGTAGTTCTTTGAACAAAATCTATAAATAATTGATTATTTTGTAAATCATGGCGGTCCCGACAGGATTCGAACCTGTGACCTCTGCCTTCGGAGGGCAGCGCTCTATCCAGCTGAGCTACGGGACCGGACGACGTGACGGTAGGAAAAAACTTGCAGCGTGACAACGCCGGCCGATAGTGGCGCCGATGAACACCGCAAACCTCCCGTTCCCTGCCGGCGGGGCCTTCACTCCCGAGGAGGCCGGGGCCGTCATCGATGTCAGCCGCATGCTGCACTATCGCCTGGCGAGGCTGCAGAAAGCCATCGTCGACGAGGACTGTTGTGGCCTTCTTCTCCTGGGAGTCCACAACAAGCGCTATGCCACGGGAATGCTGCGCGCAGGTCTCTACAACGCCCACAAGCCGTCGAGCGCCGTTTTCGTTCCCGCAAGCGGCCTCAACACCATCTTTGACTGGATCCATCCGGACAATCCGCACGAGACACCCGAAACCACCGGTGAACTGAGGCCGATGCCGGTGTTCGCCTACTTTCCTGCCGGTGAGCTCAACACGGGTATGGTTGCGTCGTTCGCCGGCGAGATCGCGGATCTGGCGCGCGCCCAGGGCGGCAAGCGGGTGGCCCTCGACATCGCCGATCCGCTTCTCGTGCATGCCCTCATCTCCCGGGGCCTCGACGTCGTCTCCGCCGACCGTCTCGTGGAAATGGCGACACTGATCAAGAGCGACGACGAAATCCGCTGCCTGGCCAACTCCTGTGCGATCGCCGCAATCGGCATGGGACGGCTCCGCGAGGCCCTCAACCCGGGCATGACGGAGTACGAGGCCTGGTCGATCCTGCAGCAGACCAATTCGTCGTTTGGCGGCGAGTGGCTGGAATACCGGCTCCTCGCTTCGGGACCGCGCATCAATCCCTGGGAACAGGAGGCGTCGAACCGTGCCATCGAGGCAGGCGACATGGTGGCGTTCGACTGCGGCATGATCGGCCCGCTGGGCTACAGCGCCGACGTGTCCCGGACCTTCCTGTGCGGTCCGGCGTCAGCGACGCCCGCGCAGCGCCGCCTCTACCGCCTCGCCGTGGACAACGTCGAGCACAACCTCGAACTGGTGAGGGCCGGCGTCTCCTTCGAGGCCTTCTCGAAGGGCTGCTGGCCCTATCCCGAAGAGTTCCTCAAGCATCGCTACCCGGTCATGGCCCACGGCATCGGCATGGGCGACGAATGGCCGGCCATTCCCTGGCCCATCGACTGGGAGAACCACGGCAACGACGGTGAACTCGAGGAGAACATGGTCATCTGTGTCGAGAGTTTCATCGGCTCCGAACACGGCGGAGAGGGTGTCAAGCTCGAACAGCAGGTCGTTGTCACCCGCGATGGCTACGAACTCCTCTCGCCCTTCCCCTGGGACGACGACCTCCTGGGCCCCTAACCTGTCGGTTCAGTGCATGAAGCCCGTCACGAGTCTCGCGAAGTGCTGGGTCGCCGGATCCCAGTAGGGCGACAGGACACCGCCATCGAATCCCGGTGACGTCCTTGCTCCCTGCATGTTCTCGACGATCTCGAAGTCTTCCGTGTTGAGCTCGTTCCACATGTCGTAGACGTCCTGACGATACCCGGCGTGAGTCTCGTCGGTCGCGGCATCACCGACAAAGTACATGTGGATGTGCTCCATGGTCCTGTCCGGCGCCAGGGCGTGGAGCTGGAAGATGGCGAGCTGGTCGGGCCAGATCTGGATGGCGGTCGTCGGGAAGAGATGGAAGTACCACTCGGTGCGTTGTCCCTTGCTGTCGAGACCCGGATACGTGGGCATGCCGATGCCGCGTCCCGGCTGGGGCTCCTGGATCATCGACGTGTTGTGAAACCAGGGCCCTTCGGTATCGACCGCCACCCTGGTGTCGAGTGGCGTGAAGACTTCCAGCTTGGGGTGGACCGTGGGCACATGGTAGGCGTCATAGAAGTTCTCGTAGATGAGCTTCCAGTTCCCCTTGACGTCGAAATCCAGCGTCGTGGCGTAGCGCAGGGCACCGAAATCGTAGTCCTTCGTGCGCCGGGCGAACGGTTCCCAGTGATCCTCGAATTCCGGCGCATCGCCCGAGATGTTGACGAAAACGAGGTCATGCCAGACGGCATGGCGCACCGGAACGAGGCCTGGCGCGTCCTCTCCGGGATCCGTGTCGTGACGGCCACCGCCGAAGAAGTGCGGACGCATGCGCAGGCGGCCGTCGAGGCCGTAGACCCAGGAATGGTACGGGCAGGTCAGGACCGACTGGCGCTGGCATGGCTTCGCCACCACGACCGCTCCGCGATGCCGGCAGACATTGTGGAAGACCCTGATCATGCCGTCGTGATCGCGCACGATGATGAGCGGCATGCCCGCCATCTCGACCGGCGAGACATCCCCCGGTTGCGGCACATCGTGACAGAAACCGGCGAGCATCCAGGTGCGGGCGAAGATTCTCTCGTTCTCGGCCTTCAGCCATTCGGGGCTGGTGTAGCACTCGTTGGGAAGGCCGCTGCCGTCGCGGGTTGCCGACCGGAAACGTGACACCGCCGATTCATCCAGAACCCGGTGAACCATCCCGTCGCCGTTGGCTGGTGGCGCGTGATTCAACATGGCGTCATCTCCCGCATCCCCGAATGCCTCGAAGGATAGTCCCCGTCACCTTCCGCCTTCAACCGGATTTCAGCCCTCTCCGGCGGAGACCGCCAACAGGCGTTCGAACAGGGCATTTTGATCGCCTGGATCGTCGACATTGATGTGAATGCGAGCGAGACCGTCCTCGCGCCGCATCCATGAGAGTTCCGCTTCGGCCCCGTAGTGGACGTCCGGCCGAACACTCTCGGGATCATCGAGAGTCCCCAGTCCGATGGAGATGATGTGATCAATGGGTCCTCCCGACGTATAGCGCGTGAACAGCGAACTGCCGCACTCCGGGCAGAATCCCCGTTCACTGACGTCAGACGACCAGTAGACCCTGGGCTCGCCTTTCGTGAACACGACCGCATCGCGATCGAAGGCCACCGTAGCCAGCATGGCGCTGCCGGTCCATCTCTGGCACATGCGACAGTGACACAGTGGCGAAAACCTCGGCTCCCCTGAAATCTCGTAGCGCACCGCCCCGCACAGGCAACCACCGCCCTGTGTATTTTGGCTCATCGTTCGAATTCTCCCCCTTGTCGGTCCCGCAGCGATCACGACTCAAGTGACCGTACATCCTCGCTCTGGAGCCGGTACATCAGGGCTTTTCCCGGGTGAGCAAGGCCATCGATGAACTCGCCGATTCATCCAAATCCCGGTGATTGGTCTCACCGCTTGTGGTTGATGGCGCGTGATTCAATACGACGTTTTCTCCCGCATCCCCTCTTCGACCGGGCTTCAGCCCACCTTGACGGAGGCCTCCATCAGGCGCTCGAAAAGGTCGTTCTGCTCACCGGGATCGTCGACATCGATGCAAACGCGTGCGAGACCGTCCTCGCGCTGCATCCAGGAAAGTTCCGCCTCGGCCCCGTAATGGACGTCCGGCTGAACAAACTCCGGATCGTCGAGAGTCCCCAGGGCGACGAAGATGATGCCATCGAAGGCCCCTCCCGACGCGTAGCGCGTGAACAGCGAACTGCCGCACTCGGGACAGAATCCCCGCTCGCTGACGTCAGACGACCAGTAGACCCTGGGCTCGCCTTTCGTGAACACGACCGCATCGCGTTCGAAGGCCACCGTGGCCAGCATGGCGCTGCCGGTCCACCTCTGGCACATGCGACAGTGACACAGTGGCGAGAACCTTGGCTCTCCCGAAATCTGGTAGCGCATGGCTCCGCAAAGGCAACCGCCCGATACTGTTCCGTTCATCGGCATCCTCTCCCTGCGGCCCGGCAACGATCAAACTTCGAGCAACCGCATGTCCTCGCCCTGGAGCCAGCGCACCAGGGCCTTTTCCGAATGATCAAGTTCCTCGACGGAGTCGTACCAGAAATCCCGCCAGCCTTCAGCAGAGTAACCGGCGAAGAGCATCAGATTGAGAGGATAGTCCTCGCTGTCCGAACAGCGGCGAAAGTCGTCGCGGAACAGGAAGAGCGGTTTCTGCCAGGCGATTGCCAGGCCGACTTCGACCATGACGCCCTCGTCGGGTGGACAGCCGTTGACGACGGCAAAGACCCCGTCAGCGTCCCTGACGCCCCTGGCATCGCTGCGGGCGATCCGCCAGGCCCACTGCGGCGCACTGCGGTCACGGTTTTCAATCGACTCGAAGGGCTCCCACACCTCGGCCCCCAGTGCCTCGAGTCGTCGGCACAGATCCCGCAGGGGACCTGTCTTCAACGATGCCGAAAAGCCGTACGGATTCGCGAGATAAAGAGTCCGTCCCGCATTCATGTCGTTCCTCCGTCTCGGCGCGCCACGCCTCCCGGAACACGCGCCTGATGCCGGTTCCGGGCGAAGATCATGACGTGTCGCACGGTTTCGACCACATCTCAGAGGTTCGATTCCCCTTGTGGTCGCCAGGAAAACCGGAAAGCCAGACCAGCGCGGACTGCAAGAGAGGAGGCGCTGCAGAACAGTTCCCACCATCTCCCAGTGGACGGGGAGACGGCGTCATCTTTCTAACTCATTGAAAATAAACACAAATGGTGACCCCTAGGGGAATCGAACCCCTGTCTCAACCGTGAAAGGGTTGTGTCCTAACCTCTAGACGAAGGGGTCGTCCAAGGCAGATGTTCAGATAACGGCCCGTCTCGACAAATTCAAGCGGCGCGTGAACGTCAGGTGGCGCGGGTGGCGCGTGAAGGTCAGGTGGCGCGTGAACGTCAGGTGGCGACGGCGGCGTCCTCGATGACCAGCTGCGGGCGTTGCCTGCCACGCCAGGTGTTGATGGTCAGATGCCCGGCAAGGTGAAAGGCGCCGGTGTCGCTGGTCAGCAGGGCCTTGCCCAACGGACCGTCCGCGACACGGAACGCAATGGCATCGAGTCGCGCGCCGCCGGCATCCGTGGCGGTCACCCGGACATGGTGTTCCCCGACCCGCTTCGCCCAGCTGACGCGCGCATTCTTGATGGCGAAACGCGGCTGAACGTTGCCGGTGCCGAAGGGGCCGGCGCGCTCGATGGAACGGATCAGTTCCTCGTTGACGGCAGCAACGGTGAGAACGCCATCGATTCCGAGTTCGGGCACGTCCGGCAACGATGCAATCTCCCGGGCCAGATGGTCATCGAGAAAGGCAGCGAGGTCAGCGATCCTGTCTTCCTTGACCGCCAGGCCCGCGGCAGCGGGATGGCCACCACCCCTGACGAGAATGCCCTCCTCCACCGCGCGCCCTACCGCGGCGCCGATGTTCACGCCCCTGACCGAGCGACATGATCCCGTGCCAGGGGCATCGGCAGTGGATATGACCACGGCGGGCCGGGAAAAGCGGTCCACCAGTCTGCTCGCCACGATGCCGACGACACCGGGGTGCCAGTCCTTTCCCGACACGACGTAGCAGTGTCGTGGCGCTTGGTCCTCGGCCTGTTTCATGGCGGCCTCGAGCACATCTCTCTCTATGCGCCGACGCTCGACATTGCAGTCATCCAGCCTGACGGCAATGCCTGCCACCTCTTCCTCGTTCTGCGAGGTCAAGAGACGCACACCCAGTGCCGGGTCGCCGATCCTGCCGCCGGCGTTGATGCGTGGCCCGAACACGAACGTCGCATGGTGGGCTGTCGGGTCTTCAGCCAGACGTGCCGAACGGCCAAGGGCCGACAACCCCTCATTGGCGCCACGGCCCAGAACCTTCAGCCCCTGACGCACCAGCGCCCTGTTCAGTCCGGTAAGGGGCACGTTGTCGCAGAGCGTGCCCAGGGCCACCAGATCGAGCCACTGCATGAGATCGGGCTCGGAACCGTCACCAAACCGGCCCCGCTGACGCAGTTCCCTGTTGATCGCGACAACGGTCATGAATGCCACGCCAACGGCCGCCAGGTAGCCAAGTCCGCTGTTGCAGTCGGGCCTGTTAGGATTGACCAGTGCCGTGGCGAGGGGCAGTTCGCCTGTCACCTGATGGTGATCGAGCACGATGACATCGATTCCCGCCTGATGCGCGAGACGCAGAGGCTCATGTGCCGTAATGCCGCAATCCACCGTCACCACCGGACCTGCACCCCTCTCCTTCAGGGACGCGATGGCATTGATGCTCGGCCCGTATCCCTCCTTCCTGCGATCGGGAATATGAACCACGGTCTTCGTGCCGAGGCAGTCGAGGTAACGCACGAGAAGGGCTGTCGACGTGGCGCCGTCGACATCGTAGTCGCCGAAAACACCGATCGTTTCGCCCGCCTCGACGGCATCCGCGATGCGTCGGACAGCGCCCGCCATGTCGACCATACCGAGAGGATCGGGCATCAGGTGCTTCACGCGGGGTTCGAGAAATCCCTCGACGTCACAAGCCTCCACACCCCTGGCTGCCAGCAGGCGGGCCAGGACTTCCGGCAGGTCGAGACGCTGCGCCAACGTCATGACGGCATGATCGTCTCCAAGACGGTCCTTCCAGTACAGTCCGGTACATGACCGTGTCACACCGAGAACCGCATAACTGGTTCTAACTACCTGCTTTAACGACACTTATTTTCTCTCTCAACTGCAACTGCGGGATGATTCCGCGCCAGATCTCTCCGTGTCTGCAACTCAAGGCAGGGAGGGAATCCATGGCCACGACACGATTGACTCAAGCGCGCATCGCGGCTCTGCGGCCACGAAAGACCACCATAGGTATCCGCGATGCCGCCCTCAAGGGATTCGGCGTCCGCGTCTACCCTGCGGGTGCAGACGTTACTTCATTCACACCCCGGTCGAGGCAAAGCGGATCTGGAAGGTCGTTGGCGATGCTGACGACATGAGCGTCGACGGCGCACGGGAGCGGGCCATGCTGGCCGCATCCACGCCAGGCGATGGTTCGCCATGCCGTTCCACGGCGTCCTCAGGGCGGGAAGACAACGGTATGATCCGCCCTGGACGCTCCGTGCGAACGCGACCCGGGCGAGAAAGGTTCCATTCATCCTTCCCTTTGCGGGCCGCTCCGAATCGTGCCGGCTCCATCCGGATACACGTCCGCCGGGAAAGATGTGCCGGCTCAGGCCTCGAGGATGAACGGATCCACCCGACCGGATCGTGCGAGGGTTATTCGCCGAGACCCGGTCTTGCCGTCGTGCCGCACTTCGATCTCGATCTCGGTGGGTTCGCAAGACAGGCCCGTGAACTAGAAGTCGCCGAAGAAATCGGTCTTGGTTTCGATGGTCTTCTTTTCATTCCGCCTGAGGACGACCTCGGCGCCTTCGACGATATCCAGCGTGTCACCGGATTTCACCAGCACGGAACCCGTGACGAAGTTTTCGAAGATCCGGTCCAGGTTTCTGTAGTAGATCCTGGGTTTCGTGCCCAGTTCCGGTTGCAGCGTGCGCAGGTTCTCGCGTTGTGCACGGGATTCCATTTCGGCATCGGAGCACTTGACGGTCTCGATGGCCAGCGTCGGACAGGCATCTGCCATGCGGGGTCGTTCCCAGCCCTGGTCCAGCAGGTGCGCATCGAAGGTCCAGATCTGCGGGATCTGCAGTTCTTCGTTCCAGTAGACACGGCCGAAGGGACAGGCCTTTGCGATCTGCTTCTGCCCTTTGGACTTGACCGGGTCGATGATCACGATCCCGTCCCGTCTCTTGTAGACGGCACCCTTTTCGGCGGCCTTCATGCAGGGTGCATCATCGCAGTGGTTGCAGGTGACCGGGACGTAGGTCACGTCCAGGTCCTGGCCGCTGCCCCTTTCATGGGTATCGATTTCCATCAGGTGCGCGCCCTTGCGCGGAATCGGGGCACTGTATCCTGTGTGTTCGTTCTCGGCGTATTCATCGAGAACCGAGAGGAAGCAGTTCCGGCAGTTGTTGCAGCGATCGACATCCAGGACCATGTTCCACTTCGTCATTCAAAGCCTGCCTTTCCGTTCCAGTTCTCGACCTCCACGAGGATCGAGTTGCCGGCGCCGGCATGCGAGTTCCTGACCTGCATGCGTCCTGACGAGACCTGGTTCGCACCGCCGCCGAGATCGACCGACTTGCCGGGCTCGCCGGCGGACCTGTAGAGAGACGAGGATTCGTAGACGTGGACCGTACCCTTGCGGATCCTCGCCGTGACCTGCGCCGCGCAGACCAGGCCTCCGCGGTCGTTGGCGACGCGCACGAGCGCCCGGTCCGTGATGGCCCGCGCTTCGGCGTCTTCCGGGTGGATCCGCATCTTGGTGTAGGGCCAGCCATCCACCCAGACCCGGTGATCCTCGATCTCGGACAGGAACGAATCGGTTCCGTCCCCCATCGTGTGGAAGCTGTAGCGAGGGTGAGGAGCAATCATCTGCAGCGGATACTTTCGGCGACGCTCCTCGTCCCAGTAACCTTCCCAGCCGCGCTGGTAGGTGTTGACGGCGGGACGGTCGACCTCGGGTGGATTGCGTCTGAGCGTCTCCGGCACGAACTCGAACCTGCCGCTTTGCGTCTGCAGGCCCTTCAGCCACTCCGTGTTGTATTCGCTGGCCACGGGTGTTGCATCGGGCACGTTCTTCTTTTCCTCGTTCGCGAACCAGCTGTAGGCCGTCGGCACGCGGGTGTCCTCGGAATCCGGTGGCACGACATAGTAACCCCGCTTGAGGAACTTCCTCCACGGCATGACCTTGGGCATGTCGGAGGATTCGTAGACCCGCTTCACCCAGTCGTATTCGGTCATGCCCTCGGAATAGTAGTCCGACAGCCCGAGTTTCTTGGAGAGCGCAAAGAAGATCTCGTAGTCCGATCTGGATTCGCCCACCGGCTCGATGCACTTGTGCTGCATCGCCACGACCCGGTGGTTCAGCTGCGACTGGGCGTGAAAGACCAGCGCCCCGGGATTCGCCCATTCTCCGATATCCCAGCGCTCGTAGTTGGTGCAGGCGGGTAGTATCACATCGGCAAAGACCGTCTCGTTGTTCTTCCAGATCGACTGGTTGACGATGAACTTCAGCCTGGGTGAGCGGAACGCCTCGATCAGGCGGTTCGAATCCCCGATCGTCGCGGTATAGGAACTGCCGTAGCGATAGAGCATTTCCACCGGCGCATAGCCTTCGGCCGGATAGATGTGCTTCTCGAACTGGCCGGTCACGCTGTCGACGGCCATGACGTTGCCTTCGCACCTTCCGTCGAGAATGGCATCGGCCAACTTGAGGCGCGGGATCCTCTGCTTGACGCTGTTCACCGTCATGAGGTGCGGCATGCGCTGATAATTGCTGACCGCAGACGCGGTGTATTCCAGATCGCCCGAAATGCCGCCTTCCACGTAGCCGGGAAAACAGAACGTGTAGTCGATCGGAGTGCCGAACTGCAGGTTGCCCATGTTCGAGCCCGCCTTGCCCATGCCCTGCATCGCCGCCAGGCAAACCATCGAACGCGCCCATTGCACACCGGTCGACTGGCGATTGGCGCTGCCCACGGAGTTGCCCCAGCCGCCGGCCCCGAGATAGGTCCTGGACTTGCCCCACTTTCGGGCGAGCGCACGGATCACGTGCGCCTCGACCCCGCATTCCACCTCGGCCCACTCCGGCGTCTTGGGCGCCGTGCCGTCCTCGCCCATGATATGGACCTTCCATT